>JAEZGI010000040.1 GCA_023416995.1 Bacteroidota bacterium
GCAAGCGACAACAATCTTTGCGCCTTGACATTTGTTGGCTGATAAGCCAGCAGCACATCCCTCGCTCCGGCAGCAGCAAGCATCTCGGCTTCAGCAATCGTTGCACATTTAAACTTTGTGATTCCCGCATCGATTAACATAGATGTTACTTCAGCCATCTTATGGGTTTTCGCATGAGGGCGTAATCTTGCAGTACCGCCGGCCATGGCAATAGCCATGTCAATATTCTTTTTAACAAGGTCAGGATAAACCAAAACGGCGGGAGAATCCTGCATGGATATATTTAAAGGAAGTGATGGTAATATCAAGTATCTTAATTTGAGATAAATATAATCTATAACCTATTTTTGACCCTAAAAAATACACCTTTGCGGCGATTCTTTCTCTTGTTCATTTTGTCGGCTGCTGTTATTCCGGCATATACCCAGGATACTCTGCACATTGTCACTGATTCCAGCGCCTTATTGCAAACCAACGATAGTGTCGTTATCGTTGAACCCAATTACAAATTAAACAGAGAATACCTCTTAAGTTATTTTACTGATCTTGGGCATGTTGTTACCCGTCCTATACATTGGAAGGGTCGCGACTGGCGCAACTTCAGCATTTTTTCAGGAGTCACCATCGGAGCACTTTCAGCCGATTGGGAAATAAAAAGAATAACACAACTCAATCATAGCCAGTTTGCTACTGAAACGGCCCATATTGTTGAGCCATTCGGGAACCGCTATGGTCTTTTTCTTTTTCCCGCGATGTACGTGGCCGGTCTCGCCACAAAAAGCGAAAAGATTCAAAGTGCTGCATTAGGCGGGACCAAAAGTCTTGCAATTTCAACCCTCATTTATGCAACTACAAAAACACTGATTCGCCGCAACAGGCCCGATCGCGCCACTTCAAGTTTCGATTTCGCCCCTCCTTTTAAACGGAAATCTTTTACTTCATCACCGTCGGGACATAGCAACACCATCTTTACCGTTGCAACAGCACTTGCACTTGAATTTAAAGAGACAAAGTGGGTACCGATCGTAGCATATACCATTGCCACGCTTACAGCTGTATCCCGGGTGTATGAAAACCGGCACTGGGCAAGTGATGTGATTGTAGGATCGGCTATCGGGCATTTCGTCACCAAAGCGGTATGGAAAAACAATAATAAGAAAAACACAGTGCGCCAGGTATGGTAGCATAATCTGATAATCGCAGCATGACAAACTACCGGTTCTTTAATCGCGATTTAAGCTGGCTGTCTTTCAACGAGCGGGTTTTGCTGGAAGCAAAGGATCCGGAAGTTCCCCTGATGGAGCGGTTCCGCTTTTTATCAATTTACTCATCCAATCTCGATGAATTTTACCGGGTAAGGATGCCGGCTTATACCAGGAAAAAAGCAACACCAGAAGATCAACAGGTACTCCACAGGTTGTCAGCCACGATTCATCATCAACAAAACCTTTTTGGTGAAATAATAACAAAAAATCTTCTGCCTGCTTTAAGCAACTATAATATTGAATTTTTATATAACAAACCTACACCGGACTTTTTGTTCGATAGCATCACCGCTTATTTCTTTAATCGTATAGCCGGGTTACTGCAGGTAGTGGATCTGCAAAGTGAACAAAATTTTTTCCCGCTAAATAATAAGTTATACAAATGTGTTGTAACATCTGCCGGTTATTACGTTATCAACATTCCTTCTGATATTGCGGGGCGTTTTTATCATCTTCATCATGATGATAAAATGTACATTATTCTTGTTGAAGATATTATTCGCTTCAAACTTGATTACATATTAAGTGGTGCTGTTATTAACGGTGATTACAACTTCAAACTTACAAGGGATGCATCATTGACTATAGTAGAAAATGAAGCGGAGGATCCTGCAGAAGTTATTGAAAAGGAACTCTCACGCAGAGATCATGGTAAAGCAACACGATTTCTTTTTGACGCGGCCATGGCACAGGAGGACGTGCTTTTTCTCCGTAAGTATTTTAAGCTTAAAAAAGCCACGCTTGTAGCCGGCGGGCGTTATCATCACATGAAAGATCTGGCGTCATTACCGCTCCGCGGAAAAACGTTTGAATATTCACCCTTTTCACCGCTTGACGGCGTGCCGGGAAGGGTAGCAACTTCATTGTTCGATAAGATAACCGAAGGGGATATTTTCATACATACGCCTTATCATTCTTATGATGCCATTCTGCGTTTTTTTAATGAAGCATCGCTGGATCGCAACGTCTCAGAGATCTATGTTACCATGTACCGGATAGCAAATGATTCGGGGATAGCACATGCATTGATCAACGCTGCTAAAAACGGCAAAAAGGTTGCTGTGTTGGTGGAGTTGAAAGCGCGATTTGATGAAGCCAATAATATCCGCTGGTCAAAGGCAATGAAAGCAGCAGGCATTAAGATTATTTATACCGAGGCGGCATTGAAGGTTCATGCAAAGATCGCTTTAATCAAGCGTAATGATGTTGAACGCCCGCTGATTGGTTTGTTTTCTACAGGAAATTTTAATGAAATAACATCACGCATCTATACTGATCATGTACTGCTCACAGCTGATCAGACGCTGCTGGGGGAGATGGACAAGCTGTTTCAACTAATGAGCCATGGCAAATCAGTATCGGATCCAGGTTCCGTTTTCCGCCAGTTACTGGTCGCGAGGTTTAACTTACTGGAGCAGTTTGTGAGGCTGATTGAGCAGGAAATGATGAACAAAAAGACTGGCCGCCCCGCAGGTATCACCATCAAACTCAATAACCTGGAAGATGAAACGCTGATTACAAAACTGTATGAGGCCTCAAACGCCGGGGTGCGGATAACCTTGCTGGTAAGAAGTATCTGCCGCCTGGTACCTGGTGTGCCGGGGCAAAGCGCAAACATATCCGTTCACAGGATCGTTGACCGATTCCTGGAACATGGGCGCATATTTATATTTGAAAATGCGGGTGATCCATTGATATATCTTGGGTCGGCAGACTGGATGCGAAGAAATATTTATCATCGGATAGAAGTATGTTTCCCGTTGAAAGATGCAGCTTTGCGTAAACAAATACAAGAGCTGATTGATCTTCAATTGCGTGATAATGTAAAATTGGTTGCACTTGATCAGCATCTCGATAATGTGCGGGTACCACCGGGCGAGCCCGTGTTACGGTCACAACTTGAAATTTACAGGTTACTTGCCGGTGCGGGAAACCATCTTATAGATTAACCCGATCTGCCCCAGGTGATAGATATCATGCTCGATCCAGCCAGCTACCAGGAATCCATAGTTTTCTCCACCCAACCACTCTGATGACAGGAATGCATCGTCTTTTTGCTGCAGAAGGGCAGCAATGTTTCGTTGTGTATTTTGCAATTCGTCAAGTAAATGTTGCCAGCCTTTTTGTTGCAAGACATCGTTAGGGATCCAGTTTCCGGGCGATTCCATTTTTAACACCGGTACACGGCCAGTTTCCAGACGACCCAGCAGTTCCTTGCGCCATTCTATAATGTGTGATACCACCTCGGCAATACTGTGTATGTCGGAAGCAGGTTTGATAAATGCATTATGGTCATCTACAAGTGTAAGTTTCTTATTGATGTCTTCGTCGAGCCAGTTATCGCCTTCATAAGCCCGTTGAATCTGCAACAGGTAGTTTTGAACCAATGTATCTGACATATAAATTGTTTGTGCCTGATCTGGATTAGAACTATGTCTTTACGATTTGTTGATGGCGACACGTTTGCCTGTTCTCATCGATTCATAGATTGCCTGAAGTATCTTAACATCCTGTCTGCCCATTTCGCCAGGCACCGGTGTGTCGCGGTTGTTGATGATACAATCTGCAAAATCATCCATTTGTTTTGCCTGTTGATACACCTCCGGGAAATTCATTTTGCCGTCAGAAGTTCTTCCATCAATACCACGGTAAGCGTAAGCAGGAGAGAGTTCATACCAGCCTTTCTCTGCCTCGGCCCGCAACATGTTCATATCTTCCGTGTAACTTGTTTTACAATCCGCAATCAGTCCGCCGGGAAACTCCATTTGCCAGCTCAGCGATTCTTCAATACCGGTGAACAACTCCGGTTTGGTTTTCGGACCCTCTTTTGCAATTACTGCGATCGGTTCCATGCCTGTAACGTAACGTGCACCCTGTACACAATAGATACCCACATCCATCAGGGGACCACCGCCTGCGAGTTCTTTGTTGAGCCGCCATCCTTCCACCTTTGCCATGCCATCATTTGCAATCACTTTCTTTAGTCCGCCATATACCTTCTCGCGGGTCAGCCGCATCATCTCCAGGTTATGTGGCTCAAAATGTAAACGGTATCCAATGCTTAATTTCTTTCCGGCTTTTTTGCAGGCAGCAATCATACGATCGCAATCGGCAACGGTTATTGCCATCGGCTTTTCACAAATCACATGTTTTCCCGCCTCCGCAGCACGGACCACGTATTCTGCGTGCATTGAGTTAGGTAACACAATATAAATGATGTCAATATCTGGGTTATCCCTGATAGTATCAAAATTGTCGTAGTTATAAATGTTTTTATCGGCGATTTTGTATTTGGTCTGCCATTCCGGTATTTTAGAAGGCGTGCCGGTCACAATGCCAGCGAGATAGCAATTTTGGGTTTCCTTAAGCGCCGGTCCTAATTGCCCGGTACTGTATCTCCCCAATCCGACCAGCGCAATTCCAAGTTTATCTGCATTTTTTGCAGCGTGTTCCGCCGCTTTCTCTTCCAGTCTTTGTTCTTTTTTTTCTTCGGAAGCACAGGATGAAATCGTTACCAGGCCGTGCATACCAAAGGCCGAAACTGCTAATCCCCTTGAAAAAGTTGACAAAAACTGTCGCCTGCTGCGTTGAACCATAAGTGATTATGTTTTAATGAATCAATGAAACCCGGTTTTTTGCCCATGCAAAATTTATGCTAACGAGGTCCTAAACCGGTAAATCACACCCGGGTTGATGCGCCGAATGCCGGTGGCCTGAATCTTGATTAGATCGAAATAAAAATCATCATCTTAAACATTAATATTCAAAGTATGAAAAAAGTAACACCATTATTCATCGCCCTTTGTTCTGTCTTATTCGCTTGTAATGATGCCTCAGACAATGATGCCGTAGATACTGCGGACTCAGCGAATGAAGCGAAACTTGACAACGCTGAAGATCGCGGAGCAGCGGGTGCAACAACAGCTGTTGATGAAGACGCCGCAGAGTTTTTTGTAAAAGCCGCTGACGGTGGTATGGCGGAGGTTGCAGCAGGCAAAATGGCCCAGGAAAAAGCAACAAATCCAAAAGTAAAAGAATTTGGAGCCATGATGGTAACCGATCACACCGGTGCTAACTCAGGTCTGAAGGATCTTGCATCGCGCAGAAATGTAACACTGCCTGATACTGTATCAAACGATCACAAAGAGGCTGCTGCCAAACTTGCAAAAAAGTCAGGTAAAGAATTTGACAAGGATTATATGGATATGCAGGTTAAGGATCATGAGAAAACAATCAAATTGTTTGAAGATGGTTCAAGGGATGTAAAAGATGCCGAACTGAAAGCATTCATTGATCAAACGCTTCCTAAGTTGCGTTCACATCTTGATGCTGCAAAAGCTATTCAGAAATCATTGTAATTAATTGTAAAACGCGCAAAAGGTCAGGTAATCCTGGCCTTTTTTTGTCTAAACTGTCTATAAAGAATGAGTGATCTTAAGTTATTTGATGATGCTGTATTACAGGCGATCCGCGATAAACTTTTGAAGAGTAAAAAAACGGTTGCTGTCGCTGAAAGCGTTACCTCCGGACTATTGCAGTTTGCATTCTCAAACACAATGGATACCATTGAATTTTTTGAAGGTGGGATCACTGCATATAATCCGAATCAGAAATTCCGGTTGTTAAATGTAGAGCCTAAACATGCCCTTGAAGTAAATTGTGTATCTGAAAAAGTTGCCTTTGAACTTGCAAGCAATGCCAGGAATAAATTCAGCAGCGACTATGGCATTGGAGTTACTGGTTATGCTTCCGAAGTTCCGGAAAGCGACTATAAATTATTTGCTTATTTCTCTATCGTTGACAAAGAACGGGAGATAGCTGCTGCAAAGATGGTAGCTGAACCTTCAGAAGGGATAGGTGTTCAATTACATTATGTATCTGAAATACTCCGTGAGTTTCGTGATGCATTAAATGCATGATAAAACAAAGCCGATCAGCAACTGATCGGCTTTGTTTTTATTTCCGCCCGGCCTGAATCTTTAGATGAATCTCAACTTCTTTGTTGATATAATGATCCCCAAGAGCCGGATCGCTGGCATAGGTCATTCCCCAGCGGGTTCTGTCAAGTTTAAAAGTGGCTTCGAGTTTTAGACTGTCTTCAAGGAATTCTACCCTCGCAGGAAAACTAACCGGTAAAGTTTTTCCGATCATTGTGAACTCGCCGGAAAAGTATTGATTGGCGCCAGAAATTGCTTCGGTTCCATTACCAATGTACGAGGTTGAACGGGTAAGATTAAAGCTTGCATTGGGATGTATTGCCATGTTGAAGAAGTCTGCACTTTTCAAATGGTCCAACAGATCGTTTTTCACCGCGTCGGGCAAATTAAAGTTCTTTATAGATACTATCGGGATCACAAACTTACCCTTCCTGATTACATTGTTTTTTGTTGATAATTCCGAGCTTGTCACCTGGAACGATCCCGTGTTAAAGGTTGCAGAGGTAGAACCTTTCCATAATACGACAGATGTTGCTTCATTTACCTGGTACGACAGGTTTTCATCTTTGTCTTTTTTGCAGGATGATAATAAAGCAGCGGATACAACAACAGACAGCACTAATTTTTTCATAATGAGGTTAACTTTTTTTTCTATAGCAAAGATGTATACACTAACATAGAATCGGCCATCTGAGTTGTATCAACTGCAATTAGCCATGTGCGAACTGAACTTTATAAGTTAATCTTATCAGGTACATCAGCTCCCATACTTGCCGGAGGTCTTTTTGTATGTTACATAAGCTGTTTATCATGTAAATTCTGTACTTAGTGTGTTTATTGACGTTAGTATGAAGTTGTTGGTCGATGATTACGGTTGTTGGTCTGCAAATCACAGATTTTCGGGCTGTAAAAAACGTTCGTTTTCATTGTCGCACTCATACGGCCAGGCACAAAAATTTTACAGCTAATAAAAAAACAGATATGATTACTCCAATTGCGGATATTCCGGCCAATATGGTAGCGTTTCGCGCCTCAGGTGCCGTTACAAAAGATGATTTTGATAATGTGGTTGTACCGGCTGTAGAAGCTCTGGTGAAACAAACCGGCGAGTTGAATTATCTTTTCTGGGTTGATACACCGTTGCACAATTTCACAACGGGCGCGTGGTGGGAAGATGCTATGTTGGGTCTGAAAAAAATAAGTAAGTGGAAAAGAGCTGCAATCATCACTGACTCAACAGGTATCAATACTTTCACCAAACTGTTCAGCCTGTTGATGCCCGGGGAGTTCAGGGGGTTCAAACCGGGGGAACTTGATGAGGCGATCACGTGGGTGGCTACCGGGAAAAACGGTTAGCTTGCGGGAATCACATCCAAAAAGGCGGTGATCATTTGTTCGTATTCATCAAATGACGAAGGTTTTGTAAAAACCATCGCGGCCCCAAGGTTAGTGCACTCAGATAACAACTTGTTGTCACAATATGTCGAGAATATCACAACTGGTATGTGCTGGTAACGTTCATTTTTTTTGAGTGCCTCCAGTGTCTGGATGCCATTCATCTTTGGCATATTGTGATCCAGCACGATGAGATCGGGTAGCTGCCCCTCGCCGTTAGTGAGAAAACTCAGGAGTTCCTGGCCGTTTTCAACACTGCCGACCAGCTCTACCTGGTTGTTATCTGAGAGAATCTCCTCAAACATTTCCCTGTCATCAATGTCGTCATCTGCAAGAAGGACACTTTTTTTTAACATCGGTTTATTGATTAGGATAGTACTGCTCTTGTTTAGCGGGTAAAATTATGACAAATCGCGCACCAAATTCGTCTTTACTCTCAGCTTTAATCAATCCCGAGTGTTTTTCAACAATTTTTTGTGTTATTGCCAGCCCGATTCCCGTTCCTTCGTACCTGTCTTTCGAATGTAATCTTTTAAAAAGATCAAAGATATCCCCTGCAAACTGGTCATCGAAACCAATGCCGTTGTCGATGAATTCCAGGCGATAAAATTGACCATCAGGTGCCGCCGGGGCCTCAAAATCCAGGGAGTTTACTGCACTACAGGTAATACGAATCTCGGGATTTTTATCTTCCCCTGTAAACTTCAGTGCATTGCTGATCAGGTTATGAAAAACCTGGCGGATCTGACCCGGAATTACTTCAACAACCGGTAACCGGTCTGCGATTATCACAGCAGATTTTTCTTTGATAAGCATCTCAAAATCTTCCAGCGTGTCCTGTAGCAGAATGCTCAGGTCAGTGTCCGAAAACCGGTTATCGGCGGCACTTAAACGCGAATAATTAAGAATATCTGTGATCAGCATTTTCATTCTGGCTGATGCATGAATGATTTTTGACAGGTAGCCAGCGGTTACCGGGCTGAATTCCTGGCTGTATTTGTCTGCCAGCAATTTGGTGAACATCTGGATCTTTCTTACAGGCTCCTGCAGATCATGTGAAGCAACAGACGCAAATTGTAACAGGTCGTGATTGCTGACTTCCAGTGCCTGGTTCAGCTCTTTCAACTTCCGGGTTCTCTCAAAAACTTTTTTCTCAAGTAATTCATTCATCACCTTATGCTCGTGAATATCACTGATAGTAATTACTATATCGAGCATTTCAGCATTTTCGGAATGGGAAACTTTCGCACGAAGAATGTTCCACCGGTATTCACCGCTTCGGTGTCGTAGCCGCAGCTCCTGGCTGAAATCTGATTTTTCTGATAAACTTGTTTCGAATTTTTTAACCAGCCCGGGAAGATCCTGTTCTTCGACAAAAGTTTTCCAGCCATCACCAAGTGCCGTACGATAATCACCGCCGGTATAAAGTTCAAATTGCCTGTTTACAAAATTCAATTGTCCGTCCTTATCAGCCGTCCATACAATCAACGGCATCGATTCAGCAAGGAATTTGCGTTGCGCTATTGAACTCGCCACCTGTTGCTCCGCCTGGCGCAGTTCGGTCAAATCAAACATTGAACCCAGCATACGATATGGGGTATCAAATTCATCGTGCAGGATATACCCACGGTCTAGTATATGCGCATATGAGCCGTTTTCCCGTAAAAACCGGTACTCCTGGCTCCACTGGGTATTGTTACTGTTTATTGCCTGGTTAAGACTGTTCTGTACAGATTGCTTGTCGTCCGGATGTATTTTATCTAACCAGAAATTGCGGTCAGTATCCTGGGCCATATCTTCATAGCCAAACAACTTATAAAATGTTTCTCCCCACCAGGTTTTGTTATTGATAAGATCCCAGTCCCACAACGCATCGTTGGTTGCACGTGCCACCAGCCGGAATCGTTCTTCACTTGCGGCCAGGGCCCTGGTTCTTTCGGTTACCTTATTTTCAAGCTGTTCATTGATAACTTTCAGATTGTCTTTTACCATTATCAGTTCAACATAACTCTTACGGATTTTTTCTTCAGAAATCTTTTTGGTAGTGATGTCGGTAAAAGTAGCAACCAATCCATCCATCATCCTGGCGGCGACAAGGTTGTACCAGCTATTGGATACCTTGATATAGACATCTGTGTTTAGCGTCAGATTTTTTTCAACAAGATCCCGGAATTTTTCGAAGAAACCTTCTTCCGCCAGGAGTGGTACGTCATGCAGTAATGAGAGCCCTACAGGTTCACCCTCAGGTAATAAAACTTTAGCGGCAGGATTGGCGGTAGTAAGTCTGAAATCAACAATTTTGTTGCGCTCGCGAACGGCTTCGAAAGCCAGGATAACACTTGGGTTTGAATTTAAAACTCCACGGATAATGTTGTTAAGATTGGTGATTAAAGTGATATCTACAAATGAAATGATCACCCCGCGATTGTACCTATCCTGGGTAAGATAGGGCATCATGCGCATCAACATTTGTTTACCACTGGTGAGCGCAACTTCCTTTTCCATCACCTCATTACCATGCAGAACCGTTTGCAGGTCGCGAATAAAGTGATCATATTTGATGTTATTTGAAATATGATGTATCGGCCTGCCTATGTCTGCTTCAATCAAATTAACTGTTGAAGCAGCAGCAGCGTTAAACTTGCGGATATTCAGCGACGTATCAAGAAAGATCTGTCCAATATCTACGCTGCGGAAATAGTTGTTAAGATCATCGTTCAATTCAACCAGTTCCTTGATCTTTAACTGGTGTTCGGTGTTTAATGTATGTAACTCTTCGTTCAGCGACTGCAGTTCTTCGTTGCTCGATTGTAACTCTTCGTTGGCAGATAGCAATTCTTCATTGCTGGATTGCAACTCTTCGTTGGTAGACTCAAGGTCCTCAATAGCAAACTGCAACCGGCCCTTAACATCAGTAAGCTCGCTTTCCAGCGAACGGATGTATTCATCGTTCAGATTACCGGGAAGCGTACTGATAGCATGTTCCTGTGCTTCCGCCTTCATTACCTCGGTTTCTGAGATTACTACAAGTGTAAATGGTGCCGTTGGTTTTATAAGTATGTGCCAGGAATAAACAAGGTCGTTTTTCAATAAACGGATGTTAGGCAGTTGAACCACCAGGTTCTGTTTTATTGCCTTTCTTATCTCGGCACCCAACATCAGGTAGAGTTCCTGTGGTACCATGGAAAGCAGGTTCAACTGCAATACCTTTCGGGGCATACTCAGGAATCTTGAATAGTTCCCTGCTGAGTCCCTGATGTTGAAATTCTGATCTATATAAAAAGCTGCAAAGTGAAGGTCATCATTCAAAACCTGTTTCAGATCATCCCAGATTACCTTTGGCCGTTCAGGAGCTGACAGTCCGAACGACTGATCCGTTTTGCTGATCCGTGCATCTGTACGTTCAGGCGAAAACTGACCCAAAATTTTTGTTTCGCGTTGTTTGCGATAAATCTTCCATTTTGGGTTTAGTTCTATCACATCGTCTTTCTGGTTTGCAATGGTTTCACTGGGACCCAATACAAGATATTTATTTACCATAACCCCATATAATAACACAGCAAGCACTTTTTGCTGTAATACAGGGCCCAGATAGATCAACATATTGCGGCAGGAGACAAGGTCATTATTTATAAACGGCGGATCTTTTGATACGTTATGTTTTGCAAACACAATCTGTTTCCGGATCGCGGGTATGATCTGGTACTGGCTGCCTTTTTTCAAAAAATATTTGCGCAACAGGTATTCCGGGATATCACGTTCTACCGAAGCAGGATAACAACCACGGCCGGCAATATCAAGAGCGGCTTCATCAATATCGGTAGCAAAGATCTTTACGTCGACCGTTTTATTTGCTTCAGTAAGCAGGTGATCTATCATTATTGCCAGTGAATAAGCTTCTTCGCCCGTGCTGCAGGCACAAACCCAAAGTTTAATTGTATCACCTTCGTTTTTGCCTCGGATAAGCGGCTGCAATACCTGGTCTTTCAACGACTCAAACGCTTCGTTGTCACGGAAAAATTTTGTTACACCTATCAGGAAATCTTTAGCGAGATGTTGTCGCTCGACCGGATCGGCACGTAATATCTCTAGGTAACTATCAATATGCTCAGTTTCCAACATGGCCATTCTGCGAAATATTCTCCTCGAAATAGTGGGCAGTTTATATAGATGGAAATCGTTTCCGGCCTCTTTATGAACAATATTGAAAATTTCTTCCAGCTGTGTTTCGCTGATTGGTTGTGTTTCGTGTAACACCGGTTCGGCCAGGTGTCTTAATATTTCTTCCGGCATATCGGCCGGCGCAAGTACCTGGTCAACAAGACCCGATTGAATGGCGCTGTTTGGCATGCCATTGAATTTGGCGGTTTCAGGGTCCTGAACAATCACCAGCCCACCTGCTTTTTTCACTGCCTCAATGCCTCTTGTGCCATCGGAACCGGTTCCCGAAAGGATTACCGCGATGCTTCTGTGTTTTTTCTCTGCGGCTAGCGATAAAAGAAAAAAATCAATGGCATTGTTAGGGGAATTGTTGACTTTTTTTGCCTCCAGCACCAAACGGTTATTTTCAACCGTCATTAATTTATTATTCGGAATCACGTAAATGCAGTTTTTCACTAACTGCATGTTCTCACCAGCTTCAACCACTGTCATCTGCGTATGTCGGCCAACAAGTTCCACGAGCAAACTTTTATGATCGGGGGAAAGATGTTGAATGATAATAAAAGATGCATCAGGTTTGCCTGGCATGTGATCAAAAAACTCATGAATTGCTTCCAGTCCTCCCGCAGAGGCTCCGATAGCTACAATACAATGCTCACTTCTTGCAATCATCTGGCATTAACTTGTTCAATTATTTGTTATCGTTTCCATCAGAGAAATGGTGCAATATGAATGACTGGAGTTGATTAGCCAGCTCAAGCTCTTCATTTTTCCATGGAAGAGATATCCCGGAAATCTGCTCACGCCATAGCTTAAACGAAAAACGGGGATGGTATGTTTTCATGTCCTTCTCGAATGTTATTCTTTGCTCCGGGTCGCCGCCCCAATCGGTCACCTGCAAGGTTTCCGGCCGGAAAATAAGTATAAATTCACCGGCCCTGCTATCAATAGGGATTACCAGCAAACCACTGCCAGAGGACCTGTATTGATCAGCTCCATCAAACTCCCGTGCCAGGCTATCTGTGGAATAAGGTGCTGTGATATGTTTGGCATCCAGCCACAACAGGAGATCATCTATATGATGCGGTGGGGGAGTAACACCCATCATGACCCGTTTACCCCGGTGTGCAATAACGGCGCCACCGGCAGAAAACAAATCAAGTATTGCAGGTGATCCACTCAATACAGGTCCTGTCGTTTCTCGGTTTCTGAAGATCTGCTCAACTATGGACGCATACATGTCCTTCAACCGGTTGTCAAGTATTAATTTTTCATTCCTGGTGAGCGCGTTGATCTTTAATGAAATGATGTTCGACAATAGTTCAAAAATCACGCAAACCTTAAAGCTCATGGGTTTGACGGTCTTATGGTGACATGCGATCAAACCCCAGAGTTCACCATCACTTAATATCCTGGTTGACATAGATGCCATAACATTCATGTTTTTCAGGTATTCAACATGTACAGCACTCACACCACGGATGTTGCAATCCGACAGGTCAATAAAAGCCTGGATCTTTGGATTGATGACCGGGTACAGCTTAACAGGTTTATAATCCCGGTCAGGAATAAACCGGTAAGTGTTCTTGAAATAAATGTCTCGTGCAGGTTTCGGAATATCAGAAGCCGGGAATGTAAAGTTGAGATAAGTTTCCATATCAGTTTCACGTTCTTCGGCTAGCACGTGCCCATTCCAGTGTTCATCAAACCGATAAATCATCACCTTATCAAATCCCGAGGCTTTTTTCAGTTCCCGCGCGGTTATTGTCGCGGCTTCAATGATACTATCTGATTTTTCAATGGCGGCTATGGCTCCTTTCAGATCCTGGTATACATCAATAAATGAATTGCTGTCTTTGCCATCCTGGTGAAAATTTATCTCCAGCATCAGGTAATCGGACGTATGATGCAATACAACCCAATACTCCTTTTTGTTGATATTAAGTATAAAAGGTGTTTTGCCGGACCCGTCAACCGCAACTTTTTCGGTTAGTTGTTGTTGCGCCGACTGATCTAGATAGTCTGTAAATTTTGTGTTAACCAGTTGCTCGGCAGGTACGTCCAGGATAGCATCAATATTCACACTGATCTGAATGATATCGAGCGATTCTTTTCCCAAAACAATCAACGCACCATAAGACTGGATCACGTTAATAAGATGAATTGGAATATTGCCACAAAATTCTGAGTCGTAGGTTTTATGCTTCAATTGATCCATAGTCAGCCATCCAGGTGTTTAGGGTTTTAAATGTTTCATTGGCGGCCGCAATCATTTCTTGCTGCTGTTCAGGTGTAAACGGTTGGTTGAGCTTTTCCTTGAAATGGTTCCATTTTTCAAAGGTGCTTTCGCCATAGGGATTATAGTACGTGTAAGCGTTACTTATATCGCCTAACTGTTTTGTCAGCATGCCGGAAATGATCTGTCCGCCAAGAGTGGAACCCTCCAATACATACATAACACCTAAAGCACGTTCGTAAGAATCCACCTGTGGTACCTCCACACTTTCACGTACAGTAAACTCAAAGCCAGGATCCAGTTGCCTTATATCCTGCCTGATCCTAGCGGCGTCAGACACCCGGCCAGGTTCGGAAAACCAGGGTTGCAATCTTTGATCCAGTGCATCATAAAAACTGTGCAGATAATCAAGAAACCGTATGTAATCATCCTTCGATCGGATTTTTTTGAGATGAGGAATTATTCTTCTCTCAAGCCCGAGGTGCGCAGTTGCTGTACTACGCTTCAATTCATCAGAAAATATCAAAATAGTAAAATTTGTCGTTTAGCGGCTACGGGGTACCGGTAAAGATAGGGGTTATGAAAAAACGACCCAAACGGCCGGCAGGGCTATTTCTTCAACCGGTCAACTACTGAGAACCAACATTCCCGGGCCAGAATTGTTCAAATAAAAACCCCGCTGCAAATGTGCCCGCTTCCCGCCACCTTTTTTTGGCCCTGGAACCAGCATATAAAGGATTGAAATGTTTTTGTAGTTCATGACCATACCCATCATACACCTTTAAAGCTGTCGGCGTTCCTGCGCGCGAAGCATTACGCTGAATTGCAGCACTTCCAAAAAGGTTGTTATCTGTAAAATTGAAAGGCACGATCCTGTCACGGCTGCCATGCACACTAACTATTGGAACCGATGCATGTTGCAGCCAGGTTGTGTCAAAAATTGCACCCCAGAAATTGATGATGGCAGCAATCCCTGCCGGGTTGTGTTTTTCCGCGTCCGGTCTTTCTTCAGCCGGACCCTGTTTTTGAACCAGTGAATAGATATCGCCGGGGTTGCTGTACACCGCTTGCAGCGCAATCATTCCACCGGCCGAATGACCAGCCAACACGATTTTACTTTGATCAATCCCAAACTGCGCGGCATGTTGTTTCAGGTATTTGGTAGCTGTAAGCGCATCTTCAACAGCGGTGAGACATGCTAAAGCGAGGTCGGGAAAATGCTGCAGCGGTTTGCCTTTTCGTTTTCTGTAATTGACGGCGGCACACACATAACCTTTTTTCGCAAACTGTTTTCCCCAGACCCGCATCCTGCTGTTATTTTTCGATCCGAATTTAAAACCGCCACCATGAAACAGTATGATAAGAGGGCGGTTCAAAGCGGTATCATTTTTTGGGGTGTACAGATCCAGCATGTTTCGTTTAACCCGTGGTGCATCCGGTCCGTAGTAAATGTTCCGCTCCCGGTTAACCTTTGTAAATACTTCGTCCTTATATCTTTCCTGGCCATGGCCCGGCATCAAAAACAAACCAAACATTGTTAACAGGAAGGCGAAACGCATAGCAAAGATTTTTGTGAATATACTTATCACATCAAAACTGTTACCGCATCCCCGCTTATCAAACCAGGCTTCACCTTTAATCATGTTTGCTTAGCTTTGCCAAAAAAGCTTCTGAAACATCTTTCGGCACTCAATAAATACTTCTGGAAATATAAATACCGCTTTGGTTTTGGTATTTTATTTATAGTCCTCTCCAACTATTTCGCGATTCTGGCACCCCAGGTTACGGGATACATATTTAATATGATCCAGGATTACGCGGGGGAAAATACAGCTAATCACCGGCTAAGTAATTACGATCCGCTGGTGCACATGTTCATCAATGAACTCAATTCCCATAATCTGAGCTTTGGACAGCGTATTGGGTTTTTCGGAGCTTCTATCCTCGTGTTCGCGGTTCTAAGTGGATTTTTTCTTTTTCTTATGCGGCAAACCATCATCGTGATGAGCCGTCATATTGAGTTTGATCAGAAAGATGAGGTGTTTTCGCATTATCTCACGTTGGACGCTAATTTTTATAAAACACACAGCACCGGCGACCTGATGAGCCGCATCGCCGAGGATGTGAGCCGTGTACGGATGTACACGGGCCCTGCCATCATGTACCTGGTTAACCTTGTGTTCCGGATTTCCTTTTGTCTTTTTTATATGTTTAAAAAAGATCCTCTGCTAACACTCTATGTGTTAAGTCCTTTGCCGGTGCTTGCCATCACTATATATATTGTGAATACAATCATCAACAAAAAAAGTGAAAACATCCAGGCTAAGCTTGCTGATCTCACCACCAATGCTCAGGAGTCTTACTCCGGAATCCGGGTGATCAAATCGTTTGTCCAGGAAAGCGCGATGTACCGTTTTTTTAATGATAACAGTGAAGATTATAAACGCAATGCGATCAGTCTTGCGAAAGTAGAGTCAATCTATTTTCCTTCGATGACCCTGCTTATTGGTTTGAGTACACTGCTTACTATCATGATCGGTGGTCTATATGCTGCGCAGGATACTTCCGGAGAGTATGTAAGTACCATTGTAGAGTTTGTGATGTATATCAACCTGCTTACTTTCCCGGTCAGCGCCATAGGTTGGACAGCCAGTATGATACAGCGCGGAGCTGCTTCGCAAAAAAGACTTAACGAGTTCCTTCATACCAAGTCAATGATCCGTGATCCTGCTGAGCCAAGTAAGGCCGAAGTAGCGGGAGACATATTATTTGAGAATGTGAACTTCACTTATCCCAACACAGGTATACATGCCCTGAAAAATTTTAATCTCGCTATTGGCAAAGGGCAAAAGATTGCTATCATCGGGCATACCGGTTCGGGTAAGACAACCATCGCTCAATTATTATTGCGAATGTATGATCCGGGTACCGGCAGTGTTAAAGTAAATGGTGTGCCGGTTAGCCAGTTTGAATTGAGCCGGCTACGCAACCGCATAAGTTATGTTCCCCAGGATGTTTTTCTTTTCAGCGACACCGTTGCAAACAACATTCGTTTCGGAAAACCTGATGCCACGATGGAAGAAGTAAAGGCTGCCGCCGTGAATGCATACGTAGACAAAGAGATCATGGGTTTCAGCAAACAATATGAAACGCTGGTAGGAGAGCGTGGTGTAACCCTTAGTGGTGGCCAGAAACAACGGATCTCAATTGCCCGGGCATTGATTGGCAACCCCGAATTTGTTTTGTTTGATGATTGTCTAAGCGCAGTTGATGCAAAAACAGAAAAGGAGATCCTCACCAACCTGAATCGGTTCCTTCAAAACAAAACTGCTATCATCATCACTCATCGAATTTTTACACTACTTGATTTTGACAAAGTAATTGTGATGGAAGACGGCGAAATAGTTGAACAGGGAACACATGATGAATTACTTGCAGCTAACGGTTATTACACGTTTTTGTACAATCAGCAACGACATGAACAGGATGACGATGAAGTTGATGAGAAGAACGCCGGATAACAAAGCGATGTCGAAAAAGTTTTAAGGAAATTTTGTCGATTCAAAAACAATATTATATTTGTGCCTACTTTTTGCGAGACAGAAAAATTCTAAAACTGTAAAAAAAATCTTTAACAGTGGCGTACGACAATAACGAAAAAAGAATGGAAAGCGTTTACAGTAAGCGCATAAGGGCAGGAAAGAGAAGGACGTATTTTTTTGATGTAAGAGCGACCCGCGGGAACGATTATTACATTACGATCACTGAGAGCCGTAAGAAGTTCAACGAGAATGGTTACGACAGGCACAAGATTTTTCTTTACAAAGAAGATTTCAACAAGTTTCTGAAGGCTTTGACTGAGGCAGTTGACTACGTAAAAACTGACCTGATGCCGGATTTTGATTTTGATGCATACAATCATGATCAGCTTGAAGGTGAAAATGATGGCGAATATGGTGTTGACGGCATTGACCGCGTAACTGAGCCGGTGTCTGAAACCGAAACTGAGCCGGAAACAATTTCAATTGCAGCTTCTGCACCATCAGTAGTGGTTGCTGCCGCAGCTTCTGCTAATGTTTCAAACAGCAGCGAAGAGGTCGATAAGTGGTAATACAACCCTGAACTTAACAATATTAGAAAAAGCTCCCGGTCGCCCGGGAGCTTTTTCTTTTAGTCACTTAAAGCTGCTGGTAAAATACTATTTCACTGCACCATTCGTTTTAGGGTATCCTGAATAACTCCGATACCCATGAAGTTCCTTTTTTGCGCGTTATTGTTCGTGTGCATCAATATGTCTGTTACTATCGCCCAGCAATGCGGAACAGATATTCTCCATCGTCAAAAGTTGGCTACCGATAAGGAATACGCGCTTGCTGCTGAACAGCAGAAACAGCAATTCCCAAAAATCGTTGCCCAACAGAAAGCCGCTCGTATGCTTGGCGCCTATTATGGTATGCAGTCAGCAGTGTACACGATACCAGTAGTTGTTCACGTATTACATAATGGTGGCGCCGAAGGCACTGCATTCAACCCTTCAACTGCTACCATACAGGGAGCCATCAACTATCTGAACCAGGTTTACAGTGGTACTTATCCTGGCATACAGGGCGTCGGGGAAACGGGAATACGGTTTGCGCTGGCCACGAGGGATCCGGGTAATAATCCTACCACGGGTATCAACCGGGTTTTGGTATCAAACACTACCTATGTAAATTATGGTGTGCGTCTGAATACGGCCAATGGTTTAACAGATGCCCAGATCAAAAACACGGCTCGCTGGGATCCCGGTTTATATTATAACATCTGGGTGGTAAATAAGATTGATGGTAATGCGGGCTCAGGCACCTTTGTGGCCGGATATGCAGTGTTCCCCGGTCTTCAGCCTGCGGCTGATGGCACGGTGATGCTTGCCAGCCAGATGAAAAGTGATGCCAAAACGCTTCCCCACGAAATTGGTCACGCGTTGAACCTGGCACATCCATTTGGCGATGAGGCAGATCCTTCCGGAGCTACCTGCCCCGTGAATGTCAACTGTGATGTTGACGGCGATGGTGTATGCGATACCGATCCGATCACGATTCCGGCAGGGTTCGTATCGAGGATTGGACAAACAAATTCCTGTAACAGCAGTCCCTACAACATCAACACGGAACATAATTTCATGAATTATACGAACCAGTTTACATTGTTCACGGCTGGTCAGCTAACCCGTATGCAGGCGGCAATGACACTGCCTTCCCGCGCCAGTCTGGCGGCATCCTGGGCAATTGCACCTGGATATCCATATTCGTTTACCGCGCCCGTGCCGCCTGTCTGTGTGCCCGTAACGGACCCCGTAGGGGTAAGCGGTGGGTATACAGGTATATTGGGCGTAGCCGTAGGTGAAAGGCAGTTTTCGACCGGCCTGACCATGACAGATAATGGTTATGTAAACAAATCAGGTAGTCCTCTCCATCTGATTGCATTGGATCCAAACGCCAGCTATTCATTTACGAGTGATCTGTTCAATAATAACAGGGCGCAATTAGCTGTCTATATTGATTATGATAATGATGGCAACTTCAACAATTCTACAGAAAGGATTTTTTACGCCAATGATATTTTTAGTGGAACCCTTTTTACTAAACTGACAGCTTCGTTCACAGTGCCTAATTCCGCCATTGCTAACCAGGTTTTGCGGATGCGCGTAATTACAGAATTATCGACTGCTTACCACAGTGATTTTTACATCTCAAACGGGTGTTATAATCCTGTTTATGGGCAGGCCGAAGATTACCCGGTGATCATTGCAGCTATACTGCCGGTATCATGGAAGTATTTCAATGGCAAAAGGGCGGGAGAGGATATTGTACTCAGTTGGGCAACAGGTATGGAAGTAAATAATAAACGTTTTGATATCGAACGTTCAACCGATGGCACATCGTTTAGAAAAATAGGGTCCGTACCCGGCGTTGGGAGGGGCAGCGAATATTCATTCAGGGATATTTCTGCAAAAGCACCTGTGTACTTCTACCGTATCGCCCAGGTTGATGAAAACGGACTTGAGAAAAAAAGCAATGTAGTGATTGTAAAAAATGAATCAAGTGGCCATCTTCAGATGAGGTTGACCAATCCGTTTAAGCAACATATAGATCTTGCACTCGACGCAGCCTTTTCTACTGATGCCACAGTCACAGTTTTTGATATCAACGGCAGACAGGTGTTGAGCGATATTATCCCGGCAGGACAAAAGACCTGGCGCATTAACGAGAAAATAAAGTTGAAAACAGGCGTGTACCTGCTGAAATTAACAAACGAAGGGACAATATATACCAGGAAGCTGATCCGGGAATAGAGGTGATCCCGTTTACTCCTCGTTCTGGATCCCTTCTGTTGTCATAAAGTTCCTGGCGAAATCGTTGATGATGTTGGCAAGCGTAACCGGTGCCGTTTTGTAAACGCTTACCAGGTCAGTCTTGGCAGAGACCTTAACGGTCGGATGAATGCCGCATGCTTTTAAGAGTTCACTCATGGATTGTTGAGTGCGCTGAAGAGCGGTATCAGAGGCCAGCTTTTTTTTGATATCGGTTACTATCTCCAGTCGAAGCGATTCGGCGAAACTGTCCGTCTCGTTGTTTGATGCCCGATCTGAAACCGGTGAAGACTGCGAATATGCTGCGGAGGCACAAAAAGTTAACAACAAAACCGGTATCAGTTTTCTCATGCGTAACACAAATTTGATTGGGTGAACTTCGGTACGAGCAACTTCAGCGGATCGCTACTGGTCGTATGCGGGCTGAAAATTTAAGTTAGGGAATTATTTTCTGAATTCCTTAAAAAAATTTATCAGGTTGTTCGTTGAGTCATCGTGGCTGTTTACCGGCCCGTCGTTCTCCAGCTCCGGCAGAATCTTGTTGGCCAGTTGTTTGCCGAGTTCAACACCCCACTGATCAAAACTGAAAATGTTCCAGATCACGCCCTGGACGTAGATTTTGTGTTCATACAAAGCAATAAGCCGACCGAGCGTAAAGGGATCAATTTTTCTGACCAGAAAGGAATTTGTGGGCCGGTTACCTGAAAATACCTTGAACGGCGCGATGGCTTCAACCTCTGCATCTGATTTGCCCGCTGCTTTTAACTCCGATACCACTTCATCCCTTGTTTTTCCGTTCATGAGGGCCTCGGTCTGCGCAAAGAAATTGGAAAGCAGTTTCAGATGGTGATCCCCGATAGGGTTATGACTGATCGCAGGCGCAATGAAATCACAGGGGATGATCACCGTGCCCTGGTGAATCAACTGGTAAAACGCATGTTGCCCGTTTGTTCCGGGCTCTCCCCAGATAACCGGACCTGTTGCATAACTGACGGGTTGACCATTGCGGTCGGTGCTTTTGCCATTGCTTTCCATGTTGCCCTGTTGAAAGTATGCGGGGAACCTGTGCATGTATTGATCATAAGGCAGGATGGCTTCGGTTTGTGTACCAAAAAAATTGGTGTACCAGATGCCGACCAGCGCCATAATTACCGGTATGTTTTCAGCAAGCGGAGCCTTTTGAAAATGCATGTCGGTATAATGTGCGCCTTTCAGGAGGGCCTCAAAATTGTCATAGCCAATACTCAAAGCGATTGAAAGTCCGATAGCGCTCCATAAAGAATATCTACCCCCGACCCAATCCCAGAACACAAACATATTATTGCTGTCAATACCAAATTTCACCACATCTTTTTCATTGGTTGATAAGGCTACAAAGTGACTCGCAATGTGCTTTTCATCAACGGCAGATTGCAGGAACCACTCACGTGCGGTTCTTGCATTCGTCATGGTTTCCTGTGTAGTAAAGGTTTTTGATGCCACAAGAAAAATCGTTTCTTCCGGGTTCACCTTTTTCAGGGTTTCCACCATGTGAGTGCCATCCACATTTGAAACAAAAAAAGCTTCAATTCCATTTACCTGGTATGGTTTCAGCGCTTCTGTTACCATCAGTGGCCCCAGATCACTTCCGCCGATTCCGATATTCACGATGTACCGGATACGTTTACCTGTGTAGCCTTTCCATTCACCCGAATGTACCTTGTTGCAAAAAGTCTTCATCTGCCCGCGCACTTTATTGATGGCCGGCATGATGTCTTTACCCTCTGCAAGAATGGGTTTATTGTCGAAGTTCCGCAATGCTGTATGCAGCACAGAACGACCCTCTGTTACATTAATGGCTTCACCAGAAAACTGTGCAGCTATGGCTTCCTGCAACCGACACTCTTCCGCTAACTGCAACAATAAGTTTACAGTCGTTTGCGACATCAGGTTCTTTGAATAATCAAACAACAACCCGTTATCGGTTATACTAAACCGTGAGAAGCGGCCGGGTTCATCAGCAAACAGTTTTTTTATTTGTTGTGAGGCTATATCTTCTTTATGCGAAAGTAACAGTTGCCAGGCCCTGGTTGTTGTTGGATCTATATTTTGGAACATGCTGCATTTTTTTGTTATAATGAATTGATTACCTCAATTACTTTTTGAATATCCGAAGGGGTTATATCAAGATGAATCACCATTCGCACCTGGGTAGGAGAGATGGCAAGACAGATAATATTTTGTTCTTTCAGTTGCGCCACAAGTTCTGCGGGCGATTTATTTTCTTCCAGTTCAAAAATGATAATATTGGTCGATACCGGGAGTATATCCTTTACAAATGATTTTGATTTTAAGGCTTCGCTGATCGCGCGTGCATGTGCATGATCTTCCGCAAGTCTTTCAACATGATGTTTCAATGCATACAAACCACTTGCTGCCATAAATCCAGCCTGGCGCATTCCACCACCAAACACTTTGCGTATGCGACGCGATTTTTTTATAAACTGGCGGCTACCTATAAGTATACTGCCGATCGGGCAACCAAGGCCCTTATTAAGGCAGATAGAAATTGAGTGAAACAACCTGCCATGAGCAGCGGGTGATTCACCACTTGCTACCAATGCGTTAAACAATCTTGCGCCGTCCAGGTGTAACGAGAGACCGTGTCTGTCACAAGTTTCACGGATAAGGCGGATCTCGCTGAGATCATAATAACTTCCCCCGCCACGGTTTGATGTGTTTTCGAGACAAACCAAAGAAGTGTTGGCTTTGTGAACATCGTCAGGGTTAATTGCTGCCTGCACCATTGCGGCTGTAAACCTGCCACGATCACCCTCCAGCAGGCGCACCTGCGCACCGGAGTTGAATGCAATACCACCACCTTCATATTGGTAAACATGTGCAGTCTTGTCACAGATTACTTCGTCACCCGGTTGCGTATGTGCTTTTATAGCAATCTGGTTCGACATCGTTCCTGTAGGACAATAGAGTGCGGCTTCCATGCCAAATAGCCCGGCAGCGTATTCTTCCAATTCATTTACAGTAGGATCTTCTCCAAAAACATCATCGCCTGTTTTTGCGGAAAACATGAAATCTAACATGGCCGCAGTTGGCCTGGTCACAGTATCCGATCGAAGGTCAATCATAATTAAGTTGCGCTTAACAGGGTCGGAAATTAGTACAAAAAATACAATCGACAGTTACTCAACTTCTATCCATGTATGATCTGCAAGCAAGCGTACTTTGGCGACAAAGTTTTTAAAAGGGCCACTACCATTTCCCCATTCACGTGGACTGATCATTGAGACCTGGTGTTCGCCTGATTTTTTTTCGTAGAGATAATATACCTGGCCGATCACTGGAGTGAAACTAAGTTTCGCGTTATAGATAAGCATGGAGAGTTCTTTGCGCGCCACTATTTCGCGTGCCTGAAGCGCCAGTAGTTCTATTTGTCGCTTGATCTGATCCATCTGAAGATTCGTTTGCTCTTCCATGGCAGTAAGCGCCTTATGACGGATCATGCCTTCCTCTGTGGGTCGGATGATGGCACCTGCAACTGATGCCGCATATGGCAGCACATTCATTTGCTTGTGATAAATTTCTGTATTGGTAAACCCCGCGCCATCCGCACCAATACCGGTTTGTACGATCTTCAGCATGCCGTTGGGTGTGATATGATGCAGCACATGTAAGTTTTCTGTGTCGCCCTTGTAAAACCGGATGTCAAAATTGCTGCTATCGGTAATCATCGCACGGTAATGAGATGCCAGTGCAGCATTTTCAAACTCATATAAATCTCCATCGGGTATAATTGAAAAAGAAGCATTAAAGGCATCGTCTTCAAGTGTGACCCAGGTGTGCTCGATATTGAGCCTGTTTTTGTCGTCTGATGCTCCGATGCGATAGTAACCTGATT
This sequence comes from Bacteroidota bacterium, assembly GCA_023416995.1. Classification (GTDB taxonomy): domain Bacteria; phylum Bacteroidota; class Bacteroidia; order Chitinophagales; family Chitinophagaceae; genus DATHKG01. The sequence goes on from JAEZGI010000040.1 coordinate 24,242, forward strand.
TTGGCCGGTTGCCTGATGTGTATTCGCCTTTCTCGGGAAACAGTTGCCATGATGCCAAAAAGTTGTATGCCTGGATGATCATTCAATGGTTTTAATGATAACAAAGATCTGACATAAAGTTTCGTGAAGCCTTCTTTAACAAAAAAAGAGGTTGCCTGTTGGCAACCTCGCTGGTTAATTTTACATGTGTGGATCAGTTTGCGCTGATCTGATTTTTAACATTATTGGTGCCGTTTTTAGCCGCCTCAATCAGCGAGAGCACCCTTGCTCTTACATCTTCCTGTAGCCCATGCACCTCATGTTGAAACATATTTTTTAATTCTTCCAGTTCATGCATGCCGGTGCTTTGAAAACGGCGGAACCTACGTTTGAATTCGTCGGCCGAGCCTGCAATCCGCTGCCGTGTTTCAACGCCTTTGTCCGGTGCGGTAAGCATACCTACTGCTACACCCGCTGCAAATCCTGCCAATGTTCCGATCAAAACATTTTGAAAACTCATATAAGTACATTTAAGGTGAACAATGTTTATTGATGTTTTTCAATAACCCTGCCATCCTTTAAGGCACTTACCGCTGTACGATGAGACTGGTGTTGTGAATCTGGTCTTTTGCCCTGAATACGACCTGATAGTTTCCCGCTGAAAGCCCCGTGAGGTCCATTCTTGTGGCTGTACCGGTCGGTTTTACTGATTTGAGCGCTATCCCCTGGAGGTTATAAATGACTATACTCCCTGTACCCGTAGCAGGGGGGTGGTTCAACATTGCAGAACTGGTGGCCGGGTTTGGATAGGCGTTCAGAGATATTTCCCTGGCCGGTGCGTGCAGCGTGATTACTTTGCTATAGGTAAACCTGCCATCAATATCTATCATTTTAAGACGGAACCAGGAAGTGCCACTGATCGCATCTACATTGGCACTGTACGCGCGGATCGTGTTGCTGTTTCCCTGTGCCGGTTGTGTTGCAACAGCGATGAAGTCGGAGCCATTTTCGCTTTTTTCTACAACAAACCTGGAGCTGTTTGATTCGCTCGCGGTTGCCCAGGTGATGGCTGTGTGCTCTTTGCCTGCTTTTACTGAAAATGAGATCAGCTCGCTTGGCAATACCAGGTTCACGTTAATCGCCCTGTTGTTATAAGCTACAAAGGCTACGTCACTATTGCCATTCAGGTGGATACGGAAATAAGCTACCTGCGAGATATTCGAGGCGTTAATTCCAAACACGCTAAAATCGGCTGCCCATAACCGTAAGCCACGCTCAGTTTGTGTAAATCCGGTAGTGAGCGCCATGGGATTAGTGCTGGCTTCATAAAAATCTGCGACCCAGGTGCCGACGGATGGAATATTGCTCAACACAATGTCTACAGCATTTCCTACACGTGCGCCGTTAATATCGGTAAATTCATATCTGTCGATATCAGTTGAAGACGGGTCCGCAGTTTGAGTAATAACAACATCCGGAATACTATCGTTAAGTGCACTTACTGCAATATTGCTCACGCCGAAATTCAATATACCACGTGGAACATTAGCTACGCAGGTTCCGATATCGAGTCCCTTTGCTCCGTCAGAAAGATAATAAGCCATATCATTTCTTAAAGGTGTGGGGCCCTTCCCGTTAACGACTCCGTCATACCGAGCTCCAACGCCAATTTTTGTATTGGAAGTTACGGCTCCGCTGATGGACTGAACCGGCAACGCACGATAGTCACCGCTGATGAAGGAAAGACCTCTTGCCTGTAATATAGTATCTGCAACGCCTGTCGAGATCCGTCTGCCATAATAACTAAACGATAAAAGATTGTGAGAGTTGTCGGGCTTTACCGGGTTGATGGCCCCGCTTTCCGATTTCCAATAGCCGTTAAAATCTGTGATGATTTCGTTTACCCGGAATTGTGCAGACACAGATGCCGATAACAGCACAAAAAGGATGACCAGCAGCGGAATCAGGCTAACCATCAGGAATTGCCTGACAGAGCTTTGCTGGCGGGAATTATGAAGGGTGTTTTCAGTTTGGGTCCGGGTATTCTGGTTCATACGGGTACAGTTCAACACTTACAAGATGCCAAAAAGAAACAATTGGTGTGCCCGTATTTAAATAATTGAAATGCAAGCGATCATGAACCTGCGTTTCATTATTGTTTTCCCGTATCGGGAGCGGTTTTCCGGATTTGGGAAGCTGGGAATTATTGTCCTGCCTTTACTCTCCAGATTGTGTTTGATGCATCATCGGTAACTAATAACGAGCCATCATCAAGTACGGCCAGTCCCACGGGTCGGCCATACACATCATTTTTACCCTCTGCGGCAATAAAACCAGTTAAAAAATCTTCGGGAGGTCCGGACGGTTGGCCACCGGCAAAGGGAACAAAAACCACCTTGTATCCTGTTAGCTTCGAATGGTTCCAGGAGCCATGCTGGCTCACAAAGGCCCCGTTATGATATTTGGCGGGGAACGCCGATTTGTCGTAGAAGGTCAGGCCGAGAGAAGCAGTGTGACTACCTAAAGGAACATCCGGTTTGATAGTCTTTTTCACAAGTTCAGGTTGTTGTTTTTCCTTCATACGCGGATCCTCATTTGGCCCGAAATAGGCAAATGGCCAACCGTAAAAAGCACCTTCCTGCACGCCGGTTATATAGTCGGGTACCAATTCATCACCCAGGCCGTCGCGTTCATTGACGGCTGTCCACAATGTGTTTGAGCCGGGTGCCCAGTCCATTCCCACAGGATTTCTTAAACCGCTTGCATATATCTTTTCTTCTGAACCATCGGGTTTCACTTCAAGTATATTGGCACGACGTACCTCATTTTCCAGTCCGTGTTCAGCCACATTACTGCCTGATCCAACTGAGATGTAAATCCTGTCGCCGTTTTTACCCGCAATAATATTACGCGTCCAGTGATTGTTATAACCACCTGCGGGAAGCACTACAATTTTTTTACCCGGCGATTTCATCTTTGTGTCGCCGGCCACATAAGGATACATCAATAGCCCATCCGTACAGGCAACATAAAACTTATCGTTTAATGTAAGCATGCCAAAGGGCTGGTTTAGGCCGGCAAGATATACATGGCGGCTCTCGGGAATTCCGTTTTTATCTGCATCACGGAACAAGGTGATGCGATTGGCACTACTTCCCATATTCTGAGAGGCTGCTTTCCCGGAGATTTCTGCTTCGACCTTTTTTACACCCTTAACCACCGTTGCGGATTCGGCAACAAAGATGTCCCCGTTTGGTGCAACATATACCCAGCGTGGATTTTCGAGACTATCCGCAAACTTTGTGACGGTAAAACCTGCCGGCGCCACCGGTGTGCGCCCTTTGTCCCAGCCAATAACCTTGCTGAAGTTCTTAACCGATTCAGTTGCGAAAGGTGGTGGCAGGGTGGTGGTATCACGATATTTGCCGGCTTCAGTGATAACGCTGGTGCTGTCAGCTCCCGCGGCGGCCTTTTCGTCATTTCCACCACAGCCAACGGTTGCGGCCATTACTGAGGCCACAGCCAGAATTCTTAACGATAATAACATCTGCATTAATTATATGAGTATCCTGATTATTTGCCTTTTGACGATTTGTTGTGTTCCTGTTTAGTAGCGGAAACAGGATCACTTTTGCGCGGCTGGGTGCGTTCATCATCAGTAACCTGGCTGTCAGCATCGCGGGTGTCTTCATCACTGTTTACACCTGCCAGAAGGTCCTCGGCCTCTTCATCAGCTGAGCTGATGGTAGTGTCCTGCATTTCGCGCATATCCGGCACCGTTATATTTTCCTGGCCGGGAATATCCTTCACTTCCGGCAAGTCGATGGTAGTGACTTCCGGCTTTAGTTTTGCTTTATCTTTTTTGGATTCCGGCAAATCGTTGTTCTGTTGTTTGCCTGCCTGTTCGTTCTGCATAACACGATTTTTGAATGATAATAAAATAAACATGCCATCAGATAGTTTCTCCGTTTTTACACGATCGCTGAAGGATGCTTATATAACCTTCCGCCGCAACGACCCATTGCGGCTGGCTGGTGCTACGGCTTTTTTTGCCACATTTGCCTTACCCCCAATACTGATTATCATAACCCAAACGCTGGGGCTGGTACTGGAAGAGCGGGCGATGAATGACCGGCTCGCGGAACACCTGGGGGCGTTTTTTGGACGCGACAGTGTTAAGCAGATTATGGACACCCTGCAGGGATTCCGGCAGCTTGCCGTCAACTGGTTCATTGCAATCGGCGGATTTATTTTCCTGATGTTTGTGGCTACAACTGTTTTTAAGATCATCCGCGAATCAATCAACCAACTCTGGAACCTTCGCCCCGAGAAGGGAAGAAACGTATCTCAAAAGCTGATCCCCAGGTTAAAAGCATTGATTATACTTGTGATGACAGGAGTGTTGTTCGTAGCAGGATTGCTTGTGGAAGCCGCACAGGCGATATTGAATGAGTATATCAAAGAATTGTGGTCAAACGCTGGTTCGTTTGTAGTAATTCTTTTGAACCAGGTTGTGTCCCTGATCATTGTAACAGTCTGGTTTTCGGTGTTGTTCAGATTACTGCCCGAAGGACGGCCACAATGGAAAATTGCATTTACCGGTGGCTTGTTCACGGGCGTTTTATTTACTGCCGGTAAGCTGATTCTTGGGGCCATGCTGAAGTTGAGTAATATCCAGAACATTTATGGTGCGGCTGGTTCCTTTGTATTGGTGCTGCTTTTTATTTTTTATGTGTCTTTTATATTCTATTATGGCGCCATGTTTACCTATTGCTGGGCCGAAAACACGGGCAAAAAAATAGCGGCAGGCAAACTGGCCTACCGCTATAAGGAATCTCAAAAGAGGGACGAAAGCTGATATGTTAAACGATATGTTCGCTTTTCACGACCTTTCTTTGGGCCACCAGTTTTTTGGTTACTGATTGCTCTTCGGGAGAAATATCCAGCAATACCGCCAGTTTCAGCATAAGGCTTTCTTCGCCCGCAGAAAGTGTTGAATCGCTCAATATCAGTTCCACACAATATGAATACAAAGCCAGATTGTTTACCGGCATAATCATTTTCACTAAAAATTCAAGATAAGCTGCTTCATCGGTAATGGTGCTTTTATAAGCCTGGTAACGCTGCACTTCTGTTTTGAAGTCAAGTGTTTTGTATAATCCAACGTCCACAAGTCTTGACGAAACTTCTGTAAGTTCCGGGTCGCTGAATACATTGTCTTTCAGACAACAGTGAAAAAACAAATGGCAGATTGCCTGTTCCTGGGCTTTTATTTCGGTTGAATACATATACAAAGTTTACAGACCTGCATCAACTTTGGTGCCACCCGGTGTTGCTGACTTAAGTTTCAATCATACCCGGCTTACTAACGTATAAGCATAACCGGTAAACACAGACAGGTTTATTGCTTCGGAGGCAAAAAAAAATCCCGGATCGAAATCCGGGATCTATTGCGAAAAGGAGATGATTAATATCTGTAATGATCAGATTTGAATGGACCTGCTTTTGGAACACCCAGGTATTCTGCCTGTTCTGTTGTTAATTCTTCCAGTACAACACCAATTTTGGCAAGGTGCAAACGTGCAACCTTCTCATCCAGATGTTTAGGAAGCACATAAACCTTGTTTTCGTAGCTTGAATGATTTGTCCAGAGTTCAATCTGTGCAAGCGTTTGGTTGGTGAATGAGTTACTCATCACAAAACTTGGGTGACCAGTAGCACAACCAAGATTTACCAGGCGGCCTTCAGCAAGAATGATGATATCTTTTCCATCAATATTGTACAGGTCAACCTGTGGCTTGATGGTATCTTTTGTATGACCGTAGTTGGTATTGATCCAGGCAATGTCGATCTCGATATCAAAGTGACCGATGTTACAAACGATCGCTTTGTCTTTCATTGCACGGAAATGTTTTTCAGTGATCAGGTCGCGGCAACCGGAAGCAGTAACGATGATATCAGCTTCTTTCACTGCATCAATCATTTTCTTTACTTCAAATCCGTCCATTGCAGCCTGAAGGGCGCAGATAGGATCGATTTCTGTAACGATTACGCGCGCACCGGCACCACGTAAACTTTCAGCAGAACCCTTACCCACGTCACCGTAACCACCAACAACAGCAACCTTTCCGGCCATCATTACGTCGGTAGCGCGGCGGATAGAGTCAACCAGTGATTCTTTACAACCGTATTTGTTATCGAATTTTGATTTGGTAACAGAGTCATTTACGTTGATGGCAGGAATTGGCAATGTGCCTTTAGCCATACGCTCGTACAGACGGTGAACACCAGTGGTGGTTTCTTCGCTTAGACCGCGGATATGCTGAACAAACTCAGGATATTTATCAAATACCATATTGGTAAGGTCACCACCGTCATCAAGAATCATGTTCAAAGGACGATCAGCTTTGCCAAAGAACAAAGTCTGCTCGATGCACCAGTCAGCTTCTTCCTGTGTCTGTCCTTTCCAGGCATAAACACCGATTCCTGCTGCTGCGATAGCCGCTGCTGCATGATCCTGTGTTGAAAATATGTTACATGAACTCCATTTTACTTCAGCTCCCAGTGCCACCAGGGTTTCGATTAAAACTGCAGTCTGTATTGTCATGTGCAGACATCCTGCGATCCGGGCACCTTTCAAAGGCTGGCTGGCGCCATACTCTTCTCTTAATGACATCAGACCAGGCATCTCGGCTTCAGCCAGGCGGATTTCCTTGCGCCCCCACTCAGCGAGGCTGATATCTTTTACTTTATAGGGTAAGGTGAAATCAACGTTTAATGTTGTTGTAGACATATTCGAAAAATTAAATTTTGGCAAAGGTAATATACTCCCGATAGAATAACAACTCCGGCGAGAAGCCAGTTTGAGGGCGTCAGCCAAGCTTTTCAAGCAGCATTTTCACCACGATCTTATCTATGGGAAGGGTAATATCGTCCTCGCTGAGTTCTTCCCGGCGAATAAACCGAAAGGTCTCAATTTCGCCCTTTTCTTCATAGATCTTTAGCTGATCTGTGTCAAAATCGAAGGGTTTGGTACGTAAAGGAACCCGGATATCCTCAAGAGGCTTAACAAAATAGTAAATGGATATGATCTGGTGATCCGGGTTGAAGGCGCTCATCTGGAAAAAATCGGTGGTATAGATATGTTCGCCAACTGAAACGTTTAGCGACATTTCTTCCATGAATTCCCTTTTCAAACAATCCCGCGTGCCTTCACCAAATTCGAGTCCGCCGCCCGGAAACTTGGTGTAATAACCGCCCCGGATATATTCGTCGCTTACAAGTAATTCGTTGTTCTTCCCCAATAAAATTCCGTAGACCCTTACATTGAAACCGTGCATCAGGATGAGATTTAGGCTAATAAATTTTCTTTCGCAGAAACAACCAGCCGATAACAAGTGAAATAATCAGCGAAAGAAAAACGGGAATGTAAAATGCATAAGGAGACCCGGCATAGGGGATGGGTACATTCATTCCATATATACTTGCAACAAGTACCGGAAACGTGAGTACGATGGTAATTACCGACAGTCTTTTCAATACCTCATTCTGATTATTGGCAATGATGCTGGCAAAAGCATCAAGTGTGCTGCTGAGGATGTTGGTATAGATGTTTGCCATTTCAAGCGCCTGCGAATTATCTACGATAAGGTCATCAAGAAACTCTTTTTCTTCTTCGTTTAAAGAAAGAAAATGAGTGCGTTCAATCTTCATTAATAACAATTCATTTGAACGCAAAGCAGTTATGAAATAAACCAGGCTTTTCTGGATGCGCATCAGTTGCAGAAGATGTTCGTTCCTGTTTGCCGCATACAGTTTTTGTTCGAGCGCGTTGCGGCGGAGATTGATCTCTTTGAGCGATTCCATATAAGTCTGGATGATCTTCTCAAAGATCTTAAGGACCATCATCTTCCGGTTTTCCGGATGGCGGTTCTGAAAACTGCTCAGGAATTTTTTGATAGCAGTGTTTTCAAATGAGTTAACCGTAACGATCTGTGTATGCGTAAGAATAATTACGATTGGTATAGTGATGAAGTACGCATCACTTTCGTTGAATGAGTTGTTTTCAGTGGGTGTTTTGATAACTACCAGTTTGACATTGTCTTCCTCTTCAAAACGCGAACGTTCATCGATATCGAGTGAGTCGGTAAGAAAGTCGAGAGGTATATCAAGTGATCGGGAAAGTTCTGAAAACTCTTCCTGCCTCAATGGCGGCAGCACATTCACCCAGGAATTATTTTCCGGTTTATCGATGGCTACCGTCTGGTGGTTTATATTTTTGAAATACTGTATCAAAGGCGGCAAGTTATATTGTTTTCACAGAGGTACAAAGCTGGTATTAAAATAAACTCAATCCAGGGTTAACACGCCTTCGAAAACTTTTTTTGCAGGTCCGCAGAGCCAGATATCCGTGTATTTGTTTTCATCCACGCGTTCGTATTCAACCGTGAGATCTCCACCTTTGGTATGTACGGATACATTGTTGAAGCCTCTTTCATTATGATAACACACCAGAGCTGAAGCTGTAACGCCAGTACCGCATGAATAGGTTTCGTCCTCAACACCTCGTTCGTAGGTGCGAACTTCAAGTTCATAGTCGCCTTTAACAGTAACAAAATTTACGTTGATGCCCTGACCGCGGTAGGTGTCGTTATATCGCACTTCGCGGCCTTCTTCCACAACATCGAGTTTATCGACATCTTCAACAAGTCGTACATAGTGGGGTGAACCGGTATTCAATACAAAATCGCCGCGGTCCTGGTCCACCTCGTCAACGTCTTTCATTTTTAAACTGATGGTTCCGTCGTTTTCATCAATCTCTGCTTCGTGTTCACCGTCGGAAGCAATGAACAGGTATTTTGGTTTGCGGATCCCCATATCATAGGCGAACTGTACCAGGCATCTGCCACCGTTGCCGCACATTGAACCAGGTTTGCCATCGGAGTTATAATAGATCATTTCAAAATCATAACCTTCCCGGGTGTTGAGCATCATCAGTCCATCGGCACCAATGCCGAAACGGCGGTCGCACAGGAAGTTTACCTGTTCGTTTGTAATATTATTATAGGTTCCTTTCCGGTTATCAAGAATAACAAAATCGTTTCCGGTGCCCTGGTATTTATAAAATTTGAAATCCATTGTTAGTTTCTAAGTAGTGCTGATAAAATATTTGTTCAGGCTTTAGATCTGCCGATTACCGTCAGATCCCGGCTATTACGCCAAGTGTTTGCCTGATGAGTTGGTCAACCGCCAGTTGGGTATCGTTTGAAAATTGTTTGGTTACCCGGTTGGCTACGATGGCACTGAGACTGAGGCATTGGTGCCCGAGCATTTTGCCCAGACCGTAGATGCCGGAGGTTTCCATTTCGAAATTGGTGATGCGGTGCATGCCGAAACTGAATTCGGTTAGCCTTTGCTGTAATTGCGGCTGGCTGAGCCCGAGCCGGAGTATCCGGGATTGGGGGCCGTAGAACCCGGGACAGGTGATGGTAATTCCTGCCGGGAACAAACCTGCGAAATGTTTGGCCAGCGAAGGGCTGCAGCTGCTGATATAAGGATGCGAGACTGCATTATGAAGTTGCGTCTGTGTTTTAAAAGCCTGGAGCAGCGCCTGTTCCTCATCATTCTGGTCCTGGCGGTAGAAGTTGAGGAGGTTGTCTATTCCAAGTCCATGCGAAGAAAGTACGCAGCTATCAACTGGGATATCGGCTTGCAGCGAGCCACAGGTGCCGATGCGGATCACCTGGAGCTGTGTTAGTTCCGGTTTTATGAGGCGTGTTTCAAAATCGATATTTACGAGGGCGTCCAGTTCGTTCAGGACGATGTCAATATTATCGGTCCCGATTCCGGTGGAGATAACGGTGATCCGTTTTTTGCCGAGATAGCCGGTGGCAGACACAAATTCGCGGTGTGCGGCCCGGCATTCGATCGAGTCAAAATACTGGCTGACCATTTTTACGCGGTCGGGGTCGCCGACAGTGATAACGGTGGGGGCGAGCTCTTCGGGTCGCAGATCGAGGTGATAGATTGCGCCGCGATTATTGATTATCAGTTCTGATGCTGGAATTGGCTGCATAAAAAAGCGCTGGTATAATTATTCAAATATCATACAAAATTCCTTACTTTTGCGCTCCCCTTCAGCGGACGCCGAATAAGTGGACGTTGTTGGTGGAAGAGGGTCTTGTGGCCGAGTGGCTAGGCAGAGCTCTGCAAAAGCTCGTACAGCGGTTCGAATCCGCTCGAGACCTCTAAAAATAGGCGTAAAAGCTGTAAACCCGCACCAGTTGCGGGTTTTTTATTGCAGAAAACCGTTAGAAAACTCCAAAAACCGTTAGAAATCGATTAGTTTCGTTAGAAATACGTTAGATGAAATATTCAGTGAAACTGATGCTTTGGAAGCATAATCCCAATCCAAGCGGTCAGCATCCTATTTATTTGAAGGTAAGTATTAACGGCGTCCCACGATACATCTCCACCGGTCATTATATTTTGGAAAAGTTCTGGGATGATCATCACCTGCAGGTTCGCAGTTCGCACACAGACGCGGCCCACATCAACGGAGATATCGAGCATCGGCGCAGTAGCTTGATAAAAATGATTGCTGAAAAGAACATGAAAGGCGAAACCATCTCCGCGGACCAGGCAAAGCAGCTTTCAACCAATACCACTAACCCTCATAATATTTTTGAATTCGCTGACAGTTTTAAGGAGCGGGTAAAAAACAAACGTGAAGGATCAACACTGGAAAATTACCGAAAGCATCTTTTAAGGCTCGAGCAATTCCACGGGTCCCGCAACCTTACTTTTGAAGAGATCACACCGGAGTACCTGGAGCGGTATGAAAATCATCTCTGGGAAACGGTAGAGGGTAATTATATCTATCAGTTGTTCAAGTCTATCCGGATGTTTTTCAATGCAGCCAGGAAAGATGGCATTATCACTTGCTACCCGTTCAGTAAATACGAGATGCCGGAGTACAAAGCACCGGGTAAAGATCACCTGACGATAGAGGAACTTGAACGCTGGGAAAAATTTGTTGAGGAAACAAAGGATCTTGTTTTGAAACAAGCGGGTCTTTATTTTCTGCTTGGCTGTTATTCAGGGTTGCGGATATCGGACTGGATTGCCTTCAACATAGAAGAACACGTTGAAAATGGCAGAATCAAACTCCGCGCGAATAAAAACGGTGAGTGGGTCAGTATGATGGTCAGCAAGCCGCTGGGAAGGGTGATCAGCGAAATGAAACAATTGCCGCTAACTATCCAGGAGCCCACAATCAATGAAAAATTGAAAGTGATCGCAAAGCAGCTAAAAATCAAAAAACGCATCACCACTCACACCGGCCGGCACACCTTTGCAATTACGTTATGCGCTAACCGTGGGATCAGTTGCGAGACTGCCGCAGAACTAATGGGAATTACTGTTAAAACCTGTCTCGAGAATTACTACAAGGTTACCGGTTACAAGATCAACGCCGAGACGGCCAGGGCGTGGGAAGGGCTAGTTTAAAGGCGGTACGTAACACAAGCTACCGATCTACATGTAGCCGGTGCAATAATGAAGTTTTTTACTATATTGCGTGCGCAGCGGCAAAACAAGTGCACAACATTTTACATCTTTTTCTGTTATTGCCTAAAAGTCATTTTCTGCTTTACGGTGTAAGTATCGAGTGATGTTTTCGAAAACTGTTTCGCACTCGTCAGCTATTACCTGTTTTCTTTCTTCCCGATTTTTTCTGAAGGCAGATGTTTGCATTTCCGTATCCCGGTTTAGGGTAGTATCAAGTCTCAATGCTACTGCATCAAAGAGAACTTTTCGGTTTGATCCAATTTGGGCTGTAAGATATTCATCGATCGGGATCATCAAATCAGTGATGATTAGTTTGCATTTCCCGTCCTTTACAAATATCTTAAGAGTGAATTCTGCATTGCCTGGGGCGGTAACATATTCTTCCTTCTCCTTCCGACCCTTTCCGGTGACTACAATGTACCTCACCCTGTAGTCAAAGTTTCCCTTGCAAATGATCACACCTGCTGACTTGTCCTCGTTCTCAATCACCTTTGTGGCTTGTTTAAAACTGTTGTGAATCCAAAGAATCGATTTGTCAAAAAGTTGAGACTGTGTACCAGGTACTTCAATAATCTTTTCGAATTCAACTTTCCCGTTGTCGGGGTTGGTTGGGTATGTTTGGGCTGTAAGTAGTTCGAAAGAAAGAAGCATCGTAAGGGTAAATAACACTTTTTTCATCTGGGAAGGTTTAGGTATAATTTGATTAGAAACAATATTGACATTACAATGGGGAAATCAACAATTTATAATATTTATTTTAAAGGAAGTTGCAACTCTGATTAGGTAGTTCCCTGTACGAAACAAGAGTTTAATTGATAGATATGACTATGTGTTTTAATATTGCAATCGAAATAATTACGGCGTCTACTCTGCTCACGAAAACTGCGAAAACTTTCAAAACTCAGAGGCTAAACGCTCACGTCATGGCGTGGGTATCAGTTTCTGAGTTGGGCTCTTCGCAGTGCCTCGTGACGATCTGATCACCTGCGCCTTTTTTAATTCGATCCCGCTTCAACTTAAGATATACAAACTCTGATTAAACATGCTCAACCCTTGCTGTCAGTGCCCATTGGCTGCTGCTTGCCACGTTTCACATCTTTGCCCTTCTTCGCGTTCAACATTTTGTTTGCTTCCTCTAGCAAGGCGTCCGGATTTTTATGCCCCTGAAGTTTTGCAAGCGACCGATATACAACTTCCCGATCTACCGCTTGGCGCTCTGATACGTTGCCAAGGCCTGAATTAATGCGGTCCAGATTACTGTCAACCTTCTGGCGTAGCCAATTTAATTGATCGCTGATCATATCCATCAACCTGTCATTAATGCGCTCAATTTTTTTATGCGCATCTTCTGGCACCGGCACTTCATTCTCCCTAAATGGATTGTCGGGGAACTGCTTTTCGAAGTGTTCGTAAAACCTTCGCAAAAAGTTCTCACTAGGTTCCTTCTTCCTGGAAATATATTCGCTCACTGTACTCTTGCCAAGTCCGGAAATCCGTACCAAATCCGCAACTGGAAACTTTAATTCAAGTGATCCCAAGTGTTTGTAAAACAATTCTATATCAGATCTTTGCAACATTGTTTCAAAAATAGTTTTATAAAAGTCCGATTAAAGTTTGCTGGGTTCGGTAAAAGTTCGATATTTACAACACAAAGCAAAACAATGCAAAACTTAGCAACGATCAAAAGTACTGATTCCACTTCACAAAAAAGGTTGTCAGATCAAGCTGTTAACGCGCTGCGTTACAATACCGTGGCAAAAAATAAGCTGGCTACTCTCGTTCAAAAGTCGGCATTCACAATAGGAGTATGGTTGAGGAAAAGAGATCCAAGACTAGTTTTCACTAAGTCTGTGCAGATTATTTCAGAAGAAACTGGATTGGAGCTGCATGAAATATTGGAAGATGATATTAACGCACAATCCTAACGAGGGTGTAAAAGTACTACGTAAAAACCCTTACGACCAAATTAAATTTTTTTAACGATCAAGTATAGCCGAAGATGGACCAGGAGACAAAGAAGTATTTAGACCGAATCAACAGCAAAATCAACATGCTGATAGAGTCGCAAAAGAAAGAAACCTGGGTTTCTGTGAGTTGGATTACTGGTTTGACAGGATGGGATGAATGCAGACTGCGCAAGGCGAGAGAGCAGGGGATAATCAAACATCGCAAGTCTAATGGAAAACACCAATACCTGCTTGAATCTCTACCTCAACAATTCTTAATTAAGCAAACAGCCTAAACCTTATACCATGCGAATCATCATCTTTTTCATCCTGATCTGTTTTGTTCTTTTCCTGTTGGCAAGTTGCCGGGGCATATATGACACCCGGTGCCCATCGCACAACATGGTAGGTTATGGGACCTATAAACCCAAACGGTAAGCCCCGTTCGATCCAATACCATTACCGTCCAGTAGTGAATTTGAAAAACCAACCCCATAACTAACCCAAAACCTATGACAGCTTATTTCACATGCGTATGTGCCGGGGCTATTTTAATGGCCACCGTGATTTTTTTCAGACGCATTTTCAACGAAAACAACAAAATTCTAAACAGTGCTTCCAGACAAAATTCCAGCCGTTCCGTACATGCGAATTCTCGCAATGTATGCTAAGGCTAAAGGTTATCGCTTCTTGACCTGGGAAGATAAAATTCAATGTGCCCGAAAATACAATATAGAAGCATCACTCCTAAACTAATGAACCATGTGCACGATCACTAACACAGAAATTATCAACGCTCTTATCCTTGTTGCTGGCATCTTCCTGATGGCAATTATAGTTGCTGATCCAGCTGGTTTCAAACAATCAATCATGCGTGCGATCTTCTCAGATGCTGAGATGAATCTCAGAACCGCATATAACGAACTCGCACAACATCTTCTTACTCTTGATAGCTCTCAGCTTACAGAGGTAAATAGCAAGATTGAAGAATTCCGAATCGAGCAACAGAAGTACGTTCCAGAAGATATAGTAACAGTCTATGTTGTCAGACTATATCAAATACATAATAACGTGAAGGTTAATCCGAGCCTCACATAATGAGGTTTCATGCACTCGTTTCGGCCCGGCTTGTCTAGGCTGGGCCCTTTTAAAATTATTGCTGCACGCGTAGTGCAGCGGGTTTAGGAAACGGATATAGGCGGGGTTGTTCTCAGCCCTGCAAATTTTTAACCAAGTTCATATGACAGCAGAACAGTTAGAGCGGCTTTTTAAAATGGATGGTAAGCCATACCTGCTGAAATACAGCTACCGCACAGTGTTGGGCAAATCGATTTTAAAAAAGGATGCGGACGCTTTAAAAGACCTGAAACGCGCAGGGAAGATCAAACGCATTGAAGTAACGCCAAAGTATTACGTCTATCAGTGGATAGCTGAATAATAAACTAAACAATGTCAGAAATCAATTTAACCACGAAGCAAAAAGAATTCATCGAATCAGTAATGAGCGATGAGAATGTTTTCCTGACAGGGAAGGCCGGCACGGGTAAATCCTTCGTGGTTAAATACGCAATGGAACAACTGCAGGCTGCTGGAAAAAAGGTAGCAGCAATAGCACCCACAGGCATTGCAGCTAACAACATCGACGGTCAAACAATCCATTCAATGTTTAAGCTCAGGCCGTTCGGTGTGCAGACGTTCGACGAATGCAATTTCTTAAACGGTAACTCTAAGGAACTACTGAAAAAAGTTGATTGCTTTTTCATTGATGAAGTGTCGATGTTGCGTCCTGACATTCTGGATGCGATTCATTGGACCTTACGTAAGAACGGTATCAAAGGCCTTGATAACAAACAGATCGTTTTCATCGGTGATTTGAAACAGTTGCCGCCGATCCTGGATGATAACGAACGCTCAGTTCTGTATCAAACTTATGATGGTGACACTTTCGAACACGCGATAATTTATCAGAAGCTGGCTGTAAAAACCATTGAACTGGATGAAGTATTGCGCCAATCAAACGAAGCTTTCATTGAGAACCTGAACATGATCCGCGAGGGTAAGAAATCAGCCTATTTCCGCCAATTTATAAGCAACGAAGCAAAGGGTATCGTTCTGGCACCACATAACGCCACTGTGCAGCTTTATAATGAAGCTGGCTTGAATGCACAGCCCGGGGAAACATTCACATTCACAGCGGTCATTGATGGTGCTGTTAAGCCTCAAGACTTTAATCTGGAATACGAGATACGTGTAAAAAACGGCTGCAAGATCATGTATCTGGCTAATAGCAAGGAAAACCCTTTGAGAAATGGCACGCTGGGAATCTTCGTATCACATAATGATTGTCATTTTATCCGGGTTGGAAATGTTGATTATGCGCTGGAAAAAGTAACTGCCACCAAGAAAGCTTATGTGTACAATAAGGAAGCGGACAAGCTGGAAATGAAAGAGCTCGGCAGCATCATTCAGTATCCCTTCAAACTCGCTTACGCACTATCCATTCATAAATCACAGGGGTTGACTTTCGATGAAGTAACTGTTGATCTGCGCCAACCCTGTTTTCAAAAAGGACAAATGTATGTAGCACTCAGCCGGGTTAGATCACCGGAGGGGTTGCGAATTATTCACCAATCAAAAAGCCCGACTGCGCCAACAGCCAGGCATTCATTCACAAATTAACAACTCAAAATTATGGAAATTATTCTCAAACGCTTATCACTACAGAATTTCAAAGGTATCAAAAGCCTAACAGTTGATTTCAACGATCACCTTACAAACGTTTTCGGACGCAATGGATCCGGTAAAACAACATTGTTTGATGCCTTCGCCTGGTTACTTTTCGCGAAAGACTCAAGTGATCGCGCTGACTTCGAAATCAAACCACTTTCTGTTGAAGGCATCCGCAGCCAAAAGATGGATAACGAGGTTGAAGCTGAATTAACCATTGATGGCCGGGTTATGACGCTCAAAAGAGTGAACCGCGAAAGGTGGGTAAAGAAGCGCGGTGAATCAGAAGCCAAGTTTGATGGCAATGAAAAGGTTCACTATGTGAACGATGTGCCGGTGAGCGAAACTGATTACCGTGTTAAGATCGCTGGCATCGTGGAAGAGAAGTTGTTTAAAATGATCACCAACCCGCTTTATTTCAATTCTCTGAAATGGCAGGATCGCCGGGAAGTGTTGATGCAGATGGCTGGAAGCATCAGTGATTTGGAGATACTGGACATGCTGCGTACCGAGGACAACTATAGCGAATGGAGCCCTATCGCTGATTCGATTGCCAATGATGAAAAGATTGATGATCTGAAAAAGAAGATCGCTGCCAAACGCAAAAAAGCAGTTGAAGAAATTAAGTTCATTCCAACCCGCATCGATGAACTTACCCGCGGCCTTAAGGATCCAGAAAACTGGGCAGAGATTGAAAGCCAAATCAAGACTTTACAGGGTCAGATCACTGACATCGAAGATTCATTAACCAGCCATGTGCGTGCATCTTCCATCGCTAACGAAGCGCGTTCTGCTAAGAATAAAGAACTGCAAAATCTGCTGCGCGAGATTCGTAATAACGAAGATATCATTCGTAACAAGTTCCGTGACAGGAATCAAAACCGGGTGAATACAATCAGTTCACTGGAACGTAAAGTAACATCTGTTAAATACGAGATCAAGGACCTTACCAGCAACATCGAAACTTCCGAGCAAAAAGTAAAAACCTTGAATGATCGCCTGGTTAAACTCCGCGCTGATTGGAGTAAGGTCGATGCAGAGCAGATCACGTTCAATGCTCATGAATTTTCCTGCCCAACCTGCAAACGTGAGTTTGAAGAAAGCACCATTGAGCAAAAGAAAGTGGAAATGTTGAAGAACTTCAATACTTCCAAATCAAACCGGTTGGCTTCCCTTTCTGCTGATGGAAAACAAATCAGAGCAGAGGTAGAAGGTATTAACCAACGCATAGCTACCAACCGGGCAAATCTTGAAACCCTGCAGTCTGATTTAAAGAACCTTGAAACCGAACTGGCAACCTTACGCGCCGCTCACCAGGATGCTGTGATCAACGAAGAAGTGCAGGTTGAAGCTTTACTGGGTGATGATGCTATTCTGCATGAAATGCGCAATACCGCTACTGCTCTGAAACTACAACTGGAAAATGATGAATCTGCATCATCCGGTGATATTGAAGTGTTGCGCAACCGCAGAGCTGAGATCAACACCCAGATCGATCAACTGAAAAAGGTACTGGCCGGCAGGGAAGAACGTCAACGCGCTGCTACCCGGATCGCTGAACTGGAAGGAGAAGAAAAGGATCTCGCTGCACTTATATCAGGTTACGAGCGTACAGAATACCTGATTTCACTTTTCGAGAAGGCGAAGGTTGATACAATGCAGGATCGCATCAATCATAAATTCTCTGTTGTCACCTTCAAGATGTTCAACACCTTGGTAAACGGCGGTGTAGAGCCCTGCTGCGATTGTCTTGTGGACGGCGTACCATTCAGCGACGCAAACACAGCATCAAAGATAAACGCTGGTATTGACGTTATAAATGCCCTATGCGATCATTACGGAACGCATGCGCCGATTTTCATTGATGGTCGGGAATCAGTAACCGATATCATCGAAACCAACAGCCAGGTAATTAACCTGATCGTTTCGGCAAAAGACAAAAAGCTGCGCATCGTCTCACCTGCAGAAATGGCAACAGCTTAATTCATTCATCTTTTCAAACTTTTATAAATGTCAACACAAAATAACAATGCACCGGCGCCAGTGCCCGCCAAGTTCGAAGAAGGTACAATTGAATCAGTTCTTGCACGGATCTCGAATTTCCAGACTTCTGGCGATCTGATGTTACCAAAGAATTACAACCCGGAAAACGCAGTTCGCGCGGCATGGTTGGTCCTTCTGGAAACGAAGGACAGGAGCGAGAAACCAGCACTTGAAGTCTGTACCAAAGCAAGTATTTCAACTGCAATGCTGGATATGGTTCTGAAAGGCTTATCTGTTGTAAAGAAGCAAGGATACTTCGTGGTGTATGGTAACAAGCTTGTTTTTGAAGAATCGTATATCGGTACCATGGCTATCGCAAAACGCGAAGCTGATGTAAAGGACGTGAATGCTGTGGTAATTTATGAGGGCGATGATTTCCAGTACTCCATAGATCAGAAAACCGGGCGTAAGACAGTTGTTAAACACGATCAGAAACTGGAAAATATTGATCCTGCAAAAATCAGGGGTGCTTACGCCATCGTTGAATTCAATGACGGCACCATAAAGACTGAGATCATGACCATGCCGCAAATTCGCAACGCCTGGTCTATGGGTGGCGCAAAAGGAAATTCTAAAGCTCACAATCTTTTCCCTGATCAGATGGCGGCAAAAACTGTGATCGGTCGCGCTCTCAAACTTGAAATCGGTTCTTCTGATGATTCAGCACTGTATGAAGATCAGTACGCAGAAGGCGTGAAGCATGAGATCAAAGAGAATGCTAATAAAAAGTCTATCGGATTTGACCGTCAACCACCGGCTGAAAAATCTACCGATCCAACACCTAAACCTGCACAGGTATCAATGCCGCAGCATGAGTATGTGGAACCAATGCAGGAAACAGAATCAGTAACCAAACAAGGCCCTGATTTCTGATGAAACTGACAGTGATCAATAGCAACAGTTCGGGCAATTCCTACATCCTGGAAAACGACAGAGAAGCCCTTCTAATCGAATGCGGTGTTCGTTTCAACAGGATTAAAGAAGCGATCGGATTCAATGTAGGTAAAATCAAGGGTTGCCTGATCTCACACGAGCATCAAGATCACTGTTGTGCGGCTAAAGATGTAGTTAAGGCTGGCGTTGATATATACACATCAAAGGGAACCAGGGAGGCTATTGGAATAATAAGCCATCGCCTGCATGATATTAAAGCTCATGAAACATTTACGGTCGGCGGCTTTAATATTTATCCCTTCGATGTTAAACATGACGCTGCGGAACCGCTTTGTTTTCTCATCCATCACGAGGAATGCGGCAATGTTCTTTTCCTGACTGATAGTTACTATGTGGAGTACACGTTCGACAACTTAAACAACATCCTGGTTGAAGCGAATTACTGCCAGTCAATAGTTGATCAGATGGTCCGCGATGGCAAGTCGCCAAAGTTTCTCCGCAACCGGGTTCTTTCATCTCACATGAGTATCAAAACCTGTAAAGAGTTTTTACAGGCCAATGATCTCAGCCAGGTAAACAACATTGTTCTGATTCACTTATCAGACAGTAACAGCGATTCATCAAGGTTTCAGCGTGAAGTGCAAGAGTTGACTGGTAAGACGGTAAGCATCGCAACTGCAGGTCTTGTTATTCCAAACTTTAATAAAACACCTTTTTGATATGAAAATAGAAATCGAATTGATCACCGAAAGTACAGATCCTAATGTTTGGAAAGGATGGAAAGTATCCTGTGGTGACAAGTATGCTAATGGTCTGACATGGGATGAAATGCTGGGATTGATTGCTGGCTTAACCTTTCCAGCGGGAAATCCGATAACAAGCTGGTTACGCAGTGAGGCTGAGCATAAGGCATACTATCAAAGAATATCGAACGGGAACCCTTTCTAATGCCTGAAGCTTATTTCTATATCGAATCAGGCGAGATCACAAACAAGTCTGTTGTGGCTAAGATGTTCGCTGAGTTGAAGGATGGCCGGTACCTGCTTAAGATTCTGAACAAAAACAAACGCACGATCCCTATGAACGCATACTTACACGGGGTGTTGATTCCTGAGTTTCGTAAGGCACTGGTTGAAGTTGGATACGATGAAGTGAAAACAGATGAACAGGCGAAGCTGATAATGAAAGCGATGTTTTTGAAACGTCAGGAAGTGAACCACCAGACCGGCGAAGTGATAGAATTTATCCAGGATACACACAACCTAACTACGATTGAAATGAGTACGCTTTTCGAAGAGGTTGTAAAGTTCGCCGCGGAAAACATGAATTACATAATCGCGCTGCCTAACGAGCAGCTATCAATCGAATACTGATGTTAAGCCAATACCTGAAAGACCTGCAAGCCCGTAAACTGGGAATCAAGCCATCGGCTGATAAACCAGAAAAGAAGCCACTTAAGAAAGCTGGCAAACCGATTTCAAAAGTGAGTAAACGTCAAGCGGAATTGAATGCCAAGTACCTCCGTAAGATCAAGCCTTATAAAAAGAAAAACCCATTCTGCAAGGCTCGGTTAATCGGTTGCAAAACCAACACGACCGATGTGCACCACATGAAGGGCCGGGGTAAGTATCTACTCGATGAATCTACCTGGTTACCTGTCTGCCGCGATTGTCACCGCACAATCGAACAGGATCCGCAGATGGCAAAACAGCTGGGATTGAGCGCATCAAGACTCGCCATACACGATACGGTGGATGGAAAGAAGGTCACAGTCATTGACAAAATCTAAAATAAACACCATGCAAATCCAAACAGTTAGCTACCACAAAACTTTCAACCTGGGCGGCTATTCAAACGAAAAGATCGGGGTTGAAATCAAATTACAGGAAAACGAAAATCCAATTGATGCTTTCGCTGAAGCAAAACGCATCGTTGAAAAGTCTCATAAGTTTTTTCAAGATCAGCCGAATTACGAACGTGCAAAGGATATGGTTCGAAATCCGGATGAACATACTGGCCGTGACATTAAACCGGCGCAAGAAGCAATAGAAGCGTTTGAAGCCAATTATCCTGAGTATATCGCCCGGTTCACACCTGCTTTCAGAACACTGAACAGACCTGATGAACTGAATGATTCGTATCAGGACGATGATATGCCAATGTAAATCGATTTTCCAATTTTAAAATAGAACCAATGTCAAGACGAAAAAACACAGTGATTGTCGGCCCGCCACCTGCTGATGATATCATCAAGGATGAACGCAAGGTGGCAATTAAAGACGCCTCTATCAATGATGGTTTCTGTAACTACTCTTACGAAATCCTGCGCGGGTTTGCGAACGGTGATACCATCAACCGGAAAGGATCTAAGGTTATTCATCCGGATTTATACCAGGCATTTAAAAGGGTGCACGTTCACCTGGCATTTGTAGATGATGCTTTCCATCATTCTGCTATCGAGATCGATGATATCGACCGCTACCATGATCACAGCATCACTGATATGTACCGTGTGGATGCAATCCGTATCAAGGGCACCGAAGAGAATGCGCGTGTTGTAATCATCGGCAGTAAGCATTTGACATTAGGAGGTCGCATGAAGGCAGAAACCCCGCCTGTGAGCCTCACAACTGCTTACAAGTGGTATAACGAGCTAAACACCGCCGTACAGAATATCATCCGCGAGGTTGAATTGTATATGGATGGCAAGCACGATGAAACTGTGGAGCAAGAAGATAACCAGCTCGAAATGACTTTCGGCGAATCATTTGACTTCGAAAACGCTGCACAATGATTTTCACTCCCCGCTGGTACCAGGAAGAAGCCATCAATAAAAGTGTGGCATTCTTTGAAACGAAGAAGAAATTCAACGCGCTTGAAATATTGCCAACCGGCAGCGGTAAATCTGTTGTGATTGCCAACATCGCAAAGCGTTTGAAGGGCAAAACGATCATCTTCCAGCCTTCAAAGGAGATCCTTGAACAGAATTTTAGAAAATTCCTATCACAAGGTGGACGTGCTGGTATCTACTCTGCATCAGCGGGGATGAAATTTGTTGACGACACTGTTTTTGCGACCATCGGCAGCGTAGCGAAGAAACACCACCTTTTCCGGGATCATAAAAACATCATCATCGATGAAGCTCACCTAGTGAACTCAGAAGCCGGTATGTACTTGGATTTCATTGAAGCTATCGACGGACGTGTTTTAGGACTCACCGCAACACCGTACAGGCTTTCTACGGGTATGGATGGCGCTATGCTTAAGTTTCTCACCAGGACCCGGCCAAAGGTTTTCAACAAGTGCATTTACTACGTTCAGAATGATGTGCTGTTTAACGAAGGGCATCTTTCAAAGCTGGAATATTTCAAGTTTGATGTGGTTGATCGCCGACAGCTTGAAACGAACACCACCGGAACTGATTTCACTGACGCTTCACTTAAGAGTTATTACCGCCTGATCAACATGCCGAAGCAAACCGCATCATATGCGCTCCGCGTGCTGGCAAAACGTAAGAATGTATTGGTGTTCTGCTCGCTTGTTTCTGAGGCTGAGGAAACAGCTAAATACATTCCAGGTGCAGTAGTGATCCATGGTAAAACCGATGCTTCCACACGCGCTAAGATCCTTTCTGATTTTGTTAATCACAGGATCCGTTGCGTGGTGAATGTTGGAGTATTAACGACTGGTTTTGACTTTCCGGAACTCGAAGCAGTGATCATTTCCCGGTCCACTATGTCTCTTTCAATTTACTATCAAATCATTGGCCGGGTAATGCGCCCGCATCCTAATAAATCAACTGGATGGGTGCTTGACCTCGGTGGAAACTTTGACTTCTTTGGTAAGATCGAAACTATGAAAATCGTGGAAGATGAACGCGGCAAGTTGTCAATCATGAACAACGGTAAGCACTTGACTGGCGTGGCTTTCAGAAAACAATAGATATGAAAAAACAACGCGTGAAAGACCTTAAAGCGGGTGATCTATTTGAGATGTATGGTAGGCAGTATAAGGTTCGCAGGATACATCAGGGAGAGGTGATATTCTTTGTTCCTGGTCAGACCGGCGTGTACAGAACAATATCAGCTAACAGTAACCAAATTATTGAAATCTTAAGCGATAACAATGACGGAAACAGTAACTCAAAAAAAGTATCAACGACTGGTCCAACTGGTCCACAAGATGCGTGAAAAGCAATTCGCAGCCCGGTACGGTGTAAAGAGCGACATAGCTGCCGCCAGGTCACTCGAAGCCCAGGTTGATAAGATTGTGAAGTTTGAAATGAAAGAAATGAAGTCTCAACAACCAAATATGTTTTAATGATTCCGATATCAATATCTACTGAAAAATGGCACGAGAAAAAATAGGATTGAATTACTACTGGGTTGAAACCGACAGGTACCTGGATCCGAAGATAAAGCGGCTAAAACGAAGGTTCAAAGCTGCGGGGTTGGGTGTGTACGATTACATTCTTTCGGAAATATATCGCGTTAGAGGCTGTTACCTGGAATGGAATGAAGAAGTGTGTTTTGATGTTGCAGAATATTTTGAGATGGAAGAATCCGAGGTGAATGACATCGTTTCATTGTGTTTGTCCGTCGGATTATTCAGTCAGAATAAGTTCGAAGAAACCGGGAAACTGACATCAAAATCTATTCAAAAACGCTTTACAGATATTTCAAAAAAAGCAAAAAGGCATCCGCAGATTCCCGAAGAATTGATAATCTGTCAGGAAGAATCTAATCTTTCGCGCGAAAAATCCGCTATTCTTCCTGAAAAAACCGCCCAAATTCCACAGGTAAGGAAAGGTAAGGTAAGTATAGGTAAGGTAAGTAATAGAGCTAAAGCTCTTTTGGCTTCTACCGAAGCCGAGCAAAACCAGAACGATCTGAAAAAGAAATATGATGCTTTGTTAGTTGAAGTCGAATCGATGGAATCGAAAGAAGTTTGGGTTACAATCAAAAACTTCATAGCCACTCACAAACCGCTGTTTCCGGAACCATACGCTGACCTGTGGAACATCTTCGCTGTACGGACCAGGCTTTCCAAAGTCGAGAAGCTGCCAGAATCCAGAATCAAAAAATTTAATGCCCGTATCCGGGATCCTGCTTTCGATTTCATTCGAATACTTGAAAGCATAAAGAAAAGCCCGCTCTTGAGAGGTGATACCGGGGACTGGAAAGTGTACTTCGACTGGATCATAGAAAATGATAAAAACTATCTCAAAATCATTGAAGGAGCGTACAACTGATGGAAGAAGTAAAAAATAAACCCGAACGCAAAGCCCGCCGCAAACCATCCATCGACATGGGTACGATGGTTTACGGTAAGGTTCCGCCACAGGCGAAGGATGTTGAAGCCGAGATACTTGGCAACTGTATGGATAGCGCTGATGCGTTTCTAATGGCTTCGGAATACTTACGCCCTGAATGCTTCTATGTCGAAGCACATCAAATAATTTTCCGGGCAATGATAAATCTGAACGCAGTTAACAGCCCGGTTGATGTGATGACAGTTATTCAGCAACTCACAAAGCAGGGCGAAGTTGAACTGGTTGGCGGAGTACATGAGATTTTAAAACTCAACAACACAGTTGTTAAACGTCTTTCAGAATCTCACTGCCTGATAGTTCTTGAAAATTACATGAAACGCGAAATGATCCGGCTTGCCGGTGAAACAATCGGAGATGCTTACGATGATGAAACTGATGTTTTCGAATTGATTGACCAGCACGAGAAGGCTCTAACAGCAATCACATCAAACACGGTTTCAACCAAAGTCGTCAACATCGATGAAGCGATAGTTGAAAGCCTTACAAAAATTCAGGAGTTGCGTGCCAGGGGCAGCAGCATGACCGGTGTTCCATCCGGTTACAAGGCTCTTGATCAAATAACGCACGGATGGCAAGCTACGAACCTCATAATTCTCGCCGCAAGGCCATCAGTGGGTAAAACTGCCTTTGCGCTGAATCTGGCCCGTAATGCGGCTAAAAATGCCGCAGGTGCGGTTATGATCTTTTCGCTGGAAATGTCACGCGGCCAGTTAGTGAACAGGATGCTTGCGGCTGAATCAGGAATTCACCTGGAAAAAGTTGCCAACGGAATGTTGAATGATGCTGAAATGTTTAAGCTGGGCAATGACGCTGCGAATCTTTCCCAGGACACAATCATCATCGATGATACCCCGGCAATCAACATTTTCCAAATGCGCTCAAAGCTTCGTGCTACCAAACGTAAGCGCAAACTGATCCTTGTCATCATCGATTACCTGCAGCTTATGAGCGGTACGAGCGAAAAGCAGAACATTCGTGAGCAGGAGATAAGTAAGATATCCCGCGATCTCAAAGGTCTCGCAAAAGAACTACAGGTACCCATCATCGCACTCAGCCAGTTAAGCCGCGATGTAGAAAAACGTAAAGACGGAAATAAAATGCCGGTGCTTTCCGATCTCCGCGAATCGGGAGCCATTGAACAGGATGCAGATGATGTACTGTTTCTCTATCGCCCGGAATACTACGACATCACTTCAAACGAAATGGGCGAAAGCAACAAAGGTGAAACCCACGTCAAGATTGCGAAGCACAGGAACGGCAGGGTGGGTGACATTGTGAAGCTTACCGCGAACCTGGCTATCCAGAAGTTTTACGATTTCGATGGCTTTGAAGTGACTAAGGACGAAATGAGATCAAAAGGTTTCAGACCACTACGCGATATAACCGGTGACAATAACGATGATTTTTAAACTCGATAGCAAAACGAATATTAATCAGGGATTACTTAAATGCTATGAATCCCCCCAATACTCTTTGATCTGATAGAATTATGCAAGACCCATTATTCATAATAGTTGATTTATTCTGTGGCGGCGGCGGTACAACTACCGGCTTCCACATGGCTGAAAAAGGGATAGCGCAGGTGATTGCTTGTGTCAACCACGATCCGATTGCAATCAGATCGCATGCGAAAAATTACCCGGATTGTTACCACTTCACTGAAGATATGCGCTCGCTTGATTTAACTGAACTGGTTCGTATCGTTAAGTATTACCGTGCAAAATACCCAAATGCGTTGCTGATCCTTTGGGCCTCGCTTGAATGCACCAATTTCAGTAAAGCGAAAGGCGGTCAGCCGCGTGATGCCGATAGCCGTACACTTGCCGATCATCTTGATCGCTACATCCTGGCAATACATCCGGACTACGTTCAAATTGAAAACGTGGTTGAGTTCATGAGCTGGGGACCATTGGATGAAAACGGTAAACCAGTAAGCAGAAAGAACGGTCAGGATTGGATGCGGTGGAGAAAATCTATCTGTGATCATGGGTACGTCGATGAATGGCAGGAACTCAACAGCGCAAACTTTGGAGCCTACACAAGCCGCAATCGTTTGTTTGGAGTATTTGCAAAACCGTGGATGCCGGTCGCATGGCCAGCGCCAACGCATTCAAAGAATCCTTCCAAACAATCAATGTTTGGTGATCTCAAAAAATGGATGCCGGTGAAAGAGGTTTTGGATTTCACGGATGAAGGGGAAAGTATTTTAACCAGGTCAAAAGCGCTTTCTGATAAAACACTGGAAAGGATCTACGCCGGCCTGGTTAAGTATGTGGCGAAAGGTGACACAGCTTTTATCAGCAAATATTTCAGCGGAACAACATCAGATAAAAATATTTCAGTAGACGGACCGGCTGGAACTGTAACATGCCGCGATCATCATTCTTTGATTCAATCGGAATTCCTTGCTGCGTATTACGGAAATGGAGATAATGTTTCATCAGTCGAAAGACCATGCCCAACCGTTCCAACCAAAGACCGGTTTGGAGTTGTACAGCCAAAGTATTTTATCGATAAACATTTTGGTGCTGCTCAAAATCAGTCGATTCATCAACCTGCAGGAACGGTCATGCCTAATGATAAACACCGGCTGGTAAAATGCGATTCATTCATTCTAAACCCATCACACGGCGGTCACAGCACCACTACAGACAATCCCTGCCCGGTTATCGTGGCGCGCCAAGATAAAGCACCCTTATACCTGGTGCAAGCCGAGAACGGCCCTGTAAAGGTCGCAGTGTACGACGGTGACAGCGAGATCATGATCAAGATTAAACAGTTCATGGTTGCTTATGGCCTGGTAGATATCAAAATGCGGATGCTTCGCGTCAAAGAATTGTTGCGCATTCAAGGTTTTCCGGAAGGTTATATTCTCGAGGGCAACCAGTCCGATCAAAAGAAGTTCATCGGAAACAGTGTGGTTCCTCATGTTGTGAAGTGCTGGATTGAAGCAATGGCAAATCGTATTCTTCAAGATCAAACCCAGGTAGCATGAGAAAACAAAACCGCTGGCCAAAGGAAGAAGTCAAAAAGCTGTACGACGCTGGCCGTGTTCGTCAACAGGATCGCCCATACGTTGAAACGGTGCTGGGTATGCGCAAGAAGGTCCAGGATGAAAACGGCAGAATCATCGCCAAAGCATTTTCCAAACGGAGCAAGGAAAAGGAGTGGATTGAATACAACCTGGTGTACTGGTGTAATGCTAAATGCGTGCAGCTTGTTGAAGAATACAAGTTTCACCCGGAAAGAAAATGGCGGTTCGATTGGTGTATTCCTGCACTTAAGATCGCGATAGAGTACGAAGGCGGCATTTTCGACCGCAACGGAAGTCACACATCAGTTCAGGGAATGAGCCGAGATATCGATAAGTATAACGCAGCTGCTGCACTTGGATGGCGAGTGATCAGGCTGACAGCTATCAACTACAACACATTACTAACACAGCTAAATACCAATTCATGAAAACCGAAAAATTAAACACTCACGCACTTTTACTTAAGAAATATCCACCAGGTGAATATGCTTTAATGGCCGAGGTGAGTGACGCTGCGGGATTCGGAAGGTCACGATCTGCCGACTTCGTGGCTATGAGCCTCTGGCCTTCAAGAGGTCTGTCAATTACCGGATTCGAACGAAAGTCATACAGAGGTGATTGGCTCAAAGAACTGAAAACACCGGAAAAAGCAGAAAACATATTTCAATACTGTGATTATTGGTATTTGCTGACAGACTCCGAAGATGTTGCACGGATTGACGAAATACCTGAAACCTGGGGTTGGATGCATGTGTTAAATGGGAAGATCAGAGTTATGAAGTATGCTCCAAAGCTAAACCCGGTACCGCTCACAAAACACTTCATCGCTACTATGCTGAAACGCAGTTACCAGGACGCTGCTGATTATATCCACCGTTCTGAAATCGAAAATAAGATCACCGAAGCGAGGGCAGAAGGTGTTGAGCTCGGTAAAAAAACGGCTGGCTATGAACGCGACAGGCTTATTAGAAATTTCGAAGAACTGAAAACTACCGTCACAAATTTCGAAGATGCAGCAGGAATCAAGATTGAATCCGGATGGCGGTTTGATGCGAAGAAAACAGGAGCAGTGGTGCGTTTTCTTCTTGACGGTGGAGTTGATAAAACGATAGAAGATATCAAAGAAGCACGCGACCGGCAGGAGAAATACCTTAAAACCTTGGATAACCTTATTGAATCAACACTATCATAAAAAGTAACCTATGTCAATACTAACTGATGAATCAAAAATGCCCTTCGGTAAGTTCAAAGGGCTCACCCTGGCCGAGATACCAGACTCCTATTTCGTTTACCTGTATGATAACGGACTTGAACCGGGTGACCTGAAAATGTACATCGAAGAAAGCGTGCCAGCGATTGCAAACACTATTCATAAAAAACAGCCTAAATCCACATTACATGAAAAAGACAACATTAAAAGCCGGTGACCAGGTGAGATTGAAAACACTTCGGTCAATGTATCCTGAGACAGTAAACCTGTCACTGAAAGACAATTTGAATCTTGAATCAATCTACACGGTTGAAAGCTACTGTAAGATTGATAACACGGTTATCCTTGATGGTTACAGATACCTGCACAATCCGAATAAATTCATCGTGGTTAATCCGAAGGTCATCGGCACGGCGCGAATCTCCCGGACGAGTAACAAACAATTTCGGTTCAACCTCCGTGCCCGTAATGGTGAGATCGTTGCCACGTCTGAAACCTACACTCAGAAAAAGAGTTTAAAGAAAACACTTGAAAATCTTTTTCCTCAGTGGGAGATAGTGGACACAACGAGATCCAGTAAAACCAAGATCCAATGAGCCTGTTCTATTACGCAATACTGGCCGCATTGCAGGCCGGGGAAAAGCCAGATGAGATCGTAAGCCAGTTAAACAGTCAGGGTAAAGATAATCCGCGCATGATCGCTGAGAGCCTGATTAAAGACATGGTTTGGATGGTCAGAAAAGAGATGTTGAGGAATAAAGAAATCGCGTAGGAACTTATCAGTAAACATTGAACAATCATTTCGCCGCTTTTACCATAATCGTTCGCAGGTGGTGTTTGATGTTACCAAGCTGTTCCTTAAGGTTTATCTCGCCAACCGCAACAAGCACCATGTTATCGACATACTTGCTCTCGGCGGCGAGTTGTCGCAGTGTTAAGCAAATCTGATGTTGGCATTTGATGAGCTCAGCAGCCTCTCCTGGTTTTAAGAAGAGTAGGCTTTCGAAATCTAGACTTTCCATCCAGTTTGCAAATGAATTACACCTTTCGGGTGTCGGCATTTGTGAGATAGTAATTTCCTGAATGCCAGCGATGATCTCTTTATAAAAAGGACTGCGTAGTTCAATTAGGTGTCGTTCGTCGTCTCTGCGGTAAATTCTGTATGTCAGATATACGAAAGCGAAGGCATTAAAACCAGAAAGGATAACACCTATAGTACCAGAAAAGTATGATCCGAAATCTCCCCAGTCATCATGGTTTGAGGAAAGCCCGTTATGAAATCTGTATAAATAGGTTCCTGAGCAAGCAATAGTTGCTATTATAATCACGACGGCTGACAGATAAAAAATGCGTTTCATTTAAACTTTTGTATAAATATAAAACTATGACTGAATCATTCCCACTATCCTGGCCTATTGGCCGGGAACGAACTCCAAAGCACAGCCGAAAACCGGCAGCATTCAAAACTAGTCCGGGGCGTGCCCGTGATGAAATGTTGCACCAGTTGAAGCTACTTGGTGCCCGTGACGTTGTGATCTCCACCAATGTTGCCACTTACCGGCGCGGAAATATGGACATTCCTTATGCGGACCAATCCAGCGCAAAAGAAGATCCCGGCGTCGCAGTGTATTACACCTGGAAAGGAGATCAGTATGTCCTTGCCTGTGACAAATGGAATACCGTCACCGACAACATGCAAGCGCTGAACAAAACCGTAGATGCCATCCGTGGTATTGAACGCTGGGGAACCGGTGAAATGATGCGTGCTGCTTTCGCCGGGTTCAAAGCATTGGCGGAACCCAAAAAGGAAAGCTGCTGGGATGTGTTGCAGATGCAATCCACTACCTACGCACCCTTGATTCACGAACAGTATCGGAAACTTGTAAAAGTCGCTCATCCAGATGCCGGTGGATCAGTTGAAAAATTCCAACAATTGCAGCACGCCTACCAGGAGGCACTAAAATATGCACAGTCATGAGAGAACTGTTTCAACTCATCAACGAGTATCCGGGAACGTCATTCGCACTGGCATTTTTCATCTACACTATTCTGGAAGTCATTGTTTCAGCATTCAAACGTAAGCAATCATGAACATCTATTGCATCGGTACCACTTTCCGAAGTGTGCATTTTGAGGGCATTGTTACCGTCCTGCAGGTAGACGAAGAGAAAAATGAATTGCAGGTCTCTATCGATCCGGAAAAAGAAAACCGGTCTGTCTGGCAAGAAACCTGGAACCTGCAGCATGCTATTTGGGGAATGCGAAAGAGAGAATATTATCACTTCGAAAAATCAGAACCATGAAAATAACCACAATACACTGCTTGACAGCGGTAAGTATCGCCTCAATTATCGCCGGCTTTGAAGGGTACCTCTGGCTTTGGATAGGGTATGGATTATACAGGGTCTTACGATATGCATATACAGATCGAATCGATTTTTAACCCGGCTACGGCCACAAATTGAAGAAAATGAGAATGATCATCGAATTAGACGATAATCTAAGTTCAAGCGCATTGCACCGTGCTTTCAAGACTCTTTCCAAATTATTCACAGAAATGAGTCAACAGACAACTGTAGGATTTGCTAATGCTGAA
The DNA here is from genome assembly GCA_023416995.1 of Bacteroidota bacterium. Taxonomy (GTDB): domain Bacteria; phylum Bacteroidota; class Bacteroidia; order Chitinophagales; family Chitinophagaceae; genus DATHKG01. The sequence goes on from JAEZGI010000040.1 coordinate 55,571, forward strand.
ATAATGATGAATGATCCACTGACAAAAAAGGAGATCGGCACAATTACAACAGAATCATAACCGGCTTGACGGCCACAAACATTTGAATGATGGAAATAAAAACATTGTCTTGGTGGAATGACACCGATCTTGAAATGGATGAGTATCTCAATCCACTTGATGAAATTGACGAAGAACTTTATTGGCATATCGCCTGTGGTTGGATGGCAAGCCATTATCAACATGGCGGGCTGATACAAGGCGGTGACCCTATAGAGAAAATAAGCACCGATTCAGGAGGCATCTACACTTACGCAACGGTTAATGAAATCGGTGGTAGATTCTACTATCTCGGCGATCTGCCAGAATTTAAACAATAACCAAAAAAACAACCCTCAAATGGAAGATAACAAAACAGGTATTGAACTCATTGCGCAGGAGCGTAAGGAGCAAATTGAGAAGCATGGCTTCAGTATCATTGAAGATGCAAAATTCTATAACGATAATGAGTTATTGAAAGCAGCAATGTTCTGTCTCAACCCCGAGTTTCACGAATGGCCGAGAGGCTGGGATATAATTTTCAGAAAAAAGATTTTACAGAAATCAGCAAAAGAAAGGGCTGTTGTTGCCGGGGCTTTCATTGCTGCTCACATTGACCGTTTAAATTATTTGGAAAATGGAAGATAAAACACCACTGACAGCAGAGGAGATGCTCTGCAAATACGATCTCGAATTTTGGCGAAAGAGTGGCCCGATGCACGAGTGCATGCATGCCTTTGTTGCCCAACAAACCGCCTCCCTTCAAGAGCGCGTGAAGGAACTGGAACGAGAGAATGCTGAGTTGAAAGGAAAATTCACCGGTACTTTCCTGAACGAGTTGGTAGCATCGGAATCATGGAAATCTGTAGAAGAAGCCAATGGCCTATCTGCGGAGTGTATTGTAAAGCTGGCTAGGTGTCAACAACTCAATGAAAAACTGATGGGGTTGCTGGAAGTACAGTATAAGTGCAATATGAAATATGCCACCCTGTCTAATTCTGAAGAAAAGTTAAATAATTGGTGGCAATCCTACCGCCAGGAGAAGGGGATTTAATCCGCATCCCAACCCTTTGGCAACTCCCGAATCGTAACATGAATAGTAAACTTTATTTCAAACTCCATAACCCAAAATGTACAGATGAAATACTTGGTAATAATCTCAATCTTCCTGGCAGGATGTTATACCCCGCCAAAAGAAAGCCTGAGCGAAAAGGCTGCCGATTTAAAAGCTGCTGGCTGGCATGTAACAAAGAAAAGCAGTTATGAATTACACGCGACTCACGGGCAGAATGATTTAATAATGGTCAACCGTTTCAGCGGTTTTTACATCAATGATGCTTACCCCCTATATGTATGAGGCCATAAAAGAAGAACTCGACCGGAAAAATATTGAGTACAACTTCGACGAGAAGCACAACATTCACATAATATCCATTCACAGATTTTACATTCCTGATATACTCGATCAGCGCAAATCTAAACAAACGTTCAAATGAAATATATACTCATTCTTCTGCTCTTGGCATCATGCGTGCCGTCAAAGCCAGTGAACCAGTATTACATCGGCTTCCGAAAAACCGGTAAAGCTTCCCAGATAGTAGCCATTCCCCGTGATGCTGATACATCGAAGTGGGTCATCCTTCAAACGGTGGACCTGCGTAGTATACAATGATGAAACTAGGGAGTTGAAGAGTGAGTAAGTTGTATCGACCGATCAATAAGCTAGTTCTCTTGATCTTTTGGACTTCGCGTTATCTTTAACGATCTCAAGTTGCTTTCGGTCTTGTAAATGATCCACTTCTTGATACTCTCGAATTTTCGTATCCGTCATTTTTAAGACTTCAATTGTAAGAATTGTTTGTCCGTAAGCTTCGCGGCAAGCGTTAGCGATAAAATCCCAAATTCGCTTAATAATGAAAAATGGTAATACGTATAAAAGCCAGCCACCGGAGTTCACCAAAAATGTTCTTTTTACGACTGAAATGTACTCCATGTAAATCCCCTTGAGTTCTGTATCATGGCCATCCAGTATTTTGGTAGAAAGCGATGATCGCTGCTCAATGTCACTTTCTTGGTCATTCATCCGGGACCGAGAAACGAGAAGTACAAAGTTGATCAAATTATGGTAAGGCAGTGTCTCCCTTGTCCTTGACATCATTAGACCAAGCTCGGCAACAATATCATTTGCGATTCGTTTTGGCTGCCGTTTTACAATATCACGTAAATGGCTTTCCGCTCGGTACAATCGCATTTTAAGCTCCGCTTGCCAAGTAGGAATGACCACCGTTTGCATAAAATAGTGGTAACCTGATAAAACGATCAAAATGAAGAGTGAGGTTGCCATAACTGTTGTTTAACTTTTGAAAAAACTTTATTTACCTAGTTTCAGCCTGTTAATTTCTTCCTTGTGAAGTCTACGGAATCTATTAAAGAATATTCCAGCCGTGGGTACTACTACAATTGTTATTCCCCATCCCAAAGTCTTGTAATCCTTAAACAACCCTAATATCTCAAAAGCAAGTTTACTGACATCCGCCTGCGGCATTCTTATCAGTATAATGGAAATTAAAAGCGCGACCACTGCTATCATGAAGAGCCCTTGGCTCATGGAGGCAACTAAAACATCTCTTAAAAATCCCCAAACATTCGGTCGAAAAGGATTGGGTTGTTGTAATGCTCGTGTTGCCTTCGCCATTAAATAACGATTTGTAAGTTAGTTAGGTTTAGTTGGATTTGCAATGGTAATGAAATTATTATCAATGTATTAACTCCCGATGATAATATTAATCAAATTATGCATATTGTACCGGGATGTTGCAGATTATCAATAAAAAGAGCAGAAAATAGGTAATTTTTCGAATCGTCCATATCACGATCTTGCTCCAAATCGCAAGGTTTATAAGCTGATAGGTGAGATGTAGTAATTTCCGGTATAGGAGGAGCGCTTATAAAATGGATAATTTTTATAGCATTGGGCAAGATCCGGATGGCGGAGATGCATCACAGAATCAAACGGTTAGTGCACCAGAACCGGCGGAAGAGTCGATAACGCGGTGTTAAGAATTGTCCGTCTTTTTGCATCCCCGTGCACTTGTGCACAATTTTAGCTAGTTTTGAAAAGAGGAAACCCAGTAAAAACCGGGTCTCGTTACTTGCGAGGGTCAGAGTAGTGATCTGATTATCTCGCTGATTGATTTGAAAATTACGCTCAAATGAGCCAGAGCCTGAAAGAACCTATCTAAGAGTCTTTCAGGTTTTTTGTTTGAATCCGTCATAGGATTTTTGCAGGGGCCTTTTTATCCTTTCGGAGCCCACACTGTTCATCGATACTGATACCGCATAAAGGTGCCAGTTCGAATTAATTCGATTTTACAACGCAAGTTTTCTTTTGCCAATGTTTAAGGTCGATGTGCCCACGCACTGAACGAAGTTGAAAGACATGATCCGATTACTCGTCTCACGATGAAATAAGCGCGTCTATCCGTCCCTGGAAGCCAGTTCTTATTTCAGAAGTGTTTGTGTTTTGACAAATGTAACGCTCCATTCAACACCGAAAAAAAAATTACTAAAAAAGTTATCAAGAGTTTTTCAAAGTTCTCAAATCACCACCCGTACCCACTTTGCAAAGGTTCATAAATGCTTTCAAACGCGAAAGGACAAGGTAGGTATGTTTGTTACATAGACTAAATAGAGAGTTGTTCGCTGATATTTTTTTCGCCAAATAGTGGCTATCTGTTGAAATGTTGGGGAAATCTACTGTTACTATCAGAGCGTTCCCGCGATCTATGGAGCTAAAACGTTTAGTAACTTCGATTATCCTTAAATCGTAATCTCCTTGTTAAACCACCGAACCACCGCGCAATGCGCCAGGGTCGCCCTGAACCGTGATGACTATGCTGTAATAGGCCGCGAGCTCGTTGAGAGAAACTTACCACTCGCTAAGGAAATTATCCAAGACAGAATTATTAGTTCCAGATCATGTAGCGAATTCGATGTTTCAAAAATTCCATCTTTCTACAGAACCGGCATGGATCGACGCCTATTCGTTGGCGTTATTCTCCAGCTCTACCATCCGCACGATCTGCACAAACCAAAGTTTCTTTTCCGCAAACGTCTCCCGTACCACATAGGCAAAACACTCAACATGAAGTCAGGCAACACTGCTACACTTATGAAGGAAGTATTGGTGAGACTCCGTGTGTATGATGATTTCCGTAACCAAGTACAAACCGAAGCCGACCTATGCAGAAAAAGAAAGTGAACCCGAAAAAGAAAAAGGTCGAGGGGACAAAATTTGCTAAAAAACGCGAGGGGACAAAAGTCGCAAAGAAAGATTCCCGACCGAAAGCTAAGAAGGTTTATGGCCTGAAGAAATCCCTCGATGATCGTGAACGGAGGTTTGCTGATGAACTGGTTTCCGGAAAATCTATCATACAAGCCGCATTATCAGCAGGTTATAAACTAAGCACAGCGGATAAGGTCGCTTACAAATGGATAGGGGAAACTAGGGAAGACTCCACTAAACCAGAATTGTTCGACTACGTTGAAGCAAAACGAAAAAAACTGGCAGCAAAATACGAGATCACCCAGGAGAAAGTAATGGCTGAACTTGGTAAGCTGCTGTTCACTTCCCCTAAGGATCTGTATAACGAGAATGGCCAGTTGAAAGCCATTCACGAGATGTCGGATGCCGAAGCGAACCTGATCGCAGGATTCGAAATGGAAGAGGTTTCGATCAGTAAGAACGTCACCAGCATCACCAAGAAGGTGAAGATTATAAAAAAGACCGAAGCAATATCCATCGCTAACCGGATGATGGGCTATAATTCTCCTGATAAGATGCAGCACGATTTAGGACCGTCATTCCTTGAAGTATTAATGAAAGCCAGTGCGAAAAAAGAGTGAGATACCACAGGAGGCCGTTGATGCATTTGCCCGGTACCTTGCACCGGGCGGATGGAAATTGTTTGCCCGTGAAATACTGCGGGTGAATTTGGATCCTGAACAGGAAGCTATACTGGATTCAGTGCAGGTCAATCCACGTACATCGGTGGTCAGCGGTACCGCAAGAGGTAAGGACTTCGTTGCGGCCGTTGTTGCCATGTGCTTTATGTACCTCACGCCACGGTGGAATGATGAAGGCGAAATGATCGCCAATACCAAAGTAGCGATGACAGCTCCGACCGGTCGGCAGGTAGAAAACATCATGTTTCCGGAAATTTCGCGAATATTCACGCGGGCCGGTGTATTACCTGGGAGACTTACAGGCAATGACATCCGAACCGATAATGAGGAATGGTTTTTAACCGGTTTTAAAGCTGATGAACACCAGCATGAAAGCTGGTCAGGCTTCCACGCGGTAAACACTTTATTCGTGGTTACAGAGGCATCCGGTATCAGTGATGATACATTTTCAGCGATTGAAGGTAACCTGCAGGGTAATTCCCGGATCCTGCTTGTGTTCAATGGTAACATATCAACCGGTTATGCGGCACAGTCGCAACGATCACCACGCTGGGTAAAGTTCCGGCTTGATTCGCTGAGTGCTCCAAACGTTCTCCAAAAGAAACAGGTGGTACCTGGGCAGGTGGATTATGAATGGGTACTGGATAAGGTTAAAACATGGTGCACGCCGATCCGTGACGATGAATTCTCCGACGATGAAGGTGATTTCCGTTTTGAAGTTGATGGCGATGGCGTACTGCGTGCTTTCCGGCCTAATGATCTGTTTCGTGTTAAAGTCCGTGGCATGTTTCCTAAAGTGTCAGCGGATACACTCATCCCGCTTCATTGGGTGGAGATGGCCCAAGAACGATATAAGGAGTTTAAGGCCAACGGCCAGACTCTTACCAATCAATTGCGCTTAGGTATTGACGTGGCAGGTATGGGCCGGGATAGTTCCGGTTTCTGCTTTCGCTATGGGCCATTGGTCGAAAAGTTTTTCATGGTTCAGTCTGGTGGCAAGGCAAACCACATGGAGATAGCCGGCATCGCCGTAAACATCATAAACGACCACACCGATGCATTTGAAGGGAAATCGCCATCAGGCTTTATTGATACCATTGGTGAGGGCGCAGGCGTCTACAGCCGTTTGATAGAGCTGGGATATGACAACGTACACAGTGTGAAGTTTTCCGAATCTGCCAAACAAGGTGATGTGCCGCTAAACGACATCACCGGCCAGTATGAGTTCGTGAACATGCGCGATTACCTGCATTGGGCTGTCCGTGACTGGCTTGATCCTAACAAGGGCAGCAAAGCAATGCTACCGCCTGATGAAGAGCTTAAGCAGGAAATGACCGAGGTTAAATACAGCTTTCAAAGTGATGGCCGTATCAAGATTGAGAAGAAAGATGATATCAAAAAGCGGCTGAAAAGGTCGCCTGACAAATTCGATGCGTTGCTGAATACTTTTTATCCGGTAGCTGATATAGATCCATTTCCACAGGCCCGGGAAAACGTTGCCAATTATTTCTTTTAATTACTCCGAAGAACTCGGACCTATTACGAAAGGTCATTTCCTGTAATACTGCCCGAGGCAATTGTTTTTGCCATTTCGTCTTGTGTTATCACTATGTTTTCAAGCAGCCATTCAAGACTTAAAAATTCGGAGGCGAGTCGTCCGAGGATATGGACGCCAACAAAGGATCCTTCGAAATCAGAGGTTCTTGTTGTTTGATGGACTTGCCAAGGATAGCTAACGTTATCTGTAAAAGCGATGCTCATTCCTTTTTTTGAAATAATGTCATTGACTGTATGAAGGTCAACAAAAATCATCATTAAGAATTCACCGTTATAAAATCTGAATAGTTGTTCAGAATCGATAAATGTCAATGGCCAAGGATAATAGGCTAAGTTTTGCTGTTTCAAGTCATTTAATGAAATCCCAAATGGCAGCCAGTCTGGCTTCAAAGCCGATGACATTGCATTGCCCACAGCATCCGGCGCAATTTTACAATCGAGAACAAGATACACTAATCCTGGTTCGATCTCTTTACACACGAAACCTCTATCTGGTAGTGAGTGAATCAGTTTGGCTGCTGCTTGGCGGTGGTGGGTTGAAGCTCTTCCAGCCTCAATTCGAGTATGAAATACACCGTTTTCCATCTTCTGATCAGTGGAAATATAGCTTAGGATTGCTTGTGATGCCTCCATTTGGCGATCCATTCTTTCCTTATTGCCACCTTTGCCTGATTTCGCTTCAACTAGGAAAAATGGTGCATTTCCCTCTGGGAAGAGCGGGTAGAACGTTGTAATATCTCCATGTCGAAGTGTGTTGGTTAGGTCATTCAATATGACAGTAATACCCCGCGCAAAGCCTCCCCGTAATATTTTTCTTTCCAAACGAGCTCCTTTTTTGCCGGAGATGAATCCTGGATCTTCTTTGAACCCGAAATTTTTTAAGTCCCATTTATTGCCATAAGTGAATGCAATTGAATCACCAATGGTCCTAAGGCACCACCGGTAATACCGTTCAACCTCTAGCTTATCATTGGTTTCTTGAATTTTCGCTTTGATAATTTTGGACTCCTCTCGAGACTTGCCAGGCTTGGCTAACTCAACCTTGAATGCGGTATGGCTCTTTTTCAGTTTAGTAGTGGTGCGTTCTGACCTAGTTAATCTGACTATTAATTCCTCTTGAATTTCAAGTGCTAAAAGACTGGTCTCGCCCTTATTTAAATTCAGAGTATGCACCTTGTCAAATAACTCAACCAAATGTTTTTTGTGCCTGAGGATCATGTATACAGCGTTTTAAATTAGCTGACGGAAATTTACTGTCTAACTGCATTCACAAAATGCATTCTTATATCATTCCCACAATCTATATAAAAGCACTGTTGCAGCAAAACCGCTGTTGATATACTTGCAGACAAATGACGCAAGCCCAGCTCACAGACTTAATAGAAAAGCCAGCCGACCTGCTTTCAACTCTCAAATCAGAGCGACCGAACGTTGACATCAGTAAGCTTCTGGCTCAGTACGAGCCGGAAAAACATGCGATCATGGATCCTGCCCAGGTTCCGGACAAGCCCATTAAAACGGACAGGGGTGATTCAACAGCACCTATCAACCGCATCGCTATACCACTTCAAAAAAAGATCGTTCAGTATGCTGCTGCGTTTCTATGCGGTAACAAAATACAACTGGATGCATCGGCTAAAAATGAGCAGAAGAAACTGCTCGATGTTATCCAAAAGACCCTTGATGATAACAAGATGCAGTATAAGGATCTGCAGATCGCTGAAATCCTGTTTTCTGAAACAGAGGTTGCAGAGCTGTGGCATAGCGAAACGCTGAAAAATGGTGATGATTATTGGGCTGGTACAGCCAACGAGAAAAAATCAACGGTTCGTTTCCGGATGCGGATACTTGCCAATTCCCTGGGTGATAAACTATACCCTTCGTTCAACGAGTTCAATGATATGAACGCCTTCGGCCGGTACTACACTACCGGGAATTCGGACGCCCAAAAAGAGCACCTTGATTTTTATACTGAAGATGCCATTCGCCACTACGAAAAAGGTACTGATGACTGGAAACTGGTAAAGAAAACCCCCAATCCCACTCGGAAAATTCCCATCATATATTATCGTAAGAATAAAGCTGAGTGGGAAGATGTACAACCACACATCACCCGTTACGAAACTTCCATTTCTCGCCATGGTGATACGAATGACTACTTCGGTTCACCTGTTATTCTGCTTAAGGGATCGATTGAAGGTTTCGCTAAGAAAGGGGAATCAGGGAAGGTATTAACGCTTTCAAAGGGCGCTGAAGCTGAATATATGACCTGGGATCATTCACCTGAATCTGTGAAGCTGGAGCAAAACAACCTGCGGTCGTTATCGTTCGACATGAGCGATACGCCGGATATTTCCTTCACACAAATGAGTAAGCTCGGTGTTGAGTCTGGCTATGCGATGAAGATGCTATTTCTCGCACCGCACCTGAAAGCAGCCCGCAACGAAATGATATTTGGTGAGGGTGTACAACGGCGGCTGAACTTTTTAAAGGCTGCAATGATGCGGGCAAACGTTTCACTTGAAAAGGCACGCAGCCTGGTCATCAAACCTAAGTTCAAATACTTCTTACCAGAAAACGCTACTGAGGAACTGGATAACATCGTGAGTGCTGCACAGGGCGGTATCCTAAGTATCGAATCCGCTGTTGAGAAAAGCCCGCTCACGAGTGATAAGGATGCAGAGATCAAACGGCTGGCTGCTGAAAAGAAAGCTGCAGAGACCGATCCGCGTGGTTTAGATAACGACAACAACGACGATGATGAAACCGGCGATGACGAAGGATGATTATCGAAAACAAATACGATATCGGCCAGTGTGTTTACCTGAGAACTGATGTAGAACAGAAGAAAAGACTTTGCGTTGGTATCCACGTTTGCCCAGGTAACAGGTTAGTGTACGAATTAAGCGCAGGAGCTGAAACGACTGAAAATTATGATTTCGAGATAAGCGCAGATCCTGATCTCGCTTTAAAATAATACTTAAATATTTTACAATGATCATAACAATTGACAGGGCTGCGAACGGTGTAATCACTATCGATGATGGTGATGTTTCTGTTGACTACCCTAAGCCCGATTTACGGCTTCATTACTCTGAAAAGAACGGCGATTGCCGCATCTTCTATGGCCGTGACCTGGTTCACGTTTTCCGGCTAACTGACGAAATATTGATCAACGGTGATCCCTTCTCGGGCGACATCGTAGAACTGCAACAGACCTTAAGATCTGAGATTTTTTTTTTAGCTGAAGGCGAGGGAGGTGGCGGCGGCTCTATGACGCCTGGGCAAATCGTTGATGCACTTGAATCGCTTACAGGCAATCAAAGGCTTGCCGCTTCTGCTATTAAAGACCTACCTGCAGGTGGTGGTGCTTCCATCGAAAATGCAGCCACATTCTCAGCTATAACAGGCAGCAGTTCAGCCCGCTTCGTAATAGTAGCTGCTGACGAGACAAACAACGGTGATAGCTCGCTTTACATCCACAACGGCAGCACACTGATTTTCCTCTTTACAATTCCAAATCTGATATAGTATGAAAAACATCTTGTTATTTCTTTTACTGGCTTGCGGTATTGGGTTAAACGCCCAGGTTGTACAAACGTCGTACACTGTTCCCACTATCGCAGCCATGAAGCTGTATTACGGTCAGGCAAACCGTATCCATGTTCTTGCTAACAGCACTGATTATGTAATCTGTAACCCCTGCACAACTGACGAAGTGACCATCTTTGCTGGTGCAGGTGGTAAGAAATGGAAGCGCGTGATCCCTGCAAGCATCCCGGCTGATTCGCTTGTTGACGGTACAAACAACCGGGTGTTTTCATCTTCCGATAAATCAAAACTCGACGGTATTGCAGCAGGCGCAACTGCGAACGCTACAAACGCCCAGCTTCGTGATCGTTCGACTCATACAGGCACACAGGCTCAATCCACGATCACAAACCTAACCTCTGATTTACTCGCTCGCCTTTTGATTGCAGATACTTCTGCCGCTCGCCAAGCGGATCGAAACTATGCCTTGGGTTTAGCCAATCTTCGGTTACTTATCTCTGATACTGCGGCCCGTGGTGCTCAATACCAGCTTGCAATAAACAAACTGAGAAACTACTTCGATACGGCCAGTGTCGTGTTTCCAATGGACACCCTGCTAACTACTAAGTACACCGATCGGCCCGCATCATCAGCAATCATCAGGACAAAGCTAGATTCTATTATAGCTGCAATGGCGGGTTTAGGAACCGGTGGCCCGGTTGCGTGGTCTGCGATCACTGATAAACCAACAACCAGGTCAGGTTATGGCATTACAGATGCGCAGGCTTATGATGCAGACCTTGACGCTATCGCTGCATTGTCACCCGCAAACGATGATATCATTCAGCGCAAGTCAGGGGCCTGGACTATTCGAACCATGGCACAATTAAAGGCTGACCTCGGGCTGAATAACGTTGACAATACCTCCAATGCAACGGAGCGAGCCGCGACCGCAACACTTGAAAATAAAACAATCGTTGCCCCGGTTTTATCCGGGAATATCACCGGCACTTACAATATTGGTGGTTCACCTACATTCCCGTCATCAGTCGTTTTAACTACCAGCACTCAATCGCTCACCAATAAGCGAATAACGGCGCGGGTAGGAACAACCGCATCAGGCACAACGATCACTCCGCACGCTGATAACCATGACACGTACACAGTGACCGCCCTCGCGGCTAATGCCACGTTTGCAGCACCAGCAGGAACACCAACTGACATGCAACCTCTGCTTATCCGAATTAAGGATAATGGAACAGCTCGAACGCTCACCTGGAACGCGATATATCGCGCCGGAGATATAGCACTGCCAACCACAACAGTCATTTCAAAAACAATGTATGCGCAATTCGTTTATAACCTTGCTGATACTAAGTGGGATTTTGTTGGTCTCACTTCATTCTAATGCTCAACAACGTATCATCGTAAATGGGCACCTGTACACTGCACCCGTTGACCCACCGGCTAACAATGATACCTTAAGTGTCAATCTGCATAAATCCAGCGGAGGTATTGGCATAACTGCTTTACCTGGATGGAATAATTGGAGCCTTGCCAATGGCGCTGTGAATTCGACATCTTCTGCATTCAATTGGATGGATGGCACCAGCTCGGGTATTACAGCCACTATCAGCCAGACAAACGATTTCAACGATAATGGTGCTGGTTATGGCGCTGGCAATACGATGGGCTTCCCGGATGAGGTCTTTCGAGCCAGCATGTATAACACTGGCACACCGCGCACCTTGACATTTAACAACGTGCCGGCGGGCATCTATAAGCTTGAACTGGTCAGCAGTCGGGCAACGACGCAAACAAGGCCAAACACGTTTACAGTCGGTTCTGAAGCAAGTACGGTTGATGCCTGGAACAACCTCACAAATCTTGTCGTGTTAGATAATCTTTCGCCAACCAGTTCAACCATCACTGTTACCATCACGCACACGCAAGGATTCAACTTTATAAACGCTTTCAGATTGATTCGCTATGAAGATTAAAATACTCCTGCTCTTATTGCTTCCTGTTTTTGCTTTCTCCCAAACGGGAATGGTGACTTACGATACGACTATAAACGGAAGATATTTTCTGATCACCATGCCTGATAACTGGTGGACAACTGCCAATACGCAATATACTGAGGGCTTTGTGGCGTTGCACGGAATGGGTGAAGTGTATGACGCTGCAAACGGGGGCAATACCGGTAAGATGAATGATTACTTCTTTCACTACTACATTCAAACGCTCGGTACCTGGGATGGCAAGGTGACACTTGGTAATGGAGTTCATAGACCCGTTTATATTTCATTCCAACGGCTACCAGGTGATGCATCGGGAAATATGCGACCATCGCCATTCAAAGCGATCATTGACATGATCAAATTGAGGTGGAGAATTAAGGAGAATGCCATGTATGCAATAGGCGGTTCACAAGGTAGCTGGGTTGAGATGGTTGGAGCATCATATAAAGCAACGACAGCAGACACTTCATACTATAAAATGTTTAAAGCTATCGTTTCGATCGATGGTGTAATTCCGTCTGACAGGTTTGATCAAACGCTGGCTTATCCAAATAAGTTCGGCAACATGGCGAGGTATGGAACTAAAGTGTTAGGCTTCCAACAGATCAATGACGACTCTCGAAAAACAGATGTTTGGATAAAAAACATGAATGATTCCTTCCCAGGAAGCGGGAGGTATATCATCACAAACATCAACGGAGGTAACCACTATGGCGGTGTGAATACTATTTCCGATCCAAATCAACGTAACTGGACATCTTCAAATGGTTCACTGGTAGCAAGCAAATCAGGTCGTGTAATGTCCTCGAATTACATTGATGGAGGGCAGAATATTTACGAGTGGTTAATGAGACAAGGTGATACCACGTTGTCTGGTGGAACTGCACCGCCAAATCAACCGCCAATTGTTTCCGTCGGCTCAGATGTTACCATTACGCTGCCAACCAACAGCACGGGAAATAAAACGATGACTGTAACGGATGAAGGCGGTACGCTTACCTATGCCTGGACAAAGATTTCAGGACCTTCAACCTTCACAATTACCGCTCCAACGTCAGCGACCTCCAATTTTACAAACTTGGTAGCTGGCACTTATGTTTTCCGTGGTACAGCGACTGATACAGGATCGTTATCTGGTTATGATGAATTTCAGGTGACTGTAAATGCTGCCGGTAATACACCTCCTGTTGTGAGTGCTGGAAGTGACCAGGTGATTACATTGCCTACAAATACCGCGACTCTGACAGGTACTGCAACTGATGCTGATGGCACGATATCATCACGAAGCTGGTCACAGGTTTCAGGCCCCAACACTTCTACAATTGCAAGTCCAACAAGTGCCAGCACTGCAATCAGCAACTTGATACAGGGCGTTTATTCATTCCGTTTTGCTGCTACTGACAATTCAGGATCCACCGTTGCCGATACGATGACAGTGACTGTAAACGCAGCGCAGACAGGTGAAGAACAATCCGTATTCGTGAATCTATATGGCGGTAGTAACCCATATTCGAATGCGGAGTGGAATAACTGGAATACCACTGCATCCACAACTATCACGAACCTGAAGTACATCACGGGTGTTACCTCAACCATCGGGGCAACAATATCAACTCAACTATCAGTAAGCGAAAACACATCGCCTTATACTGGTGTTATCATGCCAACGGAGGTATTGAGGTACGCAAGCTATACAACCGCACCGCGGACGCTTACGATCACAGGCTTGAACCCTGGCAAGCAATACACATTCGTTCTTGTTGCATCACGTAAGAACACTGACAATACCACCAACTTCACAATAGGAGGTGTTACGCGGGGAGTTTATATCAACAACAACCTGACGAATGCAGCAACATTCACCGATATCACTCCATCCGGAGCGGGCGAAGTAGTTGTAAGCATTGACCGTGTTACAACGAATGGTGGTAACTACCTGAATGGATTTAAGATTATTCAACAAGGTACAGGACAGACAACGAATGATCCACCCATTGCACATGCAGGTGCAGAACAGTTTATAACGCTTCCACGCGATACAGCTGACCTTGCAGGTTCTGCAGTCGATTATGATGGTGTGATAGTTTCGTATCAGTGGACGCCGGTAAGCGGCCCTGAACTTGCCACAATCGATAATCCAACATCCCAAAACACAAGAGTGCGCGGCTTAACAACTGCAGGCGATTATGTGTTTGAATTAACCGCCACGGATGACGACGGGGCAATAGGTAAGGATAGTGTAGTTATTCACGTTAACGATGCCGGTGTAACACCTGTTACAGTCTCAGCCGGTCGAGATAGCTCCCTTGCACTTGCGCAGTGGAATGACGTCATTAAAGCGATGGATGTGACCAAAACAACGCTCAAAGGTGCTGGCACAGGTGTTACTACCTGGGCATGGTCACAAATAGCAGGGGCGAGTGTTACGATCGTTTCACCAAATTCACAAAACACACTTGTCACCGGATTTCAACCAGGCAACTATAAGTTTAGGCTGGTTGCCTCCAATGGAGTTAACACAGTAAGCGATACAGTTGAATATCGTGTTGCGGATTACCAAACGAAAGGTGAACGTCCTTGTAGGGTTGGTGCCCCTGTTACACACGTTCTCACCCCAACGAACAACACAGAGCTTGTAAGAACTTACCTGGTGCGCGATGGCTGGAATATCATGGGTGGCGATACCGTCAAAATACCTCGCAATCCGAATAATGGCGGGGTGTATAGCGGGATATCTCTTGGTGATTTCGGAGGTAAAAGAGAGTGCCCGGTTATCTTGGTGAATCAGGGAATTGTTGAGATCGGGAACGGTAATAACAGTTCATTCTTCCGCATAGGCAACAGTGCTGCTGATACGAATTTCGTTGCCCAGGTTAAAATTCTTGGAAATACGGTGCCGGGAATTCCTTACGGTTTCCGACACATTGACCCGACACCTGCTACAAAGAACGCGACTGGTATTGTGCTGAATCTCGCTACTGATATCCACATGGAAGGAATATTTGTAAGAGGTGCATCAACCGGAGTAATGGCAAAGCTTGATTCCGATTCAGCGCGGCCATGGCGTATATACAATAATTTCCGGATGAAGAATATTGTCATTCAGAATTGCTTCTTTGCTGATATAAACGGTGAAACTATTTATGGCGGTCACACATCGCCGAACGGTGATCCTGTTTCGCAACCTGCCAATAATGGGCACACGGTGCGGGTAGATACGATGATCATCCGGAGAAACATCGGTGATGGCTCAACATGGGATATCTTCCAGGTATCTAATTCAATCTATGCTGATGTGTCTGAAAACATCGGTCTCCGCGGCGGCAGCAACAATCAAAGCAGCCAACGTGCAGCAGCAATCATCGGAGGAAATACGAAAGGCAAGTTTACACGCAATGTTATTCAAAATTCTATGGAAGGTCTCGGAGTCTACGGATATGACACTGTGGAGATCGCTTATAACTTTATGGATTCGATCAACGCCGGTTCTGGCACTTCTGATGGTATATATGCCAGCAGCAACTTCGCCACGGTAATCGAACCACGTGATTCACTCAAACTTTGGGTGCATCATAATTATTTCAGCAGAATAGAACGTCGTGCTGCCTTCTCGGCCAACAACTCCGGGAAAATGGGAGTAGGTAGGATGCAATACAATACCGTTGTTGACGCTACCAGGAATCTATCGCAGATGTTCGGAAGCAACTCGAATGATGTGATATCAGACAACACACTGCTTACAAGTGCACCTGCAGTAACGATCAGGCGTATAAATGCTGATGGTGATTCGCCATTGCTGCGAGTAACCAAAGGTGCAACGACACAAGACTTCACCAATGCGGTTGATATCCTTAAGTTCCTCGGTGTGCTACCTGACGAACCAACAGAACCGGTTGAACCTCCCGCTGGACCTCGCATCATCAAACGCAGATTCATCAAATTCCAATAGTGCCCGGCAAAAAGAAGAAATATACAATCACTGAACTCGCGACCATGTATCAGATACTGGTTCGCGAGATCGGTGATGATGTTGCAAACCAGATCATGGCGCTGATGGATCGCGGCGTTACTCAAATCGCGTACCTCGCTGCAAAAAAGAAGCTGTTAAAAAATCGGTACCTGCCGAAACAGTTGCAGAAAACCATTGATAGGATCGTGACCACCTTCCATGCAGATGCATCGAGCGTCATCATCAACGGGATAAATCGATCTCGTAAACTGGCCGATCAGAAAACAACACTGATTACTGAATCATATTTTGGTGGTGGTAAGAAACCGCCATCAAAACGTATCATGGCTGCTGCTGCTGGTGGTGGCGGTCGCAGACCTCCTAAAACACCGGTAAACGCTGCTGCTGATAGCTTCGGTAAACATTTCAATGCCCGTCAACTTTCGCCACGAGTATGGAAGCTGTCTAACAGTTATAAATCCACGATCAATAAAACGCTGGTTGTCGAAATGAAGAAGGGCACACCGGCCAGGGCAATTGCAAAACAACTCAGATCAAACCTGCGTAACAGTGAAGGCTCCGAAACGCCCGGCCAGGGTGTTTACAAGTCACCGCAAAAGAACGCAATGCGGCTTGCACGTACTGAAACTAATCTTGCATACCAACATCAGGATTATGAACGCTGGCAATCGTTATGGTTCGTTACAGGAATACAGGTGAAGCTTTCAAACCGTCACCCGGTTTATGATATCTGTGATTCGATGGTAGGCATTTATCCGAAGGATTTCAAGTTTGCAGGTTGGCATAGTCAGTGTCTTTGCATTGCGATACCTGTTATGGCAAGTGAAGCAGATCGCGATAAAATGCTGGATTTTCAACTGGGTCTTACGAATGAAAAACCAGTACCTGAATACGTCTCCACATTACCACCTGCAGCTAAGGAATGGATATCGAAAAATAGCAAGCGCATTCAAGGCTGGAAGAATGAACCATATTTCATTCAATACAACAAAAAGTATATCGATCTGAAGTAGATCACTATTGTTATAGCAATCCCGCGTTGTATAAGGGTAGATTTCAAGCGCGCATTCCTTCTGCGTTATTTCACGCTTCAAATATTCTATTAAAAATCTCCCCCACGTATGAAGGAAAAAATTCTGGCACAACTGATTGCAAAAAACCCAGGGGTGTCAAAAGTAGTTCTGGGACTATTAGCCGATAAGCTTGCGGTGACAGTAACAGAAGAATCCGCTATTGAGGGCGCAATAAGCGAACTCGACAAAGGACCTATCAGCATCAAAGATTACGCAGATTTTCTCCAAAAAGAAGCTGACAAACGTGTAGCTGACGCGCTTAAGAAAGCTGGCAAAACAGATCCTCCGAAGGATGATCCCAAAAACGATCCTCCTAAAAATGACGATCCAATTGCCGCACAACTCGCAGCAATAAACGAAAAGCTTGCACTCCTGGAAAAGGAAAAAACACAAGGCAAGTTATCCGAAAAACTGTCAGCGGCTTTGAAGGAAAAGAAAATCCCGTTAGCACTTGCCAAAGGTCGCGTACCTCAGAGCGAAGAGGAACTGGAAAGCGTGCTCTCAGAAATTGAAACCGATTGGACGGAAACGAAGCAACAACTCGCTAATGAGGGGTTCGCACAAGTTGATCCACCAAAAGGGGGCAATTCAGGCGATGTGTCAAAGGCTACTGTAGAAGCGGACTGGAAAGCGTGGGCGGCGAAGAATCAAACTGCACCAGCAGCTAAGTAAACAACAACATTAACATTTAATCCTACTCAATTATGGGTTTACAACTTAAAAAAGAAACCGGTTCAAGTCAGAAACAAATCTGGCAGCGGGTTGATCAGTTGGCACAAGGTGGTTTTACAATTGATGCGGCTGGATTTACCGGTACCATTCTCGCAGGTGCACCGGTTCTGTTCAACGAGGAAACAAGGGTCGCTAAGATCCTTAAGCTCGCTGAAATATTCGAAACTGCGGGATCGGTAACCTCTTACAAAATCGCTAAAGGCCATAACCTGGCTGTTGGTGATCATGTAAGTAAAACTGTCGGTGGTGCAGCATACACTATCACAGCCATCAATACAACCAATGCGGCGTATGATACAATCACTGTAGGCACTACAATTGGCGCAGTAACCGCGGGTGAAGCCATTTTTAAATCAAGTGCATCGGGTGCATCTGCCGGTGCTTTGGATGTGGCTCCAAACGGGCTGTTGTATGATGATGTGACTGTTGGTGTGGAAGATTCTGTTGCGGTGGTGCTTCGCGGTACTGTGTACGCTAAGAGAATCCCTGCAGTACCTGCATCCGCTAAAACCGGTATGCCTCACATCATATTCTCAAACTCATTTTAATCCCCCCTTATAAAACATGAGTAAGTTAAAATCAATGTTTGGCGCGCATGCTGAAAATATGCAGATCGCCATCGATAACCGGAATGACAGGTTCGATCCGCTGTTTTTCCCAACATATTTCCCAATCGGGTTACCGCAGGTTTCGCTTGACTATACAAGCGTGATAGGCGCAAGCAGGATCGAAGCCGCCGCGTCAATCGTTAATCGCGATTCACCTGCACCACCTCGTACCCGGCAAACTTTTGAAAGGCTTTCCGGTACCATCCCTCCGATATCTGAGAAGTTTCATTTGAAGGAAAGCGATATGAGGGATTTCGAGGTTATCAAAAGCATGACCTCACTTGAAAGCGCTCGTAAGGAAGCGTTGATGAAGTTGATTTGGGATGACGTTCGTAAAGCAGGTAATGCGCCGTTAAAGCGTATTGACATGCTCGTTCTTGAAGGCTTGTCAACTGGTAAGCTTACTGCTACTGTTGATAACAACCCTGATGGTATCACGTTCGATCTGGACCTTTTGATGCCTTCTGAAAATAAAACCCAGGCGGCGGTTCAGTGGGGTTCAACTTCAGCAACACCTATCACTGACATTCAGAACAAGGTAGAAGCTGCACGCGCAAAGGGTGTGACCTTTTCAAAAATGCTGATGTCAAGCGTGCTGTTTGGCAAGTTCCGCAAGACGACCGAAGTGCTTGACACCCTGAAAGCCTTCTACTATGGCCCTAAACCTGGTGCTGGCTTCAATCCGATTGGTATTACCACCCTGAGCAGTATCAACGAATTCTTGACACAGGAAAGACTTCCTGTTATTGAAATAGTTGATAACACTTTCGGTGTGGAAAAGGGTGGGAAGATTCAGACTGTTCGTCCGTTCAGTGATAACAACGTTTCGTTTATTCCTGCCGGTACACTCGGTGAGATTAAACAAGCCGTTTCCATGGAAAAAATCAGGCCAGCGAAAAACTGTGATTATGCAGTTTTCAAAGATGAGATCCTGATTTCAAAATGGAGCACTAACGAGCCATTGCAGGAATGGACAAAGGGCGAATGGAATGCATTCCCTTCATTCTCTGCAATTGACAGTGTGTATCTCCTGACCGCAGTATTTTAATCCAATATCCGCTCTTTGATATGAATTTAAAAGAAGCCTTGATAAGTGCAGTTAACGTTCCGGCAGCGGACAGTGTTCTTGAAAAAGCACTGATCGATAATGACCTTAATGGAACTGACAGCTACACGAAAGATAGTGCGGGGGCAATTGACAAGATCGCAATTGATGTACTCCTTGCTGCCTGGGTAACACCAGATGTCAGTGAAGGCAGCTACTCCGTAAAATACGACCGCAATGCTATCAAATCAAGGCTTCTTTTTCTTGCAAAAAAACATGATCGTCAGGATGTGATTGATGCATGTGGTGATCCAGTGCCTACAATTTCAAGCCCCAATGTCTGGTGATGATTAAGCAGTATCCGCATACCATTCAAGTTACCATTCCAGGGGCATCAACTCAGGATGGCAATGGCAATTGGGTACAAGGTACAGCGATTTCATTCGAAGGCCCGGGCAGATTTGAGGTGGCTAATCTTCGCAATTCATCAATCATCACGCTGGCAGATGGCAGACAGATTCAAGCATCCGGAGTGATTTACGTGCCAGTGTCTTTTCCAAAGGTTGAGCTTGAATCTGAGATAGTGATTTTGGAAGGCGCGGCAGTGATCGCAAAGGGTAAAGCGATCCGCTACAGTAAAGGTCAGTTAAATGCAAGGGTATGGCTTTAAGGATGACTCCGAATTTTAAAGTGAATGATTTGCTTAAGAATGCAAAGGAGCGAATTAAGGCGCTTGACACAGCTTTACTTGATCAGTTAAAGCAAGTTGGCGAACAGTTCGTTGCAGACGCACGGAGTACAAACACATATACTGATCGCACGCGCAACCTGCGTGGTTCTATTGGTTATGTGATCTATAAGTCAGGCCGCAAGGTGTTTGGCGATTTTACTGGAACGGCAGAAGGTAGAGCGACTGGTTTGGCACTGGCAAAAGATGTCGCTGAAAAATCCCGTGGTTATGTGTTGGTGGTTGTGGCAGGTATGAACTACGCTGCTGCAGTTGAAAGTAAGGGATTCGATGTCTTAACAGGATCCAGCCAAGTGGCTGAACAGAATTTAAAGAAGGCCCTCAAAAAAATTATGAATCGCGCACGGCCATGAAAACAACTATTGACCTGGTTAATGATGTGTTCACCCTGTTGAATGTACCGGTTCTTACCGGTGCGATTTCAGGCAAGGTGTATAAACATCGCCGGCCAACGAATTCCAAAAAGGAAGATATAGTTGTCAACTGTCTGCCGGTTACTGGTGATCAGCTACAAACCGCGGTTGTGAACATAAACATTCACGTTGCGAATTTGAAACTGCAATTGAATGGCACTACTGATTTGTCTCAGCCTGATCACGTTCGATTAAACGCCATCGCTGGTCTTGTAACACCGCTCATTGAAGATGCCAGCATAAACGACCTGGTGACATCTGTTCAACAGCAAACGGTCATAGAAGAAGCGGAGATTGACGAACACTACATCAACATTCGAGTAAACATTTTTAATATCAACGTTTAAAAAATCCATAACTATGGGAAGACATAAATTAGGTCTGAAAGCCATCAAAATGGGCGCAATCGCCGGTGATGGTGATATGGGCACATCTTTGGTCGCAATCGGTGACACCGTACTTGATACGGCTGAAATGACAACCGAAGAAGGAACTGTAACTGAATTCTCAATTGAAGAATCCGATTCACCTGTTCTTTCAATCAACACCGAACCGGACAGCATTGTATTTGCGTGGAGTACTTACGCAAATGATGCAGCTACCCTCGCAAAACTTTTCGGCGGTACTGTTACGCCCGCTGCAGGTGGTGTGGGTGAACTTTGGGAAATGCCTGATGCGATTCCTGAGATCGAACAATCACTTGAAATCGAATGGAAGAAAGGCGGTTTCATGCGTATTCCTCGCGCTCGTATCAAAGCTGCTTTCCAGGGTTCATTTAAGAAAAGCGCACTTTCTCAAATCAATATCACTGCTACGGTTCTTCAACCAACCAAAGCTGGCGTGAAAAGATTGACAATCGAAAATGCCAACACATAATTATCTCTAAACCCTAAAATCAAGGCCCTTCAATGGGCCTTTTTTGTATGTTCAAACAGACAGCCGAAACACTAACTCAGGAACCTATCGTAGTGAAGTTTCCTGTTACCACTCGCAGAAAGTGGTTACCATGGATTAAACACACCGTTGAGAAAACATTTGAGGTCCGGCCGCTAACGCTTGGCTCGATCATTCGCATTTCAAAGCTTCTGTTAGATATTAGCCCCGAACTGTTCAGTGTCAATGCCGGACTTGTTAACGTTGCTCACCAGGTATCTTCTAAACATGGACGGATGTTGGCAGAGGTTACGGCCATTGCTTTCACAAACACCGAGGAACCTCCCAGCAAGGGTTTGATTGATCAGATCGAGTACAACGTTACACCGGTTGATTTACTGCGAATCTTCAACGTTGTATTACAGCAAATGGACATCTCAAATTTTATGAGTTCTATAATCTCGATTCGCGGAATCAATCTGTTGAAGGAGATGAATCCAACGGAGCAGGGGAGTCCAAAAATAGCCTCTGGGGAATAATCGGTGGTTCAATGCATTACTTCCATTTTTCATGGAAGGCCATCATGTGGGAAATGTCTTATGCAAATCTTATGATGTTGTCTGCAACTGTACCATCTTATAAATCGAAATCCGGTACCAATAAAGAAAAACCGGTTGAGAGTATTGCTGAAGGTCCGGAGGATCTAGCAAAGTATCTCGGCCTTTAAATATTAAACATGGCAGTTGATATATCACAGAACGGTTTGCAATGGGAAGCATCCATTGACTTAACCCGGTTTGAACAGCAGTTTCGTGACATTCAAACAAGGCTCGGACAGCTTGCCAACACGTCCAACAATGCTGCCAGCCAAATTGATGCCTTTACCCGGCGTGCCGCTTCTGCCATTGGTGCGTATATTTCACTTGCGGCCGGGCAGCAATTCGCGGCTGATATCGTTCGTGTACGTGGTGAGTTTCAACAACTGCAGATTGCATTCGAAACGATGCTGCAAAGCAAGTCACGGGCTGATCAGTTATTCAAAGAAGCCGTTACTCTTGCGGCGCAAACACCGCTTGAATTAAAGGATGTTGCTGGTGCAACAAAACAATTGCTTGCGTATGGAGCCAGCGTGGATAATGTTGTTGATGAAGTTAAGATGCTCGGTGATGTTGCTGCAGGTGTAGGGCAGCCATTGCAAGAGATTACATATTTATACGGCACGTTACGATCACAGGGACGTGCTTATGCGATGGATATTCGCCAATTCGCTGGCCGTGGTATTCCGATAATCGGAGAACTGGCAAAACAGTTCGGCGTATCTGCTACAGAGGTAAACAAACTGGTTGAAGCCGGCAAGGTTGGTTTCCCGGAAATAGAGAAAGCATTTAAGTCGCTCACATCATCAGGTGGTATATTCAATAACATGCTGGAAGCGCAATCCCGGTCAATTACAGGCCAGATTGCCAAGCTTTCAGACGCATGGGATTTGATGTTAAACGACATCGGTAAAAGCCAGGAAGGTTTTATTGGTGATGTTATTAATACTCTTGCAGCAGGTATAGAGAATTATCAAACTATCCTCGATACGATCAAGGCTGTCATCACAGTGTATGGTACTTACAAAGCTGCTGTGATCGCAACAGTGGCAGTACAGACTATTCACAACAACATGGTTAAGGGTTACACAATCCTTGAACAGCTTCGTTTGCGTGCGATGATTCTCAGTGAAGCGGCTATGAAGGTGCTGAACAGAACAATGCTTTCAAATCCCGCTGTTGCTGTGGCAACTGGTATCGCTGCCCTTACTGCTGCTTTTCTTCTTCTGAGAAAAGAGACAGCCGATGTCGTTACCAGTGTGAAATACTTGTCCGATGCACAGCGCGATGCCAATGCTGAGTTCACAAAACAGTCAGGTCAGATCAATCGATATGTTGAGATACTTAATAGCCAGGTTGTTTCTGAACGTTCCAGATTGAATGCTTACAACGAGTTGAAGAAACTCGCTCCACAGATTATCGGCGATCTGGATTTTCAACGTGCGAAAACAGCTGATTTAACTTCGCAAACCGAAACATATATCGCTACCCTTCGCCAACAAATATTATTGGAGAAACAACGCGAAGTTTATCAGAAGGCAGTTGAGCAACGCGCGAAACTGTTCGAAAAGACTGAAGAAGTTTTAAAGCGCACCGGCAGCAGGAAGGAAACCCAAACAGCGAGCTATGATGATGTAACAGGTCGCACCACTGAGATGGCCACAGAATACGGTAAAGCTGTTAAGGCATTCCGGGAAGCTGATAGAGTTGTTGTTGAGCTTGAAAAGAACATTACGAATGCCATCGGCACTACTGCTGAGGCGATGGCTGCAAGAATCGAATCATTGCGTCAGGAAAGGTCAATGCACCTCGAAGGATCTGAACGTTACAAAGAATATACAAAACAGATTTTCGAAGCTAATAAAGCTTATGCTGCGCAATTGAAACTGGAAAAGGATGCGTTCCAATCCAAACCGATAGTTCGTAATCGTGCTTTCGTTGAAAAAGAGATTGAGCGGATCAAAGCCCTGCAAGATGCTGTTGAAGTCGCATCCAAAGAGTACATCGAATATCAGCGCCAGATCGATGCACTTAATGAAGAATTGAACCCTAAAAAAACTGGTAGGTCGCAATCTAAGGTTGAGAACGAGTTAAACAGGATCCTTGAAAAACGCGTTCAGATTTTGCAAAGCATCGCTGATTTCGAACGTGATGCCAAGCAGTCAAGCATGCTTAAGCAGGCCAGTGAGATCGATCGTATCAACGAACGATACGAAGAGCAGGTGCGGCTGTTGAATGAAGCGAATGCGGAGATTACCAAGTATAACAAGAAAAACCCTAATAGTAAAAAAGCCCTGTTTGGTGATGATGAAATAAAACGGCTACAAAAAGCGCGTGATATTCTTATCCAGAATGAACGCTATGAAGATGAAGCCCAGAAGTATATCGAACTGGCAAAACTGAAAGCCAGGGCATTCGAAGATTACCGCAAGGTTGAAGAGCAAGGCAATGCGGAGCTTACCGCGGCTGCCCAGGATCTTTACAACCAACAAATGGAAGGGTTTGATAATTACCTGGAGTATCTTAAGAACGAAGCCGCCAGGATACTTCCAAAACTCTTTTCGGGCACACTGAATAAAGGTGACGCGTTGAAGCTTCAGGAAATCAACAAACAAATTACCGAAGAAACCAATCGCCAGGAAGAAGAATCAAAAAACCGGCGAATCCAAAACTATACAGACCTTCTAAGTGCTGTTAAATCATATAACGTTCAGCGGGCTGCCATCGAGCGAAAGTACAGTAAACTTGCTGAGACCCTGGAACTGAATAAGTCCGGAATGTCTGAGAAGGAATACCAGGAACGGGCCAAAGCGTTGGAACGTCAACGTAAGCTTGAATTGGAATCGATGGAGATCACTTTTGCTGAAACTTCGGATGAATACAAAAAGCTTACTGATTATATTCTGGTGGTTGATCGCAAGGTGATCAAATCACGTATTGCCAACCTTGAGGCTTATATGAAGATCGTTGCAAAAACGGTCGGCAAGGAAAGTGCTTACTACAAACAGCTTGAACAGGATTTAAACGGTTTAAAAATTGGCCTTAACGAAAACGACCTGGAAACATTCCAGAAGTTTTCTGATCTGGCTTCAAAATTAGGTGATGCATTTTCCGAAGCCGGTGGCGAACTTGAAAACATTGGCGGCCTGATTTCCGGGCTGGCATCGCAAACACAAAATCTTTCAACTGCGTTTTCCAAGACTGCCAGTGATACGGATAAGATCGCTGCCGGCATCGGTGCTGCGGTTGATATGATCATGATGGTTGTTAATGCTTCCAACAAACGGAAGGCAGCAGAAGAAGCTTATTATGCGTCTGTGATCGCTCAACAATCTGAATACAACATCTTGCTTAATGAGCAGATGGGTATGATGACAGAGGTGGGCGAAAATGTTTTCGTAAAAAACTACGAAGGTCGGATTGCAGACAGTTTCAACCAGTTGAAAGACGCCAACGATAGATACCTGGAAGCAATCGAAAAATTGCAGGAAGGTCAGGCGAAACTGGGTCAGAAAAATAAGGTTGATTGGGGTGCTGTGGGTCAAGGCGCTGCTTCTGGTGCTGTACTCGGTGCAACTGTTGGCGGTTGGATCGGTGCCGCTATCGGTGCTGTTGTCGGTGGTGTGGTTGGTTTATTTGCTGGCAAAAAGAAGGGTGACCTGTTCGGCGATCTTCTTACTGAATATCCTGAACTTGTTCGGGAAGCTGCTAACGGTTACGAAGAACTGAACGTTGAACTTGCGAAAACATTGGTTCAACAGGATCTCGTTGATGCAAAAACGAAAGAACTTCTGGAAAGCGCAATAGCCTGGACAGAACAGATCGCGGAAGCGAAGGAGCAAATGAAAAACATCATCGCTGAACTGTCTGGTGGTTTAGGTAATTCGCTGCGTGATTCGCTGGTAAACGCGTTTAAGGAGGGAACAGATGCGGCACAAGCTTTCAGTGAAAACGTTTCGAAGGTTCTGGAAGATATGCTTAGTCAGTTGATCTTTTCTAAAGTGTTCACCGGTGCGTTTGATCAGTTGGAAGAAGAAATGATGAAGTCGTTTGATTTTGGAGGTGACGGATCCTGGGTTGATGATTTCGGAAGGTTCTTCGCACAAGCGGAACAGCTTACAGAAGAGTTTAATAAAAACCTTGAGCAGGCACAGGATGAAGCTGCGAAGTTTAATATCGATATTTTCAAACGCAATCAGCAAACAGCAAACGCCGGCAATGGTCTCAGCGGTGCTATTAAAGGCATAACAGCGGAACAGGGTGACCTGCTGGCTGGACAGTTCGGGGGCTTGCGTATGACAGCTATGGATCAGTTAAAGGTCGCAAATAATCAGCTTACTACTTTGAACGGCATCCTGTATAACACGTCGTTCATTGAACTCTCTTACAAAATACTTGCTGAATTCAAACTGGCCGGTATCAAAATCAAACCGTAAAAATCTTTATATGGAATTATCAGGATGGTATTCGATTGATGGTAAGGACCTCTGGCAGGTCTTTTCCATGTTCGTGGAATCGGGCAGTGATACGTTTTTAAATTACCCATCGAAAAAGGAAAGCATCACGCACGACTGGTTAGACAGTGATGGCCTTGACGTTGATCTTTCCCGGGTGTTCTTCAATGCACGTGATCTTACATTAAACGTGGCTATTGTGGCTGACAGTGGACCGGCATTCATGGAGAAGTATGAAGCTTTCTTACTGCTGATGCGTCAACCTGGGCTTCGAAGAATTCACGTCACTGAACTCGGTAAGGATTACTATGTGTTCTATAAGGAATGTAAAGACTTCAAACGATTTACCAGGGTGCAGGTGCCTGATGATCCTTACTCAAAGGTTGCTTGTAAGTTCACTATTGTTTTCACAGAGACAAATCCAAGTATTAACGCACAACCTGTGTTCATTGTAGACGAACAAGGCAGGTTCCTAATCACATAATATGCAGACAGTAGACATCTATCGCAATGGTGTGTTTTTCGTTTCAGTAAAACCTGATGATCAATCCGGGCAGACCAAATCTATTATGAACGGAAACAGGATCATGCTTTCGTTCGAGGATAGCCGGTACATTGATTTCAAGTTAAACGACTACTGTACGGTGTTTGGTGAAACGTATGTACTTGCTTCAACACCGGTCCGGAATAAACTCAGTGTGTACAGGTTCACTTATCAAGTGGAGATGGTTTCACAGGGTGAATTAATTGCCCGGGCGAATTACCTGTTCCTGGGTGATGATAACTCGCTTAAAGAATCTGACTTCTCTATGATGGGTACCGCGGCGGATTTCATGAAGCTGCTTAAAATGAATCTTGACAGAATCGATCCGACTTATGTTATCGGGCAAGTGATTCCAACAGATTACAAAAATCTGAGCTTCGCTGCGGACAATTGTTATAATGCACTGGGAAGAATTGCCGACGCTTTTAATACTGAGTTTTGGTTGATTGGCAAAACCATTCACCTGATTAAGCGGCAAAATGATACAGGGTGGACTTTCCAACATGGACAGAACAGAGGCCTGCGCGAAATCACTCCACAACCTCCGGATGATGGTTCAAGCATTGTTACCAGGTTGTACGCGTATGGTAGTGATAAAAATATCCCTTCTGATTACCGCAACTTTACAAAACGTCTGAAGCTACCAGGTGGCATTGATTACCTGGAAAAAAACGTGTCTGATTACGGAGTTATTGAGTTTACGAAAATCTTTGATGATATTTTCCCGCAGCGGACCGGCAAGGTTACCGGTACCAATTTGCTTGATCCGTTTGAATTTACTGATGGTGGTATAGACTTCAACCTAAATGAATTCTTGATTCCCGGTACCACAGCCAAAGTCACTTTTAACACTGGCCAGCTGTCAGGGTACACGTTCGAGATAAGACAATATAACCATGGGTTGAAGCGTGTTCACCTGCTTTTAAACAAAGACGAAAAGTCACTGGATATACCAAACGCATCACTTCGGCCAGCCATAGGAGATACCTACGTTTTCACTGATATCCTGATGCCGCCGTCGTACATCACCGATGCGGAAAACAGGCTAATGACTGCCGCGCAGAAGTTGCTTGATGATATCAGTGTGCCGCAAGAAAAATTTACAGTTGTATTCGATCCTGTTTTCCTTAAAAAGAAAAACATTGCTCCGCAGATCGGCGACTTGATATGGATTCGTGATAGCCAACTTGGTTTGCAACGTAAAATACGGGTTACTTCCACAACCAGGAAAATAGTTAATGAATTTGAAGTGACTGTTGAAGTGGCTGACCTGATTACGGCCGGCACTATTCAACTGGTGATCAATGGCCAGGATGCCAACACCCGGGATATTATCGACCTTGACCGCTACCTGCAGAATAATCCAACGCTGAATAACAATGTGATTGGTGATCTGAATGTGAAGCAAGGAACTATAAAATTTACCGATCTCCCAACGACAAGTACAACGTCCGGATTCTCGGAAATACTGGTTGAGAACACGACCGGGAGACTTTTCAGGAAGATATAATAATAGCATTCCCGCACTGGATAATGTTACTACGCGCCGCTTTATCGCGCGCGGGTAATATTGTGCTCATGCCTATTGATGATCTTGTCACGGTCAGAATTCCAGAACTGCCACCAGTTACAGACGAGGTGCCGCTTACTTCGTTTGATACAATGCCGGTAACACAATCAACCGACAATAAAACCAGACATTTAACGCTTTCTCGTTTGGCTGCATTCTTCGGCACTGGTGGCGGTGGTATTGGCCTTCCTCCTGTTATCAACGGTTCACGCGTTATTCACGATGTAACACCTGCAGAAAACGGCGGTACAATTGTATCAATCCCTTCGCTGGCAAATCAGTCGTTCACACTCGAGCGCGATGGATACCCTTTAAAAGAAGGGCCGGATTTTGAAATATTGGTTGCAGGTGGTTTTCAATTGAAAATACCAGGTGATGTATTGGTAGAAGGTCAAAGATTCGCCCTTGACGTCTATACGCTTGCTGGTGGTACGCCGGGAGGCAGTCCAGGCGGTGGGGGTGGTAGACCGCTGTTCACTGATTTCGTGCATGTTGATAACAACCTGATGATGACTGCCAGCAACCACCTCAATAAGCTGATGCAGATTCGTGCAGGTTCGAACATCATCACAGTTACACTCCCTGATATTACCGGCATACCTGATTTCACGCCCATTGTGTTTGAAAGCAGCCTGAACAATGTGTATCAAACCAAGATCGCTACCCAGGGCGGGCAGTACATCTACATGCGCAATAATGGGTTTAATGAAATATTCATCGGGCCTGGTGAATCAATCTGGCTGCTGAAAGATGCAAACGGTTTTGTTGTTATCAACTGTTCCGGAAATTTTAACGACGTTGGAAAAATTCAAGCATCATATCGCCTTGAAGTTGGTGAAGTGCTTGCTGATGGTTCATTATTGCAAAGGGCTCAATATCCAAGACTGTGGCAGTGGGTGCAGGGTGTTGCATCATCTCTTGTTTCGGAAGCAATCTGGAACACTGCAAGTGTTACCGTAGCTGGCCGAACTGTTCCGAATCCATATCGAGGTTGTTACAGTACCGGTGATGGTTCTACAACCTTTCGTGTGCCCAACTTGATGAACGTCGCATTACGCGGCCTTCGCACAGCATCAGGCACAGACACCGAACGTCATGCAAATACACCGGGTGGTTTCCAACTTGACGAGGTAAGGTCTCACACGCACAGTTACGCGCGCAACAACTCGCAAAACAACTCCGATGCGGGGGGTAACCCGGACTACGTTGCTCAGACTCCAAATGGTGTTACTGGTGCTTATGGAGGTACTGAAACCAGAATGATGAACACAGGTATTTTATGGACAATTAAAGTATAATATGAAAAAGCTTCTATTCATACTGACATTACTTATTTCGACGGCGAGCTTTGGGCAGGTTTATCAAAAGATAGCCACGCCATACGAGTATAAGAACTTCCGTGTTACTGGAAATTTCGCGATACCTCGCAGCATGCCTTCAGTGGTTGATACATCAGTAGCAACACCAATCTATTTTGATGTTTCAGACAGTACGATCAAAGTGTATTATGGAGGTGCCTGGCTAAAGATGGGCGGCAATAACATCGTTATCATTGATACCACCGGTGGAGATACAACGTACACTCCAGGTCCGGGTAGTGGTGCCGTTGCTTCTGTGTTTGGCAGAGTAGGGCACGTTTTGCCGCAGGCTGGCGATTATAATTTTGCTGATCTCGGTAATAAGCCTGTAACAATACAAGGGTTCGGTATAACAAACGGTGTTCGTAGCGATCTTGAATACAGCAATCCAACATGGCTGACAGGCTTGCATGTAAGCAAACTCCTTGGTTTCAGCGGCCCGATGAACTCTTCGACTGTCCTTTATGGCGACTGGGTGTTTCGCAATCCAACTGCATCGGGAAGCCCGGCGCTTGTTGCTATTTCTGATGGGCAAAACAATAGTGTCGAAGGTGTTGGGACTACTGTCACTCCTTATCGGATAAATGTTAAGCACTTCGCTGACTCAGTTTATAAGAAACCAGGAACCGACTCGATATACATGCGGCACTCCGGTGTTGATCGTTTTATGTGGGTTGACAGTGGTGGATCCAGCGGTGATAGTATTGCTGTGCCTGGCGTAAGCGGTCAAATTATATTTAACGATGGTGGTTCGCTTGGCGCAGGTCCAGCATTGTATAATAAAAGTCAAAACAAGTTAACTGCTGATACACTTGTCGCAGCCTCCTTTAGAAGCACTTCGCAAAGTCTTTCAAATACTCTCCAGGTAGCCGGAGAGCCTGAATTTGGTGAGGTGAGTTTTAATTTCCCGATCGCTACAATTAAGAATGGATTCCCAATTGATCCTAGTCTGAATTATTTTGCCTCTGCTTCATTTCAACCGAGTCCCTCATATCATCTAAGCGGTGAAGGGACACATAAAGGTTACCTGTTTTTGGGATACGTTAAACCACGAAGATCTGGATTCCTGGCCGGTGGTTTTGCAGGCTTGGAATTCGCTTCACTGCAGAGACCTGCTGGTGTTAATATTTACAAAACTCAACTGTTTGTTGATTCAAGTGGATTGCGCGTAGAAGCACTGAAGTTAGCGGGCGCTGACCGTCCACTTAGCGTTGATGCAAATGGTCTCCTGAAGGCTATGTCAACGCCACTTGATGCTACAGCACAAGCGAAAATCCTCGTCTGGGAGCCGTCAACTAATAACTTAAAGAAAACTGGAGCCGTCCCTGAATTTGCTGATAATGCTGCTGCGATTACAGGCGGCTTAACACTTGGAAGTATTTACCGAACTGGTGATGTGCTTAAGATAGTGCATCCATAATGATTTCCCTATGAGAAACCCAATCCTTAAACCAAAGAGCCGGCGCACAGTCGCTGGCTCTCTTTTAAAACTAAGAAATGTCAGAGACAAGGCAAGAGCAAAAACGTGAAGGTTGGCTTGAAAAGCATGTCCAAACCCTTTTACTGTCTGTTGTTACTGCTCTGTTGATCGGTGGATTTACCAAGATCAGCAATATGTTCGAAATAATGGTAAAGCTGGAAGAGCGCGATAAATCGAGAACTGAGCAATTGAGTACTGTTCATGTAACAGTTACAAAACTCAATCTCGATGTGATAGATATGCGGATCCGGATTACCAAACTGGAAGAGCAGATAAAACAGTATTACTCAAATTCAAATGAAAAACCTTAAACACTACCTATATGGATGAAATTTATTTGGAAGTCAAAACCCTGATCCTGGGTGACAAATCAATTGCGTTTTACATCGCCGCTTTCTTTTTCTCGTGTCTTGCTATCCTGCTGTCACTGTATGTGCGCGGTAAAAGCAAGTACAAACAGAGCACTGACACACCACCTGTGTTCAGCTGGTATTTCCTGATCTGGGATAACACTAAACGCATTGTATCCGGGATGATCGTGATGTTCCTCCTGTACAGATTCGATGCAGTTGAATGGGTTGCCAAGATCGTAGGTGGCAGCATGGAAGCCGCTGTTGGTGTTGGATTCTTTGTGTCGATAGGAGTTGATCGGGCAATCCAATGGCTGCAAAGCAGATTTGATTTTCTAAACATGGACCGGGATAAGTTACCAACAAAACCACTATAATGAAACTACTCACCGTCGCGCTCACAGCGCTTTTGTTTACAAGTTGTATCACCGAACGTAAGGCAGTCGACTACATGCACGAACACCCGAAGGTATCATCTGCATTCTGCGCGACTGAATACCCGGTTAAAGAAGAAACATCTGTTGTTGTCAACTTCGATACTGCAGGTGCCCGAAGGGTTCAGGACAGTTTAAAAGCTTATGCGGAAAAGTGGGTGACCATTGCCCAGGAACGAAACGTTTCGATTGACCAGGTAACTGAGTTTGTTACTGATCTCATTCGTCATACGAACTACAAGGACAGTGCATGTAATGCCACCGTCAAAGCAATACAGGCGAAACTAGCGGCTGTCCCGAAGGTTGATATAAACTCCTTACGTGAAGATATCCGGGCTGAATTATCGCAGAAGATAAATCCCTGTAAAGATTCCATCGTTTAT
This sequence comes from Bacteroidota bacterium, assembly GCA_023416995.1. GTDB lineage: Bacteria > Bacteroidota > Bacteroidia > Chitinophagales > Chitinophagaceae > DATHKG01. The sequence goes on from JAEZGI010000040.1 coordinate 88,294, forward strand.
CGTACGGTGGAAAATACAGCCAAGACTGCGAGTATGACCATCGAGCTTAAAGATGAAAAAGCCAGACACGTCAAAACATCCTGGTGGAAAGATTTCTGGATGTATATCGCAATCGCGCTCGCAGTCTTGAACATCATTCAATATCTCCTAAAATCTAAAAAATAGAACATCATGAAAAAGAAAAACGATCCAACATTATTCTTTTTGCTCGCAGGTGTAAGTTTGATACTTGCAATCGCTGCCGCAGTTTTTTTATTCTCGAAGGACAGCTATGGTCAATATACAGTGTCAGGCTGGGAAGTCCTTAAAATGCAATCAACATCGTTTTACGTTACACTTGTCTTTTGCTGGATCATCGGTGCTGCTGCTGTATATCTTGCGTATGCGAATGCATCAGGATCCGGGATAGGGAAACGGTTGAGCGGCAATGATGGGTTTACGATTGCGCTCATTGTTCTGGCATTGCTGCTGTTCTTCCTGCCGATGGCCAGGGTATTTACTGACAAAGCCAACGGTGGAGTGACAGCGCCGGGCTATAAATCTGTTTTAAAATGAGCCTTCTATTATACTCAATTCTGCTGCTGATCGCAGCCAACCTTACCAACGTGCATGTGGATGCGTACAAGATCCAATTTCTTAACAAGACCATAAGGCATTCAATCAACTTCGCGGTTTATGCCGGTGTTGTTGTTGTGTGTGCTCTGCTAACCGGTTACCAGGGTGCGGGCTTGATCTGGTTTGCAATTCTTGCATTCTCATGCAGGCAGTTGTTTTTCGATATCCCTCTAAACTGGCGGCGTGGCTTGCGATGGAATTATGTTACAACTGCTGATCCACCTGGTGCAATCATGGACCGAATAGAAATATACCTGTTTGGTCGAGATGGTAAAACGCCGGTGTACATCTATGCCGGGCTTTTCGTTGTGACCACCGTCATTCTCTTATCTATTTAATCCAACCCTATGGCAAAGTTTGAACAAGCTCACGCAATTGTTATGAAGCATGAAGGCGGTTACGCCAATAGCGCAAATGACAAAGGTGGTGAAACTTACAAGGGCGTTGCACGCAAACGGCATCCCGGTTGGTTGGGCTGGAAGATTGTTGATGCAAATAAATCATTGCCGGATTTCCCGCGCAATCTGGATGCGAATGAATCGCTTCAACGTCATGTGTTATCGTTCTATAAAAGCGAGTTCTGGGATATTCTCAGCCTCGATAGTGTGAATGATCAGTCAATTGCGACTGAGCTTTATGACACCGGTGTAAACATGGGAACTGGCATTGCCGCCATCTTTCTGCAAACAGCCCTGAACGTTACCAATCGTAATGAAAAGGATTATGCTGATCTGAAAGAAGATGGCCGGATCGGCCCTAAAACAATTGCAACGTTAAACGGTCACAAACGACCACTGGAAGTTTTGAAGGTGTTAAACATACTTCAAGGCTCCAGGTACATCGCCATTATGAAGCGGGATCCTTCGCAGGAACTTTGGTTCGGCGGATGGTTCGCCCGCGTCGCTATATAGGTGTTCTGTTTTTTCATTGTGTAGTTAGTTTGGTACGCCCTGGGTTTTTACCCGGGGCCTTTTATAAAGCATTTGAGAGAGAACAAGCAAAATTCATCACTCTTAAATGTTATTAGAATGAAAACCCCTTTCGCTTATTACGGTGGGAAAGCAAAGCTTGTTTCCACCCTCTTACCAATGATCCCAGCTGGCCATGTAACTTACGCAGAACCATTCACTGGCGGAGCTGCTTTATTTTTCGCAAAAGAGCCATCAGAAATTGAAGTGCTCAACGATACGAATAAAGAGCTGATCAACTTTTACCGGGTCGTTCAACAGGATTTCGTCAGCCTCGAGCGAATTATTAAGATCACACTTCACAGCCGCACCATGCACAAGGATGCATCGGTCATTTACAACAATCCTCACATGTTTGATGAGATCAAACGAGCTTGGGCAGTATGGACTTTGGCAGTTCAATCCTTCAGCAGCATGCTGGATGGTACCTGGGGTTATGACAAAACCAAAAAGAATATAAGTACCAAGAAGATCTCCAACAAGCGAGAATCGTTTACTGAGGACTATGCCATCCGTCTGCAGAACGTACAGATTGAGTGTGCGGATGCTTTGTATATTATCCGGAGCCGTGACACTGCAGAAACATTTTTTTATTGCGACCCGCCGTACTTTAATAGTGACTGCGGCCATTATGGTGGTTATACAGAACAGGATTTTGAACGGCTCCTGCAGCAGCTATCTCAGATCAAAGGAAAGTTTCTTCTATCTTCATATCCATCACAGATACTTGAAAATTACCGGACCCAGTTTTCCTGGAAACAGCAGACAAAAGAACAAGCTGTAAGTGTGAACAAGGGCTATGGCGGCCGAAAGAAAATCGAGGTAATGACCTGGAATTATTAAAAAAAAGTGCCCGGACTGGTTGGGAAGTTTTGCGAAAATCACACAACCTAGAATCGTTCAAAGAACCATCCCATGTCCGGGCTTATTTTTGAGAGAACAAGCCCGGGGAATGATAATAGGTTGGGATGGTGTGATTTTCGCGTTGCGAATATAAGGTTTACAAAAGCACTATCAATTTTTTATCGAGGAAATAGTGCTTCGAGGGTTAGATTTATAAATACGCAGATTTTCGATCTTATCTCTTGGAACAGGTTCTGTTATAGTGTCTTTTGGGAAATAAACGAAAATGGTACTTTGCGTCTCGCCGATCATAATCATGGTTTCATCGTCTGTAAAATATTCGTTTCCCAAATATTTGAATGAATAAAACTCGCCGGTACCCTTTCTTTGCACGGTAATGCCCCTTCTATCCCCATAGATTGAAGATATCAGTATTGATAGACAGTAAATAAACATTACTACTTGAGTGTTGTATATTCTCGCATTCGGTGTTAACCGCATGTAAAAATGGTAGCTCCCCCTCAAGAGGAGGGCCCACATGAATAAATAAGCAAGTTCCGAGTACGCAAATGGATCAAAAAGATGCAAATAAATCATTAGGAGGAAGCCTATAATGTAAACTGTTCCGTTAAACCAGGAGGTGGAAAGCCATAATAGGCTTTTGCCGAAATGCTCCTTGCCATGGAAAAGGTTAATCAGCGAAAAAAATACTCCGCTCGCAATTATGAGAGTTCCTATCGGTATCATCGTGTAGAAAATCTCAGCGTTCGAAATGTAATTCCTGATGTCAATAGAAAAGGTTTCGTAATAGACGAATAGAAACGCAGCACTTTGTAAGAAAACGCCCAACGTTAGTATCGAAAAGTTTTTTAAAATTGAGTCAATATTTTTTTCCAAATCCGTTAAATGTGATGATGAATGTTGTTCGCATGGGTAAAATACATAATTATGACAGAAAAAAGCGGTCCGGGTTCCAGATGACACTTATAACTTAGGTTATGGAAAAGCAATATATCGACCTGCAGGGCATCGCCCATGACCTGCAGGTCAGCGAAAGCACTTACAATGGCCAGAAGTATTATCGCATAATTCGAGACGGATCATATTTCATGGACATCACCCGCCGTGAAGATGGCAGCTGGGAAGAGTTATTTAATGGACCGAGCCAGCGCGCTGATGAGTATGGCGAGTTGTTAGCTAAGACGGAAGAGGTTTAGATATTCGTTAGATGATTCCGATAAAAAAAGGTAATCGGTTAATTATCAATTCAATAAGAAAAGATGGAAAGGTTCGCTCGAGACCTCTAAAAACTTAATACCGCCTACATTCAGAGTTTTTAGGTACAAACGTAGGTGTAAATGTTTTCAATTTTAAACTAACCTCAGTTAACGCTGGGGTTATTTTATTTAAGGCCATTGAGTAGGGGCCCAACAATGGGAACCATGGCCTGCTAATTGCCAGGAAAGCATACTCAGCCGGATTATCTTCTCGCTTTGTTAGTTAAATAGTGATATTCTTGAAGCCCCTTAAAGAGCGGAAGTTCGTTGACCGGATAGTAATCGCTGATGTTTAATATGTACACGGATGAACATGAAACGCTATCAAGCGAGCAAAAAAAAGTCGTATCTCAACCGTGCAGGGTCACCTCCATAGCCAGTTATTCGTTGAGTGGTCAACAAGTGAAAAGGATACTATTTTTGGATTACAAGTCGGATGTGGACTTGATAGAGATAAATATGCTTTTGCTATGGTAAACAGTTTCCTAAGAAGCTAATCATCGGATCAGGGTTAGTTCTAGATAATGGGAGATTGCCTGTGGCTGAGGTGATTTCATAATTGTGGGGGTGAATAGAATTGCTCAACATCGTCAATTAAATGATAAACTGGATTCTGATCGCTACCCATAACAGAAGACATTCGGTCTTTGATATTTGCTGTTTCTTTCGACTGTATATATACATGTTCCAGTTGCGTCATGCTATTAATCAATGTTCTGTCTACTGACCTGTTAAAAAAGGGAAATGAATATCCAATTATAACAAGTACGTTCGTCTCTTTGATGCCATTCATTGCTAGGTTCACAATACTATGATCTTCCGCTTGATTCTCCCATGCAAATGATATGCTGGGAAAATATTTTTTTGGTTGAAGATAGTTGAGGTGATACCAAAATAAGATGTTGCTCATAGTGCTCAAGTCTAATTCACTGCTAAACGTTGTGGAAGAATATAAAGAATGATGCCTTTCAAATTCTGTTTGTTTGTAAAAGCCATTCACGCCATTTAGCTTATATATTGTAAAGACATCGGAGTGGCGTTTATCATAATCGTACTTATTTATTACGTTTAGGAAGTGCTTGCTGTGGTCATAATTTTTATTTGGCACGTAATCCATGTGAGCGATTTCAAACTGGCTATCATAGTTCCAACTTAGGATTCTAATATTTTTCGGAAATTCCACATATGATTGATTCAACAAGGATGCAAAAAATACGTCATATCTCGGGTCGGGTTTTTGATTTAATTGCTCTATTTCTAAAAAAATAGAAAGTAATACCTTTAATCGTATTAAATCTTGATCCTGGTTTGTGATGTACAGTTTTTTGGCTGCGGTGTCAATGCTTGCGTGATCTTCGCAGATTTTCAGTAACCATTGAAAATCATTAATTAAAAATTTCTGAATTTGAGCTTTAGTGTGCGTGATATTCACGTTTTTCCCTAGCCATAGACTCGAATCCATTTGAAGCTTTTTATCTCCAATCTTTTCAATAAACACCTTCAATTGATGTTTAATGTTGCAGACAAGGGGAAGTCTTAAACAACTAGCTCCAGCACCAAAGAGATAGGTAATATTTTTCATTATGTTCAAATTTACCTCAACGAATCACTTGTAGATACGAGCAACTATCCACACGTTGTTCATAAATATTTTGGAAAGCCACTCCAATAACGGTAGGGCTTTTTTCTTTTCGGTAAGAAAGAATATAAAATTTGTGCAAGATTATGAAGTACTAATAATTTAGCAGAGTGATTATGGCATTTTATCAAAACACGGTTACCCTTAGTAATGGGAAAATAATATCAGTTATCCGGGATTACACGAAGAGCCGATTGATAATTGTACCACCAATATGAAATGAAAGCTAACGGGGTGTACAGGTATATGGCTAATTTCAATATTACTTTGATAACCAGTACAGCAGATTGATGAGGGATTATTTAGCCGAGAAGAAAAGCAAGCCCGATGTGAAGGTTCTTAGGGGCAAAAAACAGAATCAGGGAAAATAATTATGTTTGGAAGTAATCAAATAGTAAAGATGAAGTTTTCAGACAGAATAGGTAAAACTAGACCAAGAGAGACTTTCCAAACTGATTCAATGGACGCAAGGCTGTCCGTTAAAATATGGAACTTGATTTATTTGCTTTGTTACGAGCAAGATCTGGACAAGTATCTACCTGACATGGATATTCATAAAAAGAGGTTCTTTGAAAAAATGTACATGTATTTTTATTGTATGCGAAAAGACAAAACTCCTACTACTATGGTGGACATCTATTATGATGCCATGAATAGGTTTGAAAAATCAGCTTGGTTTGAGAAATATAATACGCTTGAATTTTATGTCGATAATTACGACTTCGATGGGGATGATTTTAAGTCAAAGGTCTCGAAAAAGACAATCCATATTGCGTTAAACAAAATTTTTAAAAGTGAATTAGCAGGCTACCAGTTTGTAAAAGGTGTATTATCTCCTGTAATGTCTGAACAAGAAGTTACTACTGTTGAGGAGGTGTTTGAGGTCACGAAACGATACAAAAATATTCAGCATCATCTACAACGATCTCTTGAATTGCTTTAAATGAAAACGGATCCAGATTACAGGAATTCTATAAAAGAGGCAGTTTCTGCGGTAGAAGCTGCTTGTAAATTGGTTATCGATGACCCTAAAGCCACGTTAGGAAAAGCATTAACTAAGCTTGAACAAAGGCATCAGATTCATTCTGCCTTAAAGCATTCTTTCAGCAGCTTATACGGTTATGCTGGGGATGGCGATGGAATCAGACATGCTTTGATGGAGGAGAAAGAAGTTCATCAGGAAGATGCGATATTGTTGCTCGTGACATGCAGCGCGTTTATTAATTACTTAATTAAAAAACTGATTGTTAACGAAAAAACAGTTGCGCCAATAGACAAATAATCTTGGTAGTCTACGAAACCTTCGCTTTTTTGTAAATAAAAGTTATTCAGGGGTGTGCGTAATTTTCATCCTAAGTTTTAGGTTTTAAAAAGTAAAACCTCCGATATTTACCAAACAAAAATGCCCCGCTGTTCTACGGGGCAAAAATTCAGGGGACTTAACAATCTTGCTGAATTGAAATTAGCACTGAATATTTCTGAGCACTTAGCCACCTTCTGTTGACGGATGTGGCTTTTTGCGTCTTCAACGAAATTAATTTTCTACATCCGGTTTACGGCGGGGTAAATATGCACAGCTTGTGGATAAAGACTGTGCAAAAAATGGTATCCCGCCACCGCGTTGAGTTGCAAGCGAAGTCAGGTTATTTACTATATTTTTTTACATCTTTACATCTCGTAAAAGTTCGCATACTTGATTGAAATAATACCGTCTAGTGCACGAAAAAGCCCCCTGAAAAGGAGGCTTAATATTCTAATGCTTGCTGTTCCGCGTTCAGCAGCAATCAGATCATCCACAAACCGAGAAAAGAGGAGTTTTTCACTTCGCTATTTTACCGATCCATTCTTTTACAACCCCTCCACATTACATTCCTTTACCACCTTACCGTTCTCAATCACCAGCACCCGGCTGGTCATTTTGTTCAACTCGCGGTAATCGTGGCTGACGAGCAGGGTAGTAAGATCATACGATTTATGAAACCGCAAGATATAATCCTGTAGTCTTAACCGCATTTCGCTATCAAGCGATGACATAGGTTCATCGAGCAATAACAGCTTTGGTTTTCTTACCAATGCCCTTGCGAGTGCAACCCTTTGTTTTTGACCACCAGATAAAATAGATGGCATCTTTCGCTGCAGATTGAAAAGTTCAATAGCCGCTAATAATTCGTCGACAATCGAAGCATCCTGGCCGGCAGACAAAGCAAATTCAAGGTTTTCACGCACCGTCATATTAGGAAACAGCGAATAATCCTGGAACACCATACCAATATCACGAAGCTGGGGTTTGATGTTAACCCTGTTACTGCTGTTGTACCAATCCTTGCCATCAACACGGATCATTCCCCGCGCAGGATGCATCAGACCGGCAAGAATACGCAACAGGCTCGATTTGCCGGAACCAGAAGGACCATAAATGCCGACCAGCTCGCCATGCACAAGCTTAGCGTTTATTGCCAGGCTGATCTCGCCTTCTGCGCCGGTTAATTTTCTTTCGATATCAATTTCAATCACGTTAACAACAGTTTTCTTCTTTGCCTGAAATTGATCATATATACCACCAATAATACCGTAAACGAAAACGCCAGCAGTATCAAAGAATAACCATTGGCAGCTTTGTAATTCATAGCCTCTACCTCATCATAGATCGCAATAGATAACAATCTTGTTTCACTCTGAATATTTCCTCCCACCATCAACACAACACCAAACTCGCCAACAGTATGGGCAAACGATAAAATCGCACCGGTGATCAATGAGGCCCTGATATTAGGAAGCAACACTTTAAACAAGGTGGTTCTTTCACTTTTGCCCAGCGTATAAGCTGCATCCGTCAAAGAACGCGGTAATTGCTGAAACCCTGACTGCACCGGTTGAACCATAAAAGGGAGACTGTATATGATCGATGCAATAACGAGCCCCGGAAAGGAAAACACAAGCCTCAAATCAAAATTACTTTCCAACCATTTACCAAAGCTGTTTTCAGGACTGAATGCAATCAGCAGGTAAAAACCCAGCACCGAAGGTGGAAGTACGATGGGCATGGCAACAAGAGCTTCAATCACAATCTTTGCCCTGCTATTACTGAAAGCCAGCCAATAGGCAAGGGGAATGCCGATCACCAATAACAGCAGGGTAGTGATCAACGCAAGTTTGGCTGTGATTATAAATGGCGCAAGTTCAAGCATCCGCTACGGTTTTGTAAATCCGAAATGTTTTAAAATGGTTTGCGCTTTATCAGTTTTCGTGAATTCAAAAAATGCCGCAGCCAGTTTGTTGTTTTTTCCTTTGCTGGTAATCACGGCACCCTGTATCAACGGCTCATAAGCAATTTCCGGCACCATGAAATAATTACCATTTGCTTGTTTCATATTTGGTGAAAGCGCCAGCGATAAAGCGATGAATCCGACATCGGCCGCGCCGCTCGCTACAAATTGGGCCGCCTGTGAAATATTATCACCCATAACAAGTTTTGATTTTAATGCAGTGAGTTTATAATAGTTTAAAGACTCCATGGCTCTTTTGCCATAAGGGGCATGTGCAGGATTTGCAATGGCGATCTTTTTGATCGTTGGATTGCTGAATATTTTCATGCCCTGTTTTGTGTCGAGCTTTTTACTCCATACCACGAGGTGTCCTTTGGCATAAGCATAGATCTCTGAGCAGGTGAATCCCCTGGCTTCTAATTGCCTGGGGTAGGCAATGTCTGCAGAAAAGAAAATATGGAAAGGACCACCATTGCTGATCTGTTCGGTTAGTTTGCCCGATGCGCCATATGTTACATTAATCTTTCCCGCGCCTGTACTTTCAAATTCGGCAACCAATGAATCCATTGCAAAGCGCAGATCAGCCGCGGCCGCCACCCGTGCCTGGCCAATACAATAATTCGAAATAAACAGGAGTACTACAAATAAAATCTTCATGAATGGCGATTGAACACTGCCCTTTCTTCAAATATAGGCAATTGGCTGGCTGCGTTTTACGCGACTTGCTGTAAATTGCTTTTAACCTGCTACATCAAACTATAACTTATGGATGGCACCAAAATCGCCGGCATTGTTCTCAGAAGGACAGATTCATCGGATCCCGTGTTCAGGGAGTTAGTAAGCCTGCTGGATGCGGAGCTTGCCGAACGCGATGGTGCGGAACATTCTTTTTATTCTCAATACAACACAGTAAGCGCGATCCGCCATGTTATAGTTGCAACTATCCGAGACCAGGCATTGAGTTGTGGCGCTATCAAGGCTTTTTCTGACGAAGCCATGGAAGTGAAACGTATGTACACAAAACCTGCTTACCGGGGCCAGGGAGTAGCCAAAAAGGTCCTCAGGGAACTGGAGACCTGGGCACACGAACTTGGCTACCGTTCATGTGTACTCGAAACAGGCAAGCGTCAACCGGAAGCTATCGCTTTATATCTTTCGGCTGGCTACGGAATAATACCCAATTATGGGCAGTATGCTGGTGTTGAGAATAGTGTTTGTTTCAAAAAACTGGTTTAGCCATCAGGCAACTGTATCGTTAGCGAACAAATATTGATCGAAATCGAACGGCTCAGAGAGCGTTTTTTCTTCCAATCTACTGGCTTTTAGCTTTTTATCTTTCTGGCATTACTTTTCGGACAGGATACTGAATCATCATTCAGCCTCAAATCTTAGTTATGTTCAAACATCACCTGCTCATTACGATCCGGACTATCAGGAGGTTTAAAGCTTCATTTGTCATAAATCTCCTTGGTCTCTCTTCCGGATTGATTTGTGCTTTCCTGATCTTTTTATGGATCCGGGACGAACGCGGTTTCGACAAGTTTCACGACAACGATGAACGCCTCTTCCAGGTAATGCAGGTGAGCAATGAAAACAACGAGATAGTGGTGCATACGGGAACCCAGGGACTGTTAGGATCTTCCATGGCCAAAGATCTGCCCGAGGTAGAGCAGGCGGTATCGATGTTGTCTTTACAAAAGGAAGGCATATCGTTGAATCTGAAAACACCAGACAAGACATTAAAGGCAAGCGGTGTTTATATCGGTGAAGATTTCTTTTCAATGTTTTCGTTTAACATGTTGCATGGCAACCGGAACGAAGTGTTAAAACCCAAAGATGCGATTGTAATAACTGAACAACTGGCCAATGCATTTTTTGGCACCGCCGAAAATGCAATCGGGAAACAGCTCCAGTACGAACTTCTGGGCAATAATATGACCGTTACGGTTAGTGGTGTTTCTGCTGATCCTCCAGCCAACAGCTCGCTAAAGTTTAGTTTTGCCATGAACTTTGAAACATTGTTGCGCGAGATCTGGCCAAATGGTTTGAAATGGGGCAATACCGGATGTGAGACCTATTTATTACTGAAAGAAAATACAGATGTTGCTGCCTTTAACAACAAGATCAAAGACTACCTGAAGAAGTATGATGCAAATACCATCTTCACTATGTTTGTTCGTCCTTATTCAAGTGCGTACCTGCATGGGAACTATATAAATGGTGTTCAATCCGGTGGTCGGATAGAATACGTGAATTTGTTCTCAATTATTGGTATCGCCATCCTGCTTATCGCCTGTATCAATTTTATGAATCTTTCTACTGCCAGGGCTTCAAGACGATTAAAAGAAGTTGGTATTAAAAAAGCAGTAGGTTCCACCCGCACCGGGCTTATAGCACAGTTTCTCAGCGAGGCGGTTATCATGGCCTTTCTTGCATTATTCGTTGCTGCTTTTGTTGTGACGCTTATTCTTCCAGGGTTCAACCATATAACGGGTAAAGAGATCGAATTGCAGCCCACAGCTTCCATGATAACAGGCGTACTGGCAGTAAGCATACTGACCGGTATTGTTGCGGGCAGTTATCCTGCTTTCTATTTATCCGGCTTCAATCCGGTAACCGTATTGAAAGGCAGACCAAAAAATTCCATTGGAGAGTTATTTGCAAGAAAAGGACTGGTTGTATTTCAGTTTACCGTTTCACTGGTGCTGATCGTTTGTGTAATGGTGGTGTATCGGCAGATGCAATATGTGCAGAGTATGCCACTGGGTTATGAAAAAGAAAATACCATCCGCATTGATAAAACAGGAACAATTGAAACCGACCCAACAGCTTTTATCAGCGAATTGAAAAAGATTCCAGGTGTTATCAGTGCCTCTGCCCTGGAGCAGCGGATGGCCCAGAAAGGCAACGGATCATCAACTTATGGCATTGACTGGCCGGGCAAACCGGCTGATCAGCTGCTGGATTTCGCTATAAGGGCGGTTGATTACAACCTGATCGAAACCCTCAATATAAAAATGCTGGAAGGCAGGAGTTTTTCTGCTGCATTTGGAAGAGACAGCGCGGGTTTGATTTTTAATGAAACTGCCATTAAACTGATGGGTTTGAAGAATCCGGTTGGCACATCTGTCAGGTTGTGGGGCAGGGATATGACGATCATCGGGGTGATGAAAGATTTTCATATTTCTTCACTACATGAACCAATCGCACCTACAGTTTTCAGGTATGTGCCAGCTAACACTTCACTGATCATTGCAAAACTATCACCCGTAAATCAGAAACAAACACTTTCAAAAATTGAGGACCTGCATAAACGATTCAACCCGGGCAACCTGTTTGAGTTTACCTTTCTCGATGATGAATACCAGGCACAATACATTGCGGAGCAACGCGTGTCTGTATTAGCCGGCTACTTTGCAGCACTGGCTGTGTTGATCACCTGTCTTGGTTTGTTTGGTCTTGCAACCTTCAATGCCGACGTGAGAACAAAAGAAATCGGCATCAGGAAAGTGCTCGGTGCATCTTCCTCCAGCGTAATGATCCTGTTGTCCAGAGACTTTTTTAAACTCGTGTTGATTGCGGTTTTGATTGCATTTCCGCTGGCATGGTGGGCAGCCAGTGAATGGTTGAAGGGGTTTGCTTACAAAACAACGATCGGCGCCGATGTGTTTGTTGTTTCTCTGGCGGCAATTCTCATTATCACGCTTGCCACGGTTAGCATTCAATCTGTACGTGCAGCACTGGCGAATCCCAGCAAAAGTTTGAAATCAACGGAATAACAAATACATCTTACCGGATCCCCGAAACCTTCATTGGTTTCATGATCACCGACTCAACCTTTTCAACAATAGGATGATCTTTTTCTGATTCTGATTTTACTTTGATCCAATCGGGGTCGGCCCTGAAAGTGGTCCAGGTTTTTTTGCCGGCTTCTTCATTGGGGTAGGCGAGGATATAAATCAGGGTTGGTTCTTTGTCGCCGGTTTCAACGGTGGTCCAGTAAGCAATGTTGGTGGCACCATGTTTTTCAAGCAGACCAACCGTATGATTACGAAACCTGGTTAATATTTCAGGATAACGTTTTGGATGGATATAATAGGTACGTAGTTCAAAAGTTCTGTCATTGCTTCCGCCGCTGTTGGTGATAGCGGGGGAAAAATCAGTGGCCGTCATGAATGTTGAAGTTACACGTTGTACGATCTTTCCACCTTCTTCAGATTTTTTGCTCACCTCCTGCCAAACCGGGTCACTCATAAACGCTTTCCATGATTTGTCGCGGCTTTCCTTATCAGGATAAGACAACACATAGTACAAGGCATTATCCTTATTGTCGACCGGGATCCAATAACCCACATTCGTCATGCCGTGTTTTTCAAACAATTTGGTAGTGTGATCAGTAAACCTTTTTACAAGTGCATCGAGTTTGCCCTGGGGAGAATAATAAACGCGCAACTCGTAAATTTTGCTATCCTTCTGTTGTGCAATTGTGGCCAAGGGAAGAAGTAAGGTTATCAGAAAACATTTGAGATTCATATGTCAAGTTTAGACCTATGAATATAGATCACAACTCTTTGACAGCAAAACTATTTTTTGTTTATGAGGCTGGCTTTCAGGCCGGTAAACCCTGAACAATAAGTGATAATACCTAACAAATGTATCTGAAATCATAGTTTTTGAGAAGTTGATTTTGCGATTAGTGGACGGGATCTGATGACGTTTGTATCTTGTTGGCAACCCTAATGACTGACAATTGAAAAGAACTATCGCTATACTTGAACCTCATGCAATTCTAAGAAGATGTATGGATGAGATTCTGAACCACCTGGAGTACGATGTGCTGTTTAAATCCGGATCCGTGGTGGCCTTTCTGGAAGAACTCGCCGTACGAGAAAATCTTCCCGAAATAATTATAGCTGAACCACGATTGCGTGACCTGCCTGATATCTCTATTTTCAAACACCTGAAATATCACTATCCAAATACGTTATTGGTCGCTTATTCTGCAGATAACAGCGAATGGAACATACAGACTGCATTAGCAGCAGGCGCAGACACATTTATCGTAAAGGGATGCAGCCTGAACGAGCTGGAAGATGCATTATATGAATTAAGATTAACAGCTAAAGACAAGATTATATAAACCGGGTACCGATTGCACTGAGCGGCTCGGGTGAGTGCACCACATGGCTTAAAATCTTAACAAGGTCAGGGATGCCGGTTGGCTTACGGATACAGGCATTTGCCCCCATCTTCATTGCTTTATTGAAGGTTTCATCAACGATTCCATTTGAATAAATAATCACGGGAACCACTGAGAATGTATCGATCTGTTTGATCCTCTGAAGACACTCAAAACCATTCACCTTCGACATATTGATGTCAAGAAAGATCACATCCGGGCGGATGTATCTTAACATGTTTAATCCATCAAGTGCGCCGTCTGCATAGGTACATTTACAACTTTCACAAACCTGTTGTAGTGCCTCGTTAAATATATCCCATTCATCCGGATCATCATCAATCAGCAGGATATGTCCTCTCATGGCGCAAAGTTAAGGTTCAAACGGCTTTTAAACAATTTATCGTGGGATACTATATATGGTTACACTTATAGTAATTGTACGATGGCATACTTTTTTAGCAGCACATAAAAAAAGCTTCATGGAAACAAGATTGAGTAAAGAACGCCAGCAAAAGTTGCTAGAGGAGTTGAAAGCCCTTGAAAATCAGAGTTTCGAGATCGATGGGAAGACGGTTCGTCCAAGTCAGTGTTATCACTGGGAAGCTGATCCTGCACATTTATTGTACAATACGAACTGTCCACCCGACCTGAAGAAAAAGCTGGATCTGATCATATCCAAATATGTACCTCAGCATGAAGGTAGCGCATCTTGAAAATGGCACGGCACGTGAACGATTGGCGCAGGCCAGATCGCTTGAAGCTGAAGGCAATTATAAAGAATCAGAGAAGCTTTACCTGAGGTTAATTAAAAACAAACTTACAGAGGTTGCTGCTTTTAACCGCCTCATGATCATCTATCGTAAACAAAAACTACTTCAGAAGGAGATTGATATCATTGATCAGGCAATCACCTCAAAGGAAAACGCTGTGAGCCGTGATACGGACAATAAAAAAATACGACAGTTAAGTTTATCTCTTGGCAAATCTGTAGGACTATTGGATCGGAAAGGATTATCGGTTTTTGATCCTGAACCGATCGCCACCTGGAAGAAAAGAAAACTGATGGCGGTTAAACTCTTAAAAAAGAAAAAGAAATGAAGACAAATATTCATGTTGAAACTCCTGAAGGTGATGTGATCAGTCATACCAATAAGGAGAAGCCCGCAGCAGGTAAAGATGTAGCTGCAAACAAGGATGATGTTGCAGCAAACGCGGCAGGTGCGAAAGCAAATCCGGATCCACGTGCAAACGAAAATCTGAAAGAGGACGAGAAGACAAACACAGGGGATGGACCAGGTACCGAAATTACGGATGGAGAGGCCGGATAATCTGATTGTAGCAAATGGATGAAAGTTTGTTGTTACCCGTTTCACATAACGGGCAGGAATACGAGTTTGAGATGGAGATGATCAGGTGGACCTACACCCATCGGTTCAGGGTCCGGGTTTTCGATGACTGGTTTAGTTTTGAACCCGATGAGGAAGGTGAATATCGCGCCATTGCTGAAGCAGGAGTAACTGTGTCGACAGCGAAGGGGGAATTGTTGAAAGAGATTGGCGCAACATTGTCGCGGTTAATGCAACAGTAACTCAAAACAAAAATATATGGCGAGGTATTCAAAGAAAGCTCAGAACAAGGTTGGAAAAGTTTTACACGAACAGAAGAAAGGCAAACTGAAATCGGGCAGTGGCCAAAAGGTAACCAGCCGCCGGCAGGCGATTGCAATCGGCATTTCGGAGGCAAGAAAAGAAGGAGCGAAGGTGCCACCAAAAAAAGCAGCGAAAAAGGGGGCGAAAAAAGCTGCCAAAAAAACTGCTAAAAAAGCCGCTAAAAAAAGCGCCCGCAAGACGGCGACAAAGAATACAAGGAGTACTGCAAGAAGGGGAACCGCGAAAAAAAGCGCAAAAAAACGAGCAGTGAAAAAGGGAGCCAAAAGGGCGAAAAAATCTACCCGCAGGAGATCAGCAAAATCTTAGCTTACGGTTATGCATACCCGTTGATCAAAAGATCACCGGGTTTAAGTCATTTTCCTTATCTTCAAAACCGGATGGAAAAAACCTATGGCCCATGCTGAATCCCCGGACTAAGGATGCAGTAGATATTTTGAATGGTCTTGTCAGGATCAATAACAGAAGAATTCAGTTCTATCAGGACCTGCTTCGTACAAGAGGTGTTCCCGACGAATACCGAAAGTTTTTTGCCGTGCTCGTTGGTGAGAGCTATCAGAATACTATCTGGATTGGCATAGAAATTCAAACCATTGAAGGAAGTATTGATACGCCGACACCTGTAAAAGAGCTTTCAGAAACGCCTCCTGCGGATCAGAAGGGACAGCCGGCAGTAATTATGCTTGCAGAATGTTCCGCCATTGAAGCCACTATCAGGGATGCTTATGCTAATGCGCTTACTTCAGTTTACATTCCTCAATACATGCGTGATCTTCTCAAGAAACAAGTGCGCCGGCTCGAAGCAGCAAAAAGACAGTTGGAAAGATTTTCATCCTGAAACTATTGTTTCAACGGTAACAAAACAGTAAAAGTTGCTCCCTCACCCTGTGTGCTGTTCGCATAAATGTAACCGTTATGATTGGTCACGATCTTGTTGCAGATGGCGAGGCCAATACCATGTCCGGAATAAGATGCTGCACTGGTTAATCTTTGAAACACTACAAAAATTTTATCGGCGTACTGCTGGTCGAAACCTATACCATTATCCCGCACGTCAATTTTATAGTAGCCGGTCTGTTCATCGCCTGGTGTTTTTTCACGCATAATTACTTCCCCATGGATGCGGATCAACGGCTTTCGGTCGGTCGAAGAAAACTTTAACGCATTACCAATAAGGTTATAAAACAATTGACTTAGCTGGGATTTTATTCCTGGTATGGTCTGCAATGGCTCTACAGTTATCAAGGCATTTTTTTGTTCGATCAGCAGCTCGAAATCTGATTCTATGTGTTCTATTACCTTATTAAGATCTACATCTGTAAAATCCGGCGTGGTTTCGGAAAGTCGTGAATATTCTAACAGATCAGTAATCAACGTTGTCATTCGGTTGGCTGCTGCAGAGATCTTTTGGGTATAAACCTTGAGGTCATCAAGTCTCCCGGCTTTTTCTAAAAGTATACTGCTAAACATCTGAATTTTCCGGAGCGGTTCCTGCAAATCATGGGAGGTGACAAAAGCAAACTGTTCGAGTTCTGCATTGGAACGCGCCAGCCGTTGATTGGCAAGCTCGAGTTCTTTTGTTCTGTCAGCAACAAGTGTGGTAAGGTGGGCAGAAGTTACCTTTTGTTCAGTGATGTCCTGGGTTATCCCCAGCAGTCTGGCAGGTTTATGCAAATGATCAAACAAGATTCGCCCCGTAACCCTTACCCAACGTTCAGCGCCGCCGGGAAGGCAAATGCGGGCCTCGTAACTCAGGTTGCCCGTCTTCAATGCGGTTTCGTGTGCCATCCGCCGGATGCCAACATCATCCGGATGCAGTAATGCGGCATAGTCAGCTTGTTTTGTGCCACTAGGAAAACCGAAGATTTCGTTGAATCGTCTTGAGGCTGTTACTACACCCGTATCGAGATCCAGTTCATAGGACCCGAGTGATGCTGCTTCAACTGCCAGTCTTGACCGTTCTTCTGCCTGGGCCAGCATATTTCTTGCCAGTACCTGGTCAGTCACTTCCGTTGCAACAGCCAGTACGCCTCTAAGATTGCCATCGCCATCATAATGAGGTTGAAATGCAAAATTCACGAACAGGTGATCTCTTTTGCCATTCCGGATAATCACTACTTCCCGTTCGTTTACCTGCACCGGCGAACCCGTTGTAACAACATGCTCAAGCATCTTTGCAAATCCCTGCTGGTGAACCTCAGCAAAGACATCAGTAATTTTTTTTCCTGTTATATCAGGGGAACGATCCCAGATTGCAAGCATATGTGGGTTGACGAGTTCAATCACATAATCCGGAACGGACAATAAACAAATGGCTACAGGCGCACGCATCAAAAGCTGGTAGGCCTGGGCTGAATCGATGTTCGAATGCATATATGGGAATGAAGATAACTATATGACAGTAAAACAACTGTTCCAAAGCAATTTTGAAGGCATATGTTTTGATAAAATAGGTATATACTATCAGTTAAAAAACATAGAATCATGAAAAATCAAATTAAATCGGTCACAAATCATATTTCGGGTTTTTCTGCAATTTTATTTGTTGTTTTAGCATTTCTGGCAGGCAGTCCTTTGTTAGCACAGGAGACTGTGGAAATTAATGGACAGGACGTTGGCACCTGGTTTCAGAGAAACTGGATGTGGGTCGTTGGCGGCGTGCTGTTGTTATTATTGATCATTGGTTTCAGTAGCCGCGGCAGCAGCAGGGTTAAAAAAACGACAACTATCGTAAAAGACAATTACGGTAACGTTAAAAGTGTAACTACCACAGAAGAGAAACCATAAGATTCAGGCGGCTATCCGCTGATTTTAGCATACCAGCCCTGTTTTACAGGGCTTTTTCATTGGGTACCTGCCCCCGAATCGTTAATTTCGTGGCTCATTACCGACAATGTCTTTATTTATATCTTCTCTGAACTCCGGTAGTAACGGCAATTGTTATTACGTAGGAAATGACCAGGATGCTGTGTTGATTGATGCGGGTTTACCGTGTAAGGAGCTTGAATTGCGGATGAGCCGTCTTGGACTTGACCTGGGCAGGGTGCGGGCGATTTTTGTATCCCACGAACATACGGACCACGTTTCTGGCATTCCAACACTGGTGAAAAAATACCGGTTGCCGGTTTATATCACGGCGCCAACGCTTCGAAATGGCAAAATCCGGTTTGATGCGTCGCTTATTAATAATTTTACGGCTTACCAATCAGTACGGGTAGGGGAGCTTTCAATCACTGCATTTCCGAAGTTCCATGATGCCTGCGATCCACATAGCTTTATAGTTACCAATGATAAAGTCAACATCGGAATCTTCACCGATATCGGTAAATCATGTGATCATGTGGTTCGCCATTTCAGCCGATGTCATGCCGCCTTTCTCGAATCGAATTATGACGAGGTGATGTTAAGTTCGGGCCGTTATCCCTGGTATCTGAAAAACCGGATCACCAGCGGGAGAGGGCATCTTTCAAACAGCCAGGCGCTGGAAATTTTTACGAAATACCGACCTCCTTTTATGAGCCATCTGTTATTGGCGCATTTGTCTAAGGAAAACAATTGCCCTAACCTCGTGGCCGATCTATTTGGGAAACATGCCGGCAACACCAACGTAGTGGTTGCTTCACGGTATGCAGAAACGCCGGTATATGAAATTAAAGGGGATGAAATTTCCATGACGCTGCCGGTTGCTCATGTTTTGCCGCAACAAGCAGTTCCGTTTCAACTCTCGCTTTTTTAGCAATAACAATTCAAATAGCTTTGCATCCATGAAATATTCTCAATGGTTAGGTGTTCTGGCTTGTGTGGTTTTAAGTGTTTGTGGTTTTTTTCCCTGGACGTTTCATCCCGATCTGAATGAAAATTTTACGGGATTCTATTCAAAAGAGCAGGTCTATGGTAAACCAGGAATTGTGTTTATAGTAATGAGCGTGTTCGCAATTGCGTTTTTTGTGATACCAAAGATCTGGGCAAAAAGATGGAACTTTCTTTTCTCTGCTTTGATCCTGGCTTTTGGGATAAAAACTTTTATTCTATACACAGGATGTTATAACGGCATATGCCCGGTAAAATTACCAGGCATATGGATCATGTTATTGAGTGCGGTAACAATAATGATCATGGCTGTATTGCCAGATACAAAGGTTCCTTCGCGAAACAAAATCTAATCGAGCACCGAAAGACTTTTTCCGATAATTTCTACCGCTTCAAGTACCTGCTTAGAAGTTATAATCAGTGGCGGCGCAAACCGGATTTTGTCACCATGTGTTGGTTTCGCAAGAAGACCATTCCTCATCATTTCCATACATAGGTTCCATGCAGCATTTTTATCCGGATGTGATATTACAATCGCGTTGAGTAAACCTTTGCCCCGCACAGTGGTGATATAAGGGGAACTAAGCGCAGTTAATGAACTTCTCAGCAATTGCCCCATGGCCTCAGCATTGTCAGCAAGATTTTCTTCTTTCAGCACTTCCAGTGCTGTGATGGCAACTGCACAGGCTAAAGGGTTGCCACCATAAGTTGAACCATGTTCACCTGGTTGAATGGTCAACATGATGTCATCATCGGCAAGTACTGCAGAAACCGGTAAAGTGCCGCCACTTAAAGCCTTGCCAATGATAAGTATATCGGGCCGTACGTTTTCATGATCGCAGGCCAGCATTTTCCCGGTTCGCGCAAGACCCGTCTGAATTTCATCTGCTATGAACAATACGTTTGCCGATTCACAATAACTTTTTGCTTTTGAAAGATACCCATCAGCGGGAACCATCACGCCCGCTTCACCCTGTATAGGTTCAAGGAGGAAACCAGCTACATCGGGATCTTGCAGCGCCGCGGCAAGCGCTGGCAAATCGTTGTGGGGAATTACTTTGAAGCCGGGCATAAAAGGACCGTAATCATTGTAGGCAGACGGATCTGTGCTGAATGAAATCACCGCCGACGTGCGACCGTGGAAGTTATCGGCACATACAATGATCTTCGCAGCATTTTCGGTTATACCTTTACGTTTGTAACCCCATTTACGGCAAAGTTTAATCGCAGTTTCAACAGCTTCTACGCCGCTGTTCATTGGTAATACCTTATCGTAACCAAAATACTTTGTTATATAACCAGCAAACTGACCGAGTTTATCGCTATGAAATGCACGTGAAGTAAGTGTGAGTTTCATTGCCTGGGAAGTAAGGGTACGAATAATTTTCGGATGACAATGACCCTGGTTCACGGCAGAATAGCCACTTAGAAAATCGAAATATCTTTTACCATCCACATCATAAAGAAAAACGCCTTCACCCTTTTCAAGCACCACTGGTAAAGGGTGATAATTGTGTGCGCTGTATTTGTCTTCAAGTTGCAGGAAATGGCTGGCTTTTTCTGACGCCGCTGAATGCTGAATCATCTTAACGAATTTATGAAATGGAAATGCTGGATATTAAAGGACACAAGTATGGCCGTACAGGCCCCGGCATCATCGATGGTTGAGCAGATCGAGATTGTTTTGAAGAAAGGCGAATATGTAAGATGCCTGTTGGATGTGCTTGTTTTCAGCAAAGATATAAAAAAAATGCGAGCCGCGCGATTAGCGTGATTGAAGCACCTGCCAGTTTGCATCCGGTACAGCGGGCAATACCGTGTGTTTTGGAAATATGCCATAGAATGCAGCACCGGTGCCTGTCATAGATGCGTATAACGCGCCGTTTTCATATAACCAGATTTTTATGGCCGCAAGCTGAGGGTAAGCGCCTATTGCCACTGGTTCAAAAACATTGTGCATATTGTCTTTCCAGGTGCTTACCGGTTGGCGGATGATGTCAGGCAGGTGATTGATTGCCGGTGTTGGTGTGATACCCGAGAAAGCAAGGGCTGTGCTGATATGAACACCGGGATAGATAACAACGATATCAAACACTGAAAGATCAAGATCAACAATGCTGAGTTGTTCTCCTCTTCCTGTGGCAAAGGCAGGGCGATTCAGGATAAAAAATGGACAATCACTACCCAGGCGGAGTGCATAAGCGGCGAGTTGTTCAATGGTCAACCCGAGATTAAACTGGCCATTGAGCAAGGCAAGGGCAGCGGCGCCGTCTGATGATCCGCCACCTAAACCCGCACCCATGGGTATTAGTTTATGGAGATGCATCTGAACGGCAGGTAATTGCGGAAAATCTGCTCTTAATATATGCCAGGCCTTGAGACAAAGATTTTCTGTCACATCTCCCGGTACGGGCAATCCTGATAAATGAAGTTGTGGGAGTTTTGCCCCCTGGTCACGAACGGATTCCAAGGCATCACAAATGGGAATGGGGTAAAATATGGTTTCGAGATTATGAAACCCGTCGACCCTTTTTTCGACGATATAAAGACCAAGATTGATTTTACAGTTGGGAAAACTGATCACTTACCGGTTCTTTTTTCGGCTATTGATTTCATCGCGGATAGCGATTGCGCGTATATAGTCTTCCTGCTCCAGCACTTCATTGAGCAGGGTATTCAGTTCGTCTGCAGAAAGTGCCTTAAGATCTTCCTGGCCGGCAGAAATCTCGGATGAAGCCACGGCTTCTTTGGGTTGTTTTTTCTTGGTGGCGGGATCTTCCATAAGGATGCCGGCACTTTCAAGAATATTATCGTAGGTATACACCGGGCAGCCGAATCTTACGGCCAGGGCCAATGCATCTGAGGTGCGTGAGTCAATCTCGACAGTATCATGTTCGCTGGCGCAGATCAGCTTCGAATAGAAAATGCCTTCCTGCAAATCACAGATAATAATTTCCTGTAATTCGATGTTGAAAGCATTCATGAAGTTTTTCATCAGGTCGTGGGTAAGCGGGCGGCTGGGATGCATTTTTTCAAGCGCTACCGCGATTGCCTGCGCTTCAAAGCCACCAATAACAATTGGCAACCGGCGAAGTCCGTTCACTTCACCTAAAACAACTGCATAGGAATGGGTTTGCGTAATACTATGGGACAGCGCGACTATTTCCAGTTCTATTTTCTTCATAACGAAAGCACGAAACTAAGGCATTTTATTTAAAAAACTGGCCGCTAATCCCTTGAAAAATTGACAATAATGCAAGGTTCTCTAAAGAAAAATGGTTGATTATTAATCAACCATAAATCAAAATTCATTACCTTATTTACTTGCCTTTTAGCTGTTTTACGCCTTCAATTATTTTGGGGACGATTTCAAAAGCATCTCCTACAATTCCATAATCTGCGGCTTTAAAGAACGGTGCTTCCGGATCTTTGTTGATCACAACTATCGTTTTGCTCCTGTTTACCCCGGCCAGGTGCTGTATAGCGCCGGAAATGCCAATGGCAATGTATAAATTAGGTGCAATCGCGATCCCGGTCTGTCCAACGTGCTCATGGTGTGGCCTCCAGTTGCTGTCTGCCACCGGCCGGCTACAGGCGGTCGCGGCGCCTAACGCACTCGCCAGGTCTTCTACAAGATGCCAGTTTTCGGGTCCTTTCAGCCCGCGTCCACCACTAACTACGAGTTCTGCTTCTGTAAGTAACAACTCACCTGTTGCGGCTGTTGATTGCGTCACCTTCACTGCAGATGCCGGCAATGAAACCTGTGCTTCAATAATTTCTGCGGTTGCGGTCCCGGATTCTGTTACAGGGTACGCATTTGGATTGAGTGTGATCAGTTTTACGGGAGTGTCGATTTTGATTTTTGCAGTGGCTTTTCCAGAAAAAACTGCTTTTTTCACCACAAAACTGTCCCCGTTTTCCGGCAAACCTGTGGCGCCCGAAACGAGTCCGGCTTTTAATCTTGCAGACACCCTTGGTGCAACTGCTTTACCTACCAGGTTGTTTGGAAAGATGACCACATCTGCGCCGGTGGTTTCAACAAGCGAAGCGGTTGCGGCAGTGTAAACCTTTGCATCAAGCTGGTTCAGCGCCTCATTTTTTACCTGGTGTATTTTTGAGACACCATATTTACCAAGTGCACCAAGATCATCCTTTGGGGTACCCAACACAAATCCATGCGCCTCTGTGCCTAGTTGCCCGGCTATCTTTGCTCCATATGATAATGCTTCAAGCGATGCTTTTTTTACCTGGCCATCTGCATGATCAATAAATATTAAAACAGACATAATAGAATTTTGAAGAATAAACTGAAAAGAAGTTTCGGATCGGTATCAAATCACTTTTGCTTCTTCATGCAATAAACGCACGAGATCAGCGGCATTTTCTGCAGGAATCATTTTAACACCCGCTTTTGGTGGTGGTAATTCAAATTCCACTACCTGCGTCAGATGATCGGCCGCTGCAGGTTCCACCACTTTCAGCGGTTTGGTACGTGCACCCATAATCCCTTTCATGTTCGGAATGCGTTGCTCGGCCATACCTTTCTGGCAACTGATAACGGCTGGCAGGGTCACTTCGTTTACTTCATCACCTCCCTCAATTTCGCGTGTAACCGTTGCCGTAGTACCAGCAAGTTCGAGTTTTGTGGCCAGGCTGATATAAGGTAAGTCAAGCAGTTCGGCAACCATTCCACCAACTGCAGAGCCATTGTAGTCGATGGTCTCTTTCCCGGTAAATATCAAATCATAATTTCCTTCGCGGGCAACTGCTGCAATTTGTGAAGCTATATAAAAACTATCGCCGCTATCTGTATTTACCCTGATCGCTTCATCACCACCAAGCGCCAGCGCTTTACGGATGATAGCATCATTTTCAGGTCCGCCAACATTTATGAGATGCAAAATTGCAGATGGATCTTTCTCTTTGATTTCAATGGCACGCACCAGTGAATACCATTCATCATATGGGTTGATGATCCACTGTACACCATCCTGCACGAATTTCGTATTGTTATCTTTGAAGGCTATTTTTGCCGTGGTATCCGGCGTTTTGCTGATACAAACTAGAATCTTCATTGGCGTCGTTTTGTGTAGAAAAAACTGGTTGTTTATGCAACCATTATGCACAAATATACAGCGCAACGTTCTAAGAGGAGAATCTTTTCTGCAAATTTAATTGTGAAATTTTCAGCATATACAAGCGCAAAAAAATGGAGCGGATCGATAAATTAAAAACGTTTTTAGCTGCGAATCCGGAGGATAGTTTTTTAAATCACGCCCTGGCACTCGAGTATGTGAAAGCCGGGGAAACTGTTCTTGCAAGAAATGTTTTTGAAACACTTTTAGAACGAGATCCGGGCTATGTTGGTTCCTATTATCACCTCGGTAAACTGTTGGAGTCGACCGGTTCAAATACCGAAGCGATCATTTGGTATCAAAAGGGCATCGAAGTGGCCACTAAACAGGGTGATTATCATGCAAGGGGTGAGTTACAGGCGGCGCTCGACGATCTGGAATAGTTGCTATTCGTAAGTTTTGCGGTGATAGTTGCTTCCCTCGCTTTGTTTGGTGGCTGTATGGGTTGCCACGTCTTCGGTTTCGCCGGCCATTATAGTAGAAGCGGCATTAGAAGTGACTGTCCGGGAATATATAATGTTCGCCCAAACAAACAGGAAGAACAGGCCCAATATCAGAATAATCTTTTTCATGTCTTTTTAAATCGTATCATCAGGTTTTACAACCCTGCACTGTTGACAATATGACGTCATGAAACGTTGTATGTTACAGGTCATAAAATATTTTCGTTGATGGATCCAGTCCAAGATAAGTTTACCCGGTTTATATCACAGGAACGACTATTACCTGGTGGGCACATGCTGGTGCTGGCGGTAAGCGGTGGCGTTGATTCGGTAGTGTTAACCCATTTGTGTCAAAGCGCTGGTGTCCGGTTCGTAATCGCTCACATGAATTTTGGCCTCCGGGCCCAGGAAAGCATCAGGGACCAGGATTTTGTAGAAAAGCTGGCGGCCGCTTCGGGCGTTCAATGTTTTGTAAAAAATGTGGACACCAGCTCTTATGCTACTGAAAGACATTTGTCTATCCAGGAAGCAGCAAGAGAACTTCGATATAGTTGGTTCGAAGAACTAAGGCTTTCGCTGGCCGCCGGGAATGATAATACAGGTTGTCTTGTAGCTACAGCTCATCATCTTGATGACAGCGTTGAAACGATGCTGATGAATATGTTTCGTGGTACAGGCATCACAGGGCTGCGGGGAATTCTACCCCGGCAGCAGCACCTGGTGCGGCCGATGTTGTGTTTAACGAAAGAAGAGATAACCACGTATGCCGCATCGCATAACCTGCAATGGGTGACTGACAGTTCGAACCAGTTGGACAAATACACGCGGAACTATTTCCGGAACCAACTGATTCCTATGATCCGTACTGTGTTCCCCCAGGTGGATCAGAATCTTTATAATAATCTCCACCGTTTCCAGGATGCGGTTTTACTTTACCGTGAGTCAGTTGACCGACGTTTACAAAAACTTATTGAAACACGCGGTACGGAGATACATATACTGGTTCGTAAACTGAAACAATCTCCTGCCTGGGAAACGATTTTGTTTGAACTGGTTCAATCCTATGGATTCAATGCGAAGCAGCTTCCTTCAGTAGTGGCCCTATGCGACAGTGAAACGGGGAAGCAGCTTGTTTCAGATTCACATCGTATAATTAAAAACCGTGAATGGTTGATTATTGCGCCGTTGGTGCAGGAGCAGGCTGCTTATGTCCCGATTGAAGCGAACGATAACGAGGTGCTATTTTCCGCTGGTCGTCTGCTCATGAAGGTTAAGGAAAACAAATTTGTGTTTTCAAATGGCAAACCACAAATTCCCGGAGCACCGGACCCCCATGTTGCCTTGCTGGATGCAAAACAGGTTCAGTTTCCTTTGCTATTAAGGAGAGTAAAACCCGGCGATTATTTTTACCCGCTTGGGATGACAAAAAAAAAGAAAGTAGCGCGGTTCCTGATCGATCTTAAACTATCAAAGACTGCAAAAGAGTCGGTTTGGGTAATTGAGTCCGGCAAAAGAATAATATGGGTTGTGGGTTACCGGATCGACCAACGGTTCCGGATAACCGAAAATTCTAAAAATATTCTCAGTATCAGCTATTCCCCACAAAACTAAAAACTGCTGAACCAGTAACGGATCTGGTCTATAAATGCCGCGAGTGGCGGATAATCGCTGAGCAGGTAACAGGCTACAATCAGAAAAGCAACACCGTATAAGGCGCCCCATATATGTGCCGAGTGATTTATGTTGCCGCCGCCTCTTCTGTCGAGATACGATGATATTACAAGGAACAACAATCCAAAAGCAAAACCTGGTATTCTTACAGGGATAAAAAGGATGCCCATTGGAATCAGCGGATTAAGCAGGATAAACGCAAAGATCACCGCCGAAACTGCGCCGGAAGCGCCGAGGCTCCTGTAAGAACCATTGTCTTTATTGGCAGCATAGGTAGGCAGTAAACAAAAGAACAATGAACTGAGGTACATTAATAAATAGATCAGGCTTCCTTTCTCATGGAACAAACGCGAAAAATCCTGTTCAACATATTTTCCGAAAATGTACAAACCGTACATGTTGAAAGCAAGATGCATGAAATCTGCATGAAGAAAACCGCTGGTAAAAAAGCGATACCATTGTTTCTGATGGGTAACCGCAGGCGGATAAAATACCAGGTCGCCCATAATCTTATCATTGTTCAATGCAGACACGGAAATCAGGACAGTTATAACGATAATGATCAGGGTGATACTCATGAATATGCTTGTTTAATCAGTTCAAAACTAATGATTATGAATGATGATATTTTTCGTTTCTTAAAATTGTACATGCGCGGTACAACTGTTCTGCGAGAATAAGTCTCACTAATTGATGTGGAAATACGAGTTGAGATAACGACCATTTGAAGTTGGCCCTTTCCAACAAACTACTGTCTGTGCCATAGGCACCGCCTATGTAAAATATCATGGTGCGCACAGACTCGTTTGCTCTTTTTTGCAACAGGTCAGCCAACCCAGGCGAGTCGAGCATTTTGCCGCGTTCATCTAAAACAACCAGATAGTCGTCTTTTGATAGCATTCCAAGTACTGCAGCGCTTTCTTTTTTCCGGAGATCAGCTTCGCTAAGCAGGGCAGCATTTTTAGGTGGTGGAATAATGGACCATTCAACGGGAAAATATTTCTGGATCCGCCGGGTGAAATCATCTATACCTTCTTTTACATAATTTTCATGGGCTTTACCTACTGACCAGCATTTCAGTTTCATGGGTTCAAGGTACGGAATAGACAGAAATGGAAAAATCCGCCCTGGGATCAGCCAGGTACGGATTCAACCTAATTAAGTTGCTGTACAAGAGATTAACTGCCTTCTGTTTTGTTGTTTTCTTCTTTTGAGATATTGTCGAATTCATCCTGGTTTTTGAATTGACGATCTTCTTTTCCGGTTTCAGGATAAGCACCGGAAACGCCACTGTCTTCATCACCTCTTATTGAAGATGCTACACCTTTACCCTCGCGAATGGGAAAGTTTTTATTATCATGTTTGTCTTTTTTATCATCGCGGTCATTAGCTGTATTCATAACTACTCTTTACACCACGGGATAAAAAACTGTGCCATTGAATAGAAGTCTTATGGATTTTGATGGCCTTTGCATCTTGTATCGAAACAAAACTTATGAAGTGTATTATTCCGGTTGGAATAGCCATGCTGAGCATGTTGGGTGCCGTTGCACAGGATGCGCCGCCAGCACCACCAACGGTGCCACATCCACCCGCCTTTGCAGAACCTCCTGGACGAGCTGTAATTCCTGATCCACCAAAGCCGCCGAAAGCAAACTTCCGGGCTCCAAAGCCACCGTCACCGCCGGCAGTATCAGGCCGCCAGTTGCCTGGGCCACCATCAGTGCATGGTAATATTCCGGCAGCGCCTGCGATACCATCAACTCCAGGCGATGTTCCGGCAGCACCTGCGATACCATCGACTCCAGGCGAAGTTCCTGCAGCACCTGCGGCACCATCAGCTCCAGGCGAAGTTCCGGCAGCACCTGCGATACCATCTGCGCGAGGTAACTTCCCTGAAGCCCCACCGAAACCGGCCGCACCCGCAAGTGAGCCTGCAACACCACCGGCGCCAGGCAATATTCCTGTGACGCCTCCGCCACCGGCGAAATCAACCCCCGGTCAGGTACCTCCGCCACCTCCGGTGCCTAAAGACCTGCCGCTTGAAATGGTGCTGTCGGTCCCGTTTCGCAAAGATGCGACCGGTAACACTGGATTACGCGGCCAAGAGTCAAAATTTTGTTCATCAGCTTCCGCGATTGCTTTGGTAAACGCAGAAGGCCCCGCTCAAAATAAAACCAGCAATGATGGCGATGGGGATCTCACCGAATTTCTTTCATTGTCCATGATCGACTTCCTTCAACGCTGATATTCACTTCGGCTATACATAATCGTTAATTGCCCGTCCGGCCGTCTGGTCTGGCGGGCAATTTCAATTTATTCAAAGAATGCTCCGGGAAGTACATTTCGTTATAGCACAGGACAGCTTTCTTGAAAATTATTCATAGATTGCCACCAACGATAACGACATATAGCAAAACAGCCCCTACATGCAGGTACTTTTTGGGATCATCTATCACTTCATCGGCGGATTCGCATCAGGAAGTTTCTACATACCATATAAAAAAGTCAAGGGCTGGTCCTGGGAAAGCTATTGGATAGTCGGCGGGCTTTTTTCGTGGTTAATAGTACCACCACTGGCTGCCTGGCTCACTATACCGGGTTTTGCCGAAATCATCCGTCAAACAGATAACGCGGTGCTTGGTATGACCTATCTTTTTGGTTTGCTATGGGGCATTGGCGGTTTGACCTACGGGCTCGGTGTGCGATACCTGGGTGTATCACTCGGCTCAAGCATAATCCTTGGTTTATGTATGGTGTTTGGTGCCATCATTCCCTCTATATATTACGACCTGTTTCCTGCCGAAGGAAAAGATACTTTTTCCATGCTGATCGGTTCTGGCTGGGGAGCAACAGTGTTGACAGGACTTGCGGTTTGCGTGTTGGGTATCATCCTTTGCGGTAAGGCAGGTATCATGAAAGAAAAACAACTCAATGTTGCGGGCACTGATCCGCATGGAGGAACTGCAAAAACCGAGTACAGGTTTGGCCTGGGCATGTTTGTATCTATCGTTTCAGGTGTACTGAGTGCCTGTTTCAATTTTGGACTTGAGGCAGGAAAGGGGATGGCCGATATTGCCAATCAAACCTGGATGGCAGCCAATCCCGGGGAAGGCGCTTTTCTGTTTCAGAACAATGTTGTTTATGTAGTTATATTATGGGGTGGCCTCACCACAAATTTTATCTGGTGTATGATCCTGAACGCAAGAAACAAAACCTTCCATGATTACACCAACAAAAAAACACCACTAAAAGCCAATTACTTTTTTTCCGCGCTTGCGGGCATTACCTGGTTTCTTCAGTTCTTTTTCTACGGGATGGGAGAAAGCAAACTCGGCAATGGTGCCAGTTCCTGGATACTGCACATGGCATTTATCATTTTAATCGCCAATGTCTGGGGATTGATTTTAAAAGAGTGGAAAGGCGTCACAGCCAGGACAAGGGTTACTATCATTGCGGGTATCATAACTATTATTCTATCCGTATTGATCGTTGGCTACGGTAACTCATTGAAATGATCGAAATTCAATTAACAGTATTTATATATGGCTATTTCTCAGCAACAATTTAAACATGTAAGTTATCTGTGGGACGATGCGAAGGCTGCAGCATTTGGCGATGACCAGGTGGGTCTGCTGATCTATCGTTCCAATCTGCTAGGCGCGGATTTAAGGCTCACTAATTACGGTGGTGGAAATACTTCGTATAAAGGTCCCGCAACCAATCCGCTTACCGGAGAAAAAACAGATGTAATGTGGGTGAAAGGTTCAGGTGGTGATCTTGGTACCCTGAAGAAAAACGGACTGGCGGCCCTGTATATGGACCGGCTTCTGAGTCTCAAAAACATTTATCGCGGCAAGGAACATGAAGACGAGATGGTGGCCCTGTTTAATCATTGCATTTATGATCTCGACTCAAGAGCACCTTCGATAGATACTGCATTGCATGGTTTCCTGCCTTTCAGCCATATAGATCATTTGCATCCTGATGCCGCTATTGCCATTGCTGCTGCAAAAGACGGTAAACAAATAACACAGGAACTTTTCAAAGGCAAGATTGGTTGGGTGGAATGGCAAAGACCCGGATTCGACCTGGGACTAAAGCTGAAACAATGTCTTGATGAAAACCCAGGCATACGTGGTATCATGCTTGGCTCGCATGGCTTATTCACCTGGGGTGATACAGCTTACGACAGTTATGTGAACACGCTTGAAGTGATTGAAACCTGTGCCGCATATGTGGAAGAAAAAACTGCACAAAAAGGTAAAGTGTTTGGCGGTCCGAAACGCACATCCCTGCCTGAAGAAGAACGTATTGCAAAAGCGGCGTCACTAGCCCCCATATTGCGTGGACTGGCATCTTCTCATACCCGCATGATCGGGCACTTCACAGATGATGAACGAGTACTTGAATTTATCAATTCAAATGATCTTGACAGACTTGCACCCATGGGTACCAGTTGCCCGGATCATTTCCTTCGCACCAAAATCAGTCCGCTTGTATTAAATCTTCTGCCCGAAGAGGATCTGTTAAACTACGAGGAAGTTTATAAGAAGTTATCGGACCAGTTCCAGGAATACCGGCTTGGATATGAATCTTATTACAGCAGTTGTAAACATGACAATAGCCCTGCCATGCGCGATCCCAATCCTGTGGTAATTTTATATCCGGGAGTTGGCATGTTCACCTTTGCAAAAGATAAACAAACCGCGCGTGTGGCTGCAGAGTTTTATATCAATGCCATCAATGTAATGCGTGGATCGGAAGCCATTTCAACTTATACATCGTTACCAAGACAAGAAGCTTTCGATATTGAATATTGGTTATTGGAAGAAGCCAAATTGCAACGTATGCCCAAACCGAAACCACTTACCGGCAAGATTGCCCTGGTTACCGGTAGTGCGGGTGGTATTGGGAAAGCGATCGCTAAAAAGTTTGCTAACGAAGGCGCCTGTGTGTTGATCAATGATAATGATGCGCAAAGACTTGAAACTGCAAATGCAGATTTCGCGGGCAATTACTCAAAAGATGTTTATGCCTCAGCATTGCTGGATGTAACAAACACTGATACGATCAGGGATGCTTTCAAAGAAGCCGCGTTACGTTTTGGCGGCGTGGACATAATAGTGAATTGCGCCGGTCTTAGTATCTCCAAACCACTTGGGGACCATACCGAAAAAGATTGGGATCTGTTATATGATGTGCTGGTGAAAGGACAGTTTATGGTCACACAGGTTGGCGTTGCAGTTATGCAGAAACAAAAGCTTGGAGGAGATGTATTAAACATCGTGAGTAAAAACGCGCTTGTATCTGGTCCTAACAATGCCGGTTATGGTTCAGCAAAAGCTGCTCAACTACATCTCAGCAGGCTTAATGCAGCAGAGCTTGGAAAAGATCATATAAGAGTGAACGTGGTAAATCCTGACGCAGTTATATCAGATAGTAAAATATGGCAGGGAGCCTGGGCAGAAGGACGCGCCAAAGCATACGGCGTTACTGTTGAACAACTACCGGCATATTATGCGAGCCGGACGTTATTGAACGAAATCATTTTGCCTGATGATATTGCCAATGCATGTTTTGCTTTTGTGGGCGGGTTACTGCATAAGTCAACCGGTAATGTGCTGAATGTTGACGGAGGAGTAGCAATGGCATTTGTACGATAACAAAAAATTTGAGAAAATGATCCTGAACAATACAGCAATAAATGATCTTAATAGCCAGGCAGAAAACAAACATCGGCAACGGTATAATGCGCTTGCAGAAACTATACCTGATGTTGAAGCGATAGTTAGAAAGCTTGCAGCTTTCCAGGTGGCCATTCCAAGCTGGGCGCTCGGTACAGGCGGAACCCGCTTTGGCCGTTTTTCCGGCGGTGGTGAACCGCGGAGTCTTGAAGAAAAAATAGCTGACATTGGCGTGCTGCATGCGCTGAACCGCAACAGTGGCGCTATTTCCCTGCATATCCCGTGGGATATTCCCCGCGACGCTTCAGCCATTCGTAACCTCGCAGCGGAGGCGGGATTGAAGTTTGATGCAATGAACTCAAATACTTTCCAGGATCAAAAAAACCAGGAGCATAGTTATAAATTTGGTTCGCTGCAACACGTAAACAAAGCCGTTCGTGACCAGGCTGTGGCGCATAACATCGAAGTGATACGTCATGGTGTTGAACTGGGGTCTAAGTCTTTAACTGTATGGTTGAGTGATGGTTCAAGTTTCCCCGGTCAACTGAATTTCAGGAAGGCATTTGAAAATACCCTGAGCGGGTTACGGGAGATCTATGCAGCTTTGCCTGCCGACTGGAAAATGTTTGTTGAATACAAAGCATTTGAACCCAACTTCTATTCTACAACGGTGGGAGACTGGGGTCAATCACTTTTATATGCTCAGAAACTTGGTGAAAAGGCATATACCCTGGTGGATCTCGGACATCATCTACCCAATGCCAACATTGAACAAATAGTATCCTTGTTGCTGATGGAGAAAAAACTGGGTGGGTTCCATTTCAACGATTCGAAATATGGCGATGATGATCTTACCGTTGGTAGCATCAAACCCTACCAGCTATTCCTGATATTTAATGAACTGGTCGAAGGCATGGACAGCCGCAACATGGACCATACTACTGATCTTGGCTGGATGATCGATGCTTCTCACAATGTTAAGGATCCTCTGGAGGATCTGTTACAATCGGTAGAAGCCATCATGCTTGCGTATGCACAGGCATTGCTTGTTGATCGAAAACAACTCGAAGCCGCGCAGGCAGCTAACGATGTAGCGCTAGCGCAGGAATTGTTGCAGGATGCGTTCAGAACAGATTTGCGGCCGTTGGTTGCAGAAGCCCGTTTGCAAAACGGTGGAGCCTTACAACCCCTGGAAGCTTTCAGAAAACTAAAAGTTCGAGAAGCCTTGATTGCCGAACGTGGTAATAAAACCGTGGCCACCGGATTGTAATCCGGTTATGCCTGCTGGTTATAAAATGTTGTCTTGCCTATGCATGCTGAAAAAGTGATTGCGATTTTTGATGTGGGTAAAACCAACAAAAAACTGCTGTTGTTTAATGAGCAATACGCGCTTGTCAGCGAGCACACCGTTCGCCTGCCGGAAACTGTCGATGAAGATGGTTTTAATTGTGAGGATATACATGGACTCACGGAATGGCTGATCAATTCATTTGAAGATTTATCGTTAAATGATAAGGTAAGGCTAACGGCAATAAATTTTTCTGCATATGGCGCCAGCTTTGTGAATATCGATGCCGTCGGTCAACCGCTGACTCCGCTTTATAATTATCTTAAACCATACCCGGAACTTCTGCAACAGCAGTTATATAACAGGTACGGTGGCGAAGCCCGGTTTTCACTGGTTACTGCATCACCGGCATTGGGAAGTCTCAATTCGGGCTTGCAGTTGTACCGTCTTCAGCAAGAGCAGCCAACAGTGTTTGAAAAGATTGCATATAGTTTGCATCTTCCCCAGTACCTGAGTTTAGTGTTATCGGGCAGCAGAAATACTGATATCACCAGTATCGGTTGTCATACACAGCTTTGGGATTTTACTACCGATCAATATCATATATGGGTGCAGCAGGAAGGTTTGCTGCCAAAGTTTGCTCCAATGAAGTCGGGCGATATGCTTGCGGCCAATGCGCCGGGGCGGTTGCCAATCGGTGTAGGTTTGCATGACAGCTCCGCCGCATTGATTCCATACCTTCTTCAGTTTAAAGAACCTTTTGTACTGATTTCTACAGGCACCTGGTGTATCAGTATGAACCCTTTCAATGATGATCCGCTCACAGAAGGTGAGCTAAAACAGGATTGTCTTTGTTACATGACTTATACCGGAAAGCCGGTTAAAGCATCAAGGTTGTTTGCCGGCAATGATCATGAAGCAGGCGTAAAACGCATCGCGGCTGATTTTAAAACCACAGCGGAACACGTATTAAATGTGCGTTATGAGGAATCAATTGTAAATGCCTGCCGCAGCCTGCATCGTAACGGGTCAGTCGGGGTTGGAAATATCTCTGTTGCCTATCACCGCTTGCTCATTGATATCATGGAGCAACAAGTAAAGTCCGTCAAACTTGTATTGGGCAGCAGGGGTGTGAAGCACATTTTTGTAGATGGCGGTTTTAGTAAAAACGAAATCTACATGCGACTGTTGGCAAAAGCTTTTCCTTTACATATAGTGTCTGCTGCTTCAGTGCCGCATGCGACTGCAATGGGAGCAGCGCTGGCAATTCATTCTCACTGGAACAGCCTTGCATTACCCCAAAACCTGGTCACCATCAAACAATATTAATTATATTCCGGTTCAATAACGTTTATTGCCATGAGACAAACATTCGCACTGCTGCTTACTTTATTAATGTTTTTTGCCGATGCCTGGGCACAAACCACTCTCACGAAACTGCAGGTTGAAAATCTTGAAAATCCGATTGGTATAGATCGTAAAAATCCATCGTTTAGCTGGCAACTGGCGGGTAATACCCGTAATCTTTTGCAAACGGCTTTTGAAATTCGTGTCGGCAGTGATCCATCATCAATAGCGAAGGGTAAAAATATAATCTGGGGCAGCGGCCGGGTAAACTCGGGGGAATCACTGAATAATATGTATGGCGGACCTGCCTTACAATCTGCCAAAAAATATTACTGGCAAGTGCGTGCCTGGGATAATAAGAGCCGCGCAACAGCCTGGAGTCCTGTGGCCAGTTGGGTTACCGGTCTCTTTAGCCAGGACGACTGGGAAGCAAAATGGATCGGGATCGGTTTCCAGGAAGATTCTATCCAACGCCCCGGCCAACTTTTCAGGAAAACTTTTTCAACTTCAAAAAAAATCCAATCTGCTACGGCTTTTATTACGGCCCATGGTATGTACGAAGCATTTATAAACGGGCAGCGGGTCGGTGACTTTTATTTTACACCAGGCTGG
This sequence comes from Bacteroidota bacterium, assembly GCA_023416995.1. GTDB lineage: Bacteria > Bacteroidota > Bacteroidia > Chitinophagales > Chitinophagaceae > DATHKG01. Next base: position 123,744 of record JAEZGI010000040.1, read on the forward strand.
ACAAGTTACCATAAACGTTTGCAGTACCAGGTTTTCGATGTAACGCCGATGCTTAACCGAAATGAGAATGTATTTGGCATCAGTGTTGGCAGCGGCTGGTTCCGAACGCCACTTGCATGGCAGAACAACCTAAATCTCTGGGGTAAAGAACTGGCGGTATTGGCACAGATCAAAATCGTTTACACAGATGGAACAGTGGAAACTGTTATCACAGACAACTCGTGGAAGTCTTCAACCGGTGCTATCCGTAGTTCAGAATTATATGATGGTGAGCGGTACGATGCCAACTATGAAAAGAAGGGCTGGTCGGCAACCGGGTATAATGATGCAGACTGGTCAGGAGTGGTATTGAAAAACCATCCCAAAAATAATTTACTGGCTATGTATAACGAACCGATCCGTAAAAAGGAACGGTTCAGGGCGGTAAAAGTAATTACCACTCCTAAAGGTGAAAAAGTGATCGACTTTGGTCAGAACCTTGTCGGTATGGTCGAAGTAAACACAAGTGGTAAAAAAGGCGACAGCATCCGGATTTATCATGCTGAAGTATTAGATAAGGCTGGTAATTTTTATACCGAAAACCTGCGGGCGGCCCAACAACTCAATACTTATATTTTCAAAGGCGAAGGGGTTGAACATTTTGAGCCACATTTTACTTTCCAGGGTTTCCGGTATATCAGGGTAGAAGGTGTTGAAGGTCCGTTGAACCCCGATCATTTTACAGCGGTAGCTATGTATTCGGATATGGCACCTACAGGAAGCTTCTCTACATCAAATAAATTAATCAACCAACTGCAGCATAATATTCAATGGGGGCAGAAAGGTAATTTCCTTGACGTACCAACGGATTGCCCGCAAAGAGACGAGCGTCTTGGATGGACAGGTGATGCGCAGGCCTTTGCAAGAACGGCATCATTCAATATGAATGTGTATAATTTCTTTGACAAGTGGATGAAAGATGTTGCTGCAGATCAGAAAGAAAATGGGAGCGTACCATTTGTTGTTCCGCATGTGCTGGGCTCGGATGCCTTTGGTTCTACTGGTTGGGCCGATGCCGCTACCATCATTCCATGGACGATGTACCAGGCATATGGTGATAAACGAATACTTGAGCAACAATACCCAAGTATGGCTGCCTGGGTGGGTTATATGGAAGCGAACAGCAAGGATAATTTGTGGGCCAAAGGTTTTCATTTTGGCGATTGGTTGTTTTACCGTCCCGATGATGATAACAGCGGCGTTGGCGCCATTACCGATAAGTATATGATCGCTCAGTGTTTTTATGCGCATTCGGTACAATTGATGATCAATACAGCGAAAGTGCTCAATAAACCTGGCGATGTAAAAAAATACGAGGCATTGCTGGATGCGGTGAAGGCAGCATATGTACGTGAATATATGACACCTAATGGGCGGCTTGTATCATCAACACAAACAGCTTATGTACTTGCTTTGAATTTTGACATGCTTCCCGACGACAAACGTCAACAGGCAGCTGAACGTCTTGCGCAAAACATCCAGTCTTATAATAACCATCTCACAACAGGGTTTCTTGGCACTCCTTATCTCTGTCATGTTTTATCCCGTTTCGGCTATACCGATGTTGCTTTTAAATTGTTGATGCAGGAAAGCTACCCAAGCTGGTTATATCCTGTAAAACAAGGTGCAACCACTATCTGGGAAAGATGGGACGGTCAGAAGCCGGATGGTAGTTTCCAGACTCCGGGCATGAATTCTTTCAATCACTACGCGTATGGTGCTATTGGTGACTGGATGTATAGGGTAGTGGCCGGCCTGGATACTTATGATTCCATGCCCGGTTATAAAAGCATCCGGATCCGCCCGCATATCGGCGGCGGTTTAACAGATGTATCGGCTGATTATGAAACCCGTTATGGCAAACTTGCTTCACACTGGAAGATCACTGATGGCAGGTTTTCAATGAAGGTGGTGATACCTGCGAATACCACCGCCCGGATTTATATCCCGGCACCTGCTGCGGAGTCGGTGACTGAGGGTGGTCGCAAATTAGCTACCGAAGCAGATGTAAAGGTCGTTGGAAAAGATGGCACTTATGTGCTTGTGGATGTGGGTTCAGGCAGCTACGAGTTTGCTGTACAGTAATCAGACAATACTCAGGTGATTATCAGAATAATCCGCAACAGTCATATGATTATGGGTTTGTGTGCCAGAAATACGAATTCATGCCGGTTGTAAATGAACTGTGGAAATTGGCTGGCACAGTTATCGCAAATAGAAATCTATGAAAAAGTTGGAAGCTTCACTTGCCCTGAAAGCCACTGCTGTGCTGGGCGAAGGTCCCGTTTGGGATATTGTAAGTAACAGCCTGTACTGGCTCGATATAAAATCAAATAAATTATTCTGGTGGCACCCTGTTACCTCTGAACAACGCGAATGGAAGTTTGACCAGATGGTGGGTTGTATTGCCTTAACAGCATCTTCAAAGGTGGTCTGTGCCTTACAACACAAAGTGGTTTTGCTGGACACCGTTACCAGCGAAGTGCTCGATTATGTATTACTGGAACCAGAGTTGCCGGATAACCGTGCTAACGACGGAAAACCCGATGCAAAAGGAAGATTCTGGATAGGGACGCTGAATATTCCCGGTGAAAAAAATAAAGCCGCCTTATATGTGCTTGGTGAAAGCAGGCAAATGACTAAGATGGTTGACGGACTAAGCCTGTCTAACGGTCTTGGCTGGTCGCCGGATGGCAGATCAATGTACCTGGTAGATACATTGGAAGATCACGTGTTGCAATTTGATTTCAACCTTGAAACGGGTGAGCTTAGCAACCGGCGGGTAATTCTCGACTTTTCTGAGGCCGAGGGTTCACCGGACGGCATGTGTGTAGACTCGGAAGGGATGTTATGGATCGCATTTTACGGTGGTAAGCGAGTCGGTCGGTTTGATCCTTCAAACGGCGAGCAACTGGCGGAGGTTTCAGTACCAGCGGTAAATGTTACCTGCTGTGTTTTTGGTGGTGAACAACTCGATACTTTATACATCACTACAGCGAGAGATGGGGTGAGTGAGGAAGAACTGCAGGAATACCCTTTAACAGGCAGCGTGTTTTGTGTAAAACCGGAGGTTAAAGGTCTGCCAGGTCATTTATTTAAGATCTAGCGCACTCAATCGCACCCCTAACACTTGCTGCGCAATCGCTTCCAGTTCTTTGAACGGTCCTTCAAAGTGAAAGGTCGTTTGTTTGTAAACCTGTTGTTCGCCGGGCTTCAGTTCCCTGGCCGGGGAAGACGATTCAATTTCATAAAACGGCCCCATCTGGCTGCCATCAGCCAGGGGCCCATCATTATAGGCGTTCACCGCATCACCTGCATAAGGCTTGTCCTGCAGGGCCCATTTTGAATTTACATAACTGCCGGAAGGATCAACAGGGAACATGGTAATGGTAAGGATGTTCCTGTCGAAATCAAAGCTGCCTGCAACCGGGGCCGCAATTGCTGGTGGAATACCAATCTTACTTCTGAACCTGCCGTCACAGTTTAGCAACAGTAAACTATCGGTGATGATTAAACGTTCTTTCGGAACATCACCAAAATAATCGGTAGTTATTTTCTTTGTAGCATCTTTTCCGCCCGTAAATGGTATGATCACTTTTGTATTATCAGAAGGCGTGAGCATGGCCAGCAGCCAAATAGACAGTAGACCGGTTTTTTTTGTCCACTGCTTCTGACCGGTGTTTGTGATACTGTTTTCGGTGGTATATGCAACGGTAGATACCGCGTCAGGAACAGTAGTTTTCAACAGGTCAGCGGCTACATCCCGCGAAAGCAGTGTTACACTTCTACGGATATCGATGTCGAAAATGGTTCCGGAATAATTGGGGATAGAGGCCGACTGTTTAAACATGGCCGAATTTTTTGCGGATGATTCTAATTGGAAAGCGATGGTATCGATCACCGGAGGAACCTGCCAGTTCTCAAATGAAAAGGAATCGCCCTTTTTGAAATAAAGTGCATATTGACCACCTTCTGGTCCCAGCCAGAAACGCTCTTCTCCTCCAACAGGGTTGAATTGTTTTTTGAAACCTGGTTCCGCGATAAGATCGTAGTTGAGCCAGCCAAAGCTGGTACCACTATCACCACGAGCCGTGGATGTCATCACCCGGCCCTGGTAATCTGCAGATATCAAAATCTTTGATTGACCATCGTCGCCCGACAACTCGATCAGGTTTGCAGTATGCTTTTTAAGAAAGGCAGCATCATAAGCATAACTACCACGAGGGGAAATAGCCGCCTTATCTGCCGGCTCAGTTTTGCCTGTTGGTTCTGAGCAGGCCGTAAAAGCAAGTACAGAAGCTATGATAACATATCTTCTCATAATGAGATTCCGCGTTTCCAGGGAATAAAATCATCGTGACCCGCAGCAACTGCTTTTGCCGGGATGATGCCACTTGCAACATCGATAACATATTGAAGAATTCTTGCGCCGGCTTCCTCAATCGTTTCTTTGCCAGCTATTATGTCGCCGGTATCGATGTCTATGATATCTTCCATCTTACGGTACAGGGCCGTGTTGGTGGAGATCTTCAGAACAGGTGCTATCGGATTGCCGGTTGGTGTACCAAGACCGGTTGTAAATAACACCACGGTGGCACCTGCGCCAACCTCGGCTGTGGTTGATTCAATATCGCCTCCTGGGGTACACAACAACGTTAGTCCCGGCCGGGTAACTTTTTCGGGGTAGTCAAGTACATCGGCCACAGGTGAAGTACCGCCTTTTTTAGCTGCACCCGCACTTTTGATGGCATCGGTTATCAGGCCGTCTTTAATATTACCAGGCGATGGATTGGCATAGAACCCTGAACCCAGCGCCGTGGCCTTATCGTTATAAGTTTGCATCAGGTGCATGAAGCGTTCGGCCATTTCTGCTGTGAGACAACGGTCGCTCAGTTCCTGTTCAACTCCGCACAGTTCCGGGAACTCAGAAAGTATCACTGATCCACCCAATGCAACAAGAAGATCAGAGGTAAATCCTATAGCCGGGTTTGCCGATATACCAGAGAAACCGTCTGAACCACCACACTCAAGACCGATACATAACTTGCTGAGCGGGGCAGGAGCGCGTTGAGATTGATTGGCAATCACCAGTCCTTCAAAGGTTTTGCTGATAGCCTGTTGCAGCATCTTTTTTTCGTTGCCTATCTGTTGTTGTTCGAGGATGTATAATGGCTTGGCAAAGTTTGCATCCCGTTTTGCTATCTCTTCCTGTAATATACTTATCTGTGCATTCTGGCAACCAAGACTGAGTACTGTTGCACCAGCAACATTAGGATGAGTGATGTAACCGGCCAATAAACCGCATAACGCACGTGCATCGCCCCTGGTACCACCACAGCCGAGCGTATGATTCAGAAACTTGATGCCATCTACATTAGGAAAAATCTTTTCACGGCGTGGTGCGATCTCTTCAAACAATACTTCAGCATTTTCTTCAGTGGCAGTTGAAGTGCCTGAAGCATGATGGGTTATCAGCTTTTCAACATAAGCCTCATATGGAGATTTTGCAGGTGCATAACCAAGAGCTTTCGAAAAAGCCTCCTGCATGACATCCACGTTTTTGTTTTCACAAAAAACCAGGGGAATAACGATCCAATAATTAGCGGTACCCACTGAGCCATCAGCCCGGTGATGACCCATAAAGGTTTTGTTCTGCCATGCTGAAACATCGGGCATTTGCCAGCCGGTGTTGCGCTCCCTTAAACGAAAGCTGTCGGAAGCGTGCCGGATATTTTCTGTTGATATCAAACCACCGCGGGGTATCTCTGTCACTGCTTTGCCAACCAGCACACCAAACATTATTATCTCATCATCTGTTGTGAAATGATTCAAAGCGAATTTATGTTTGGCTGGTATATTGTTAATTAATGTTATCTGTTGTCCGTCACATAATACCTCCGTACCTGCTGCAAGATCGGTGAGTGCTACTTCTACATTATCGCCCGGATGTATCTTCAAAGTTTTACGTTGCATGAAAAAGAAATTGTTTTTTAAAAACGTTTGATAAGTTATTTGAAATATGAATAGTCGTATCTTGGATCGGTTTGTAAATTTACTGTTTCCGTTTCAATAAAAATTTAGCGCTGTTTATCCATTCCAATAAAACCGAACAAATAATGAAGCTCCGATTGCTGCTTTTTTCTTTAATGATTTCTGCTTTTACTGTTTACGCTCAGCCAGGCGAACAACTTGTTAAGGTTATCGTTGCACCTGACCGTAGTGACTGGACGTATAAAGCGGGTGATAAAGTAACCTTTAATGTGTCGGTGATCCAGGCAGGTAATCCCGTTAAAAATGCGCGCATAGTATATGAATACGGACCGGAAAAACTTGATCCTGTAAAAAAGGATTCAATGACATTAGCTAATGGTACCGCAAAAATTGATGCGGGTACTATGAAATCGCCCGGCTTTCTAAGATGTATGGTTTCTGTTCGTGTTGATGGCAAAGAATATCGTAAATGGGCGACCGCTGGTTTTGATCCGGCTGCCATCAAACCAACCATACCTAACCCTTCCGGTTTTGCAGGTTTTTGGGACAGTGCCAAACAGGCGCTTGCAAAAGTTCCATTGGATACCAGGATGACCTTATTGCCGGAACGTTCTACTGAGAAAGTAAACGTATATCATGTAAGTGTACAGAACTTAGGTAACTCGAGGGTGTATGGAATTCTTTGTGTGCCTAAGAAACCAGGTAAATACCCGGCATTGTTGTCTGTACCAGGTGCAGGAATCAGACCATATAACGGAAATATTTCGATGGCCGAAAGAGGAGTAATTACACTTGAGATAGGTATCCATGGTATACCTGTAACGATGGACCCCATCGTTTATACAAATCTTTCAGCCGGTGCTTTAAATGGGTACCAGAATTTCAATCTTGATGACCGCGATAAGTATTATTATAAACGTGTGTACCTTGGTTGTGTACGTGCCAATGATTTGTTGGTAAGTCTGCCGGAATACGACGGACAAAACCTGTTGGTTACCGGTGGTAGCCAGGGTGGCGCCTTATCTATTACAACTGCAGCGCTTGATCCACGTGTAAAAGGTTTAGGAGCATATTATCCGGCATTGTGTGATCTAACAGGTTACCTGCAAGGGCGTGCAGGCGGCTGGCCACATTTGTTTGCACCATATAATCTTAGTTTCAATAATAAAAAAGACAAGATTGAAACAGCCGCTTATTATGATGTTGTAAATTTTGCGCGACTGGTGAAAGTGCCTGGTATGTATAGTTGGGGGTATAACGATGATGTGTGCCCGCCGACGTCAATGCATGCAGCTTATAATGTGATCCCGGGTAAAAAGGATCTGTTCCTTGCACTTGAAACCGGCCATTGGACCTTCCCTGAACAACAGGTAATGATGACCAACTGGCTGGCTAAACAACTTGGTGTTAATTAGTATCTATTTTAAAAACTGGTTATGAGACTTATTTCATGTGCGCTTTTCCTTGCAATTTCTGTTAGTGCTATTGCTCAAAATGGTAATTGGCAAGATCTGTTTAATGGTAAGGATCTTACAGGTTGGAAGCAGTTAAATGGCAAGGCGGTATATGAGGTGGTGGATGGCACCATTCGTGGTACTACGGTATCAAACACACCTAATTCATTCCTCACCACCGA
>JAEZGI010000010.1 GCA_023416995.1 Bacteroidota bacterium
ATCCAGGTGTACTGGTTCCGCATCAACTTCATGAACCCATCAAGAACTCCAACTGAACCATCCACATTTATCCAGGTGAAAAGTTCCTGATCAACATAAAGGAGCCACTCCCATAAAGCCATTACACTAAAATTTTATTGTCCGCAAACCTGCAGTTTTAACCTAACCAATCATGTGCCTGCTGTATCCAATCCTGATTTGATAACACAGAAATGATGCCCCGGGAGCGGCAAACGAAGGAGTTAATAATGATTTAATACTGGAAAAGTGTTACTGCCACTCAGATCCTGGCACTTCAGGCGCTGCATTGGAAGGTGATTTGTCTGCGTCTAAGTGCGTTAGATAAGGAACATGAAGTTGGAACCACGCTAATACAGCGACGGGAACAATGCCTTGTTACTACAACCCAAAAAAGCTACCCGATGCAATACCCACGTAAACCCCATCTTCACGTGTTTCAATAGGATAGGTTTTAAGATAATATCCTTCACCACTCGTATTTCGCCCGTTACGTATGCTGAACCGGTACCGATGCAAAGGGCAAACGATATGTCCGGTTGCATCGAGGAAGCCATTCGCCATGATCCCGCTCGCATGCGGACATTTATATGCAAATGCAAAACACTCGTTGTTATGCAGGGCCACGCAAATCTTTTTACCGGGCACATCAACAACGGCAATGTTATTATCACCTGTTTCCAGTTCGCTGAGCGATTCAGCGATCTTATGCCATTGCAATGCTGCCATGAAAAGATGAATTAACAGTAGCGCAGGAGATCAATAGAAAAATTCGGTTTTATAAGGATACCTGATACGATAAAGTTCACGAACCCGGCTGAGTATAGTGGCCCGCAACTCGTCAATATTTGTACGCTCAACCGCGGAAATAAATACCGCGTGTCCATTGGTTTCTCGTTGCCACTTTTCTTTCAGATCACGAAGTATATCCTGCTTTACCTCTGGTTCCAGCCACTCATCAAATGTGTTCTTTTCATACATGTCCATCTTATTAAAGATGGTGATGGTAGGTTTATCAAAAGCTTTAATATCCTGCAGGGTGCTGTTTACGACTCCAAGTTGATCTTCATATTGTTGGTGAGAAATATCCACAACATGTAAAAGTATATCAGCTTCCCTTACCTCATCCAAAGTGCTTTTAAAACTCTCAACAAGATGATGCGGTAACTTGCGGATAAACCCAACCGTATCACTCAACAGGAAAGGGGTGGTTTCATAAACTATCTTGCGGGTAGTTGTATCAAGCGTTGCAAACAGTTTGTTCTCAGCAAACACTTCGCTTTTGCTCAGCAGATTCATGATGGTACTCTTACCCACGTTCGTGTAACCTACCAATGCAACTCTTATAAACTCACCACGTTCCTGTCTTTGAATAGAAGCCTGCTTATCAATCTCTCCAAGTCTTCTTCTTAATAACGCAATCTTATCTTTAACGATCCGGCGGTCAGTTTCAATTTCCGTTTCACCCGGACCCCTTGTACCAATACCACCACCCAAACGTTCAAGGTGACTCCACATGCCTTTTAGCCGCGGCAACAGGTATTGATATTGCGCCAGTTCAACCTGCGTTTTTGCCTGCGCCGTTTTTGCACGACGGGCAAAAATGTCCAGGATAAGATCGGAACGATCTATGACCTTGATATCAAGGATCTTTTCAATATTCTGTATCTGCGAACCGCTCAACTCATCATCAAAAATCGCAAGACTGATATCCTTACCTTGTATGTATTCCTTGATTTCTTCCAGTTTACCTTTCCCGATGAATGTGCGGCTATCAGGATGTGGCAATCGTTGAATGTATCTTTTCACGGTTGTTGCACCAGCAGTTTCTGCAAGAAATGCCAGTTCCTCCAGGTACTCTTTAACCTGCGCTTCTGTTTGTACGCCGTGTATCAACCCAACCAGCACCGCGCGTTCTTCCTTATAATTAACCTTGTTATCGAGCAAAATCTTTTCTGTTTAGAATTCTAAAAGTACTACAAACTCCGGACCCGCACCACCTTGCGGCAAATGCGGGTCCAACGTTTTAATACTGCTATAATATTAATCTCTCACGGCAACGGCCGCGGTAACTTCATAATTATAATCCACTAATTGCAAGTCCAATCTGCATCGGTCTGATATCAGGTCCGAAGCCTTCCTTCACAAATGCATTGATCTGGTAAACAGCAAATACACTGAAGATACCATAACCGATGCGTCCGGTCACGGCTAAACGGGTACCGTTAAAAAATCTTTTTGATTTTTCTTTATCGGTATAAGCATTGATGGTTCCGCCAGAGCGATTTTGAAAGGTTTTACCCTTTGCCACTGCACTCACCATTGTTCCCACCTTGGCACCCAGGGCACCTTTCCAACTGCGGTTGTAATTTTCAGGATTAGAAGTAAACCGGATCTCCAGGGGAACTTCCAGGTATGTATTCGTAACCTTATACTTTTTAAAGTGATTGGTATCGGCAACATTTTCAAAAGTGAGCTGGTTCGATTTGCGGCCGGTTATATCAACGATGGTCTTATCAAAAAATGTATTGTCAACGCCAACACCAACTCCAAGCGCAACACTGAAGCGCGGATCGGTTTTAAATGGCATATCATACATAAGGTGTGCATTGAATGTACGGGAGAAGGTCTTGGTTGCGATCGAATCCGGCGCCTTTGTCCACATATTCAATCCAAACTGCATCATGAAATGATCGCCTGTGCGGTTATCGATATTTACTTTGCTCCAATCCTTCCGCTTCTTTTTTGCAGGCGTATTTGCCTTCAAAATTGAATCCTGTACCTGGTTTCCTGAAACGGTAACAGAATCCTGGGCGGATAACTGGGAAGCAGCAGTAACAAACAAAAAGGCGATTAATATTTTTTTCATAATCATAAATGATTGCCAAATGTATCCTAGAGCCGGTTAAAAAAAAGTTAACTACTGAACAATTGAAAAAAAGCAGCTATGAAACCATAACTGCTTTCTGAAGTGGACCCTGCTGGGCACGATCCAGCGACCCCCTGATTATGAGTCAGGTGCTCTAACCAGCTGAGCTAAGGGTCCATTTGGTTAACCACCGTGTTAACGCCGGAGGTCTGCGAAATTAGAAAAATTCGGGCAGGGAAATACATTAGGCTGAATATTTTTTATACAAGTGCCTCAAATGCTGCCGTGGTACAATTTTAATGATAGTTATTTCCCTGGCGTTCAATAGCCACCACCCCCTTCAAACCTCCCATAAACCGGGGAATACCATGCACGGCAAGCTGAAAATTCAGGATCCGCCGCCTCTGATAATTTAGGCACCTGTTATAATCATGAAACCAAACCAAAATGCAAAATGACAAAAACTAACAGCAGCTAACAAACGAAGCACTTTATCCCGCAAGGCCTCCCGGTGTAGCTGCACCGTTGCCAGGCAGCATCATCTCATCATCCTTACAAAGTTTAACTATGAAGAAAACAAAGATTTTTTCCGGCTCACCCGGAAAGTATCACCTCGTGAGATTCACAATGATTTCAACTCTGACTGCTTTCATCTTTTTATTCAACCAGTTTTCACTCTCCGCCCGGGAACTCCCGGATAACTATAGCGCAAACGATGCCCTGGCGGTTATAACCGGTCGCGTAACAAATATTGCCGGCGAACCGATCCAGGGTGCTTCTGTCCGGGTAAAAGGCAGTGCAGTCGGAACTTCGACAGATTCGGCCGGAAACTTTTCCATCAATGTACCAGACGGTTCAATACTGGTTGTGTCATTTGTCGGTTATGCGGAACAGGAAATTCCAACTGCCAATCAAAACAATATTGAGGTGATTCTTATCGAAAGCACCAACGAACTGGAACAGGTAGTTGTCGTTGGTTATGGTTCACAAAGAAAAATAGATGTCACGGGCTCGGTGGCAACTGTTCGCGGAGACGAAATCAGCAAACAATCATCCATCAACCCTATCAGTGGTTTGCAGGGAAGGGTGGCAGGTGTGCAGATCACCAATGCCGGTGCGCCAGGTGCCTCTCCCCAAATCCGGATCCGCGGTCTGGGTACGGTATACGGCGGGGCCAATCCCTTGTATGTGGTGGATGGCGTCTGGTTCGATGATATCAGTTTTTTGAACCCGGATGATATCGAATCAATGAACATTTTGAAAGATGCATCTTCAGAAGCAATTTATGGTATACGCGCCGCTAACGGGGTAGTGTTGATCACAACTAAAAAAGGAAGCCGCAACGGTAAATCAGTTGTGAATTACACGGGACACGTAGGGGTTCAACATGTCACGAATAAAGTGGATATGGCCAATGCCCGCGAATACGCCACCATGCTCAATGAAAAAAACCGTATTGCTACCGGCAGCACCACCGATCTTGTTGATCCCAACAGTTACGGTGAAGGCACTGACTGGTACGATGTGATCTTACGCGATGCGCTGATCACGAATCACCAGATCTCTATCAGCGGTGGTGGTGAAAAATCTACTTACAACTTTTCACTTGGCTATCTTCGCCAGGAAGGTATCGCAAAGACGAATACTTTCAATCGCGTTACGGCCCGGTTCCAGAACGATTTCCAGGTGCTTACGCCACTTAAAGTGGGTTATACAATCACAGCCAGCGGTATCTATTCAAAAGACATCAACGGTAGTATTTTTTACCAGGCCTTTGTAGCGCCACCAATAATCCCCGCAAAAGAAGCAGACGGCAGCTACGGTGATCCTGCAGATTATCCCACAGGTAACTTTGCTAATCCACAGGCAACACTCGATTTTTATAATCAGAAATCACGCAACTACCGGGTTACTGGTAATGTGTTCGCTGAGCTTAAAATACTTCGTAACCTTACTTTCCGAACCAGTGTCGGTGGTGAATTTGGAGAAAACGAACTTCGAAACTACAACCCGGTATATTTTGCTACCAGTGTACAAAACAGTCCTTCAAGTACCTTACGCGGTACAAGAGCCGAAACCCGCAATTGGATCGTTGAAAACACTTTGACCTATACACAGCGTTTTGGCGATCATAACCTGACTGCACTTGTGGGTCAGGGCGCACAACGTTATCGCGCATATTCAATAACCGGTACCGCACTGAATGTTCCTTATTCAAGTGAAGGCGATCTTTACCTGCGTTTAGGCAGTGCAGGAAATAACAATGTTACCGATGAAGGTGATCTTTCAACCATAGCATCTTACTTCGGTCGCATTAACTATTCGCTGAAAGATCGTTATCTCTTAACCGCATCCATCAGGGCCGATGGATCATCAAAGTTTTTTGGCAACCAACGTTGGGGTTACTTCCCTTCAGTGGGTCTCGGGTGGGTAATCAGTGATGAATCGTTTATGGAGAATCAACAGATCTTTGATAACCTGAAGATCCGTGGTTCATGGGGTAAGGTCGGAAATGCATCAGTACCTTCCAACCTTTCTATCCTCCGCGTTACTCAAACGCCGCAGCTTACCGGGTTTTTCGGAAATCCAAGTCTGCCGTACACCGGTGCAAGCATCAATAGTATCGTTCCTCCAACCACTTATTGGGAAAGAGGTGTAGGTACCGATGTAGGTATTGAGATGGCCTTTTTAAATAACCGTTTATATGTTGAAGCGGGTTTTTACAACCGGAAAACAGAAGAAGCAATCTTCAACCTGCCCGTGCTGTCTTCGATTGGTACAGAAACCGGTAATATCATTGCAAACCAGGCAACATTTCAAAACCAGGGCTGGGAATTCACGGTCAACTGGAAAGATAATCTGAATGAAAATCTTTCTTATACCATCGGAGCCAACTTCTCTATAAATGATAACAAGGTGCTGTCAACTACTACCGGTGGTAATCCAATTTATGCAGGTGGTGCAGGTGCAGTTGCAGGTAATCTCACAACACGTACCGTGGTTGGTCAACCTATCGGGCAGTTTTTTGGTTACCAGGTGGTGGGCATATTCCAGGACCAGGCCCAAATCAATTCATTGCCGCATTATTCTAATGCAAAACCAGGCGATTTCATTTTTGCTGACATCAGCGGCCCGGGTGGAAAACCAGACGGTATCATCGATGCACTTGACCGGGTAGTGCTTGGTAATCCTAACCCACGTTACAATTTCGGGGTCAACACCAACTGGATCTATAAAAACTTCGACCTGATGCTCGATTTCCAGGGCGTAGCGGGTGTTGATATTTATAACGGTTTGCTGAATGTACGTTACGGTAACGAAAACTATACTAAAGATTTTTTCGAAAACCGGTGGACGGGCCCCGGCACTTCTAACAGTTATCCATCAGCGAACACCGCAGGAAACAACCTCAATCCAAATACATTTTTTGTTGAAGATGGAAGTTATGTAAGAATAAGAAACGCACAGTTTGGCTATACATTACCGACAGCAACAACTACACGATGGAAAATAAATCGTTTACGCGTTTATGTAAATGCACAAAACCCGTTGAACATTTTCAGCTATCGTGGTTTCAGTCCAGAGGTAGGTGGTACGCCAACCAATGCAGGTATTGACGTGAATGTATATCCATTGTATGCTACTTACAACTTTGGTGTAAACGTTACTTTCTAATCTTTTCAAAAAATTATTATGATACTGAAGAATCCCTCATATATCATCCGGAAGGCAATCAGCATTGGCCTGTTGTCTGCCGCGCTTATACCAGCAGGATGTAAAAAAGAATTTCTTGATGTTGACCCGCAGGGCCAACAACCGGTTGTTGATTTCTGGACAACACAGGAACACGCAATGAATGCCGTAAATGCCATGTATGGCAATCTGCGCGGCTGGACCAACGTGGCTTTTGCGGCTATAGCTGTTGAAAGCATGGGTTCCGACGAAGCCGAAAAAGGAAGCAGTCCCGGCGACTCGGACTACATGAATAATTACAACGGGTTTACGCATACCGCGACCGAAGGACAAACACTTGATTTCTGGAAAGGTCAATACCAGAATATCAACTTCGCCAACCAGGTGCTTACAAATGTTCCGGGGATTTCAATGGACGAAACGCTGAAAGCACGCTTGCTTGCAGAAGCAAAATTTGTTCGTGGTTATTCCTATTTCAGGTTGGTTCGTGCATTCGGAGACGTTCCACTTCGTTTAACCATACCCGAAGGAGCAGAAGAATATAACATTCCCAGGACTCCCAAAGCGGAAGTTTATGCTGCGATCGAAAAAGATCTCACCGAAGCGGCAGCAGCCTTACCGGTTAGTTACAATTCGACTGATATCGGACGCGCAACCAAAGGAGCAGCATTGGGAATGCTCGCTAAGGTTTCAATGTACCAGGGCAAATGGCAACAGGTGCTCGATCTAACCAACCAGGTAATGACACTCGGATATGATCTGTTCCCTGATTACGAAAAACAATTCAGGATAGAAAACGAAAACAACGTTGAATCAGTTTTTGAGATCCAGGCTACCTATGTTCCCGGTAACTGTGATATGTCGAACTCGCAATACTCGCAGGTACAAGGTGTTCGTGGACAACGTGGCGGCGGCTGGGGTTTTAATGTGCCCACTATGGAACTTGTTGACGCCTATGAACCCGGCGATCCACGTCGTGATGCTACGATTCTGTTTCGTGGTGAAACAACTCCCCAGGGTGATCTCATACCTCCGGTTGGCGATAACCCACGTTACAATCAGAAGTCTTACGTGCCATTCAGCCGTTATGTTGAATGCAGCGAAGGTGCCGAACAGAATATACGGGTATTACGCTTCGCTGAAATTTTGTTGATGAATGCGGAAGCTGCCAATGAATTAAACAATCCAACGCAGGCGCTGCAATCTCTTAATCGCGTACGTGAAAGAGCAAGAGGCGGCGACCCATCCGTGTTGCCAGATGTTACCACTACGGACCAGGAGGAGTTAAGGGAAGCTATCTGGCACGAAAGAAGGGTGGAACTGGCTATGGAATTTGACCGCTTTTTTGATGTAATTCGCCAGGGAAGAGGCGCTGAAGTTTTTGGCCCCATGGGTTTCACGGCTGGTAAAAATGAGCTAATGCCCATTCCCCAGCAGGAAATTGACCTTGCGGCGGGTGTGCTCACTCAAAACCCCGGTTATTAATTTTTACTCATAACATAACAGATCATTAAAAGGCAGGAAGTTGTTGCGTCGGGACAACTTTCTGCCTTTGTTATCAATCTATAATCTGCATGTTGAAAAAGTTGATCATAGCGGTTTCTGCACTGGGGTGTTTAGCTTGCAGCAAAACAGAAACCCCGGCTGTACAACCTGTACAAAAGATTGCGCTTACCCGGACCGAGGTGAATGGAGTGGTAGGGAACAACCGGTTTTATAACGTTTCAATTGATCCGTCAATCTCAATATCTTTTAGTGCTCCAATAAATCCAGGCTCACTCAACACTGCGTTGAGTTTACAAACGCCTGATGGCAGCAATGTGCCTTTCAGCTACACCTTAGCTAAAGGTGATAGTATGATCATGGTTACAACCGGAAGTGTTACCCACTTATCACAGTATAACCTGCAGGTAAAATCAACGCTACGTTCTAAAACAGGCGCTATTCCTGATTCAACCTACAATATAACGCTCGTAACAGCGATTGATTCAACCGATAAATTTCCGCGTATAAGTGACGATCAATTGCTTGATCTTGTACAAAAACAAACCTTTCGTTATTTCAGGGAATTTGCGCATCCTGTGTCAGGCATGGCACGTGATCGAAACCAAAATCCGGATCTGGTGACCACGGGCGGAACGGGAATGGGTGTCATGGCCATTGTAACGGCCATACATCGTGGGTTTATTTCAAGACAGGAAGGATTGGAACAGGTCGTTAAAATCGTTGACTTCCTTCGCAATAAAGCAACTACTTATCATGGTGCATACGCGCATTTTATGAATGGTGCAACCGGCGCCACGATACCCTTCAGCCCCAAAGATAATGGCGCCGATCTTGTTGAAACTTCCCTGCTTATGCAGGGTTTGCTAACTGCAAGACAATACTTTTCCGGTATTGATGAAACAGAGAAAAATCTTCGTTTGACCATCACTGATATGTTTGATCAGGTCGAGTGGAACTGGTTTACAAAAAACAGCGGCAATGTATTATACTGGCACTGGAGCCCGGAATTTCAATGGGATCTCAATCTGCCGGTTTCGGGTTGGAACGAAGCATTGATCACTTATGTTCTTGCTGCCGCACCTGGACAATATTCCATTTCCAAAACAGTGTATGACCAGGGATGGGCAAAAAATGGAGCGATGAGAAATAATAAAAATTATTTCAACATCAAACTCCCCCTGGGAGAAGAAATGGGCGGTCCTTTGTTTTTTTCTCATTATAGTTTTCTGGGAATTAAACCGCAGGGGTTAAAGGTTGCCTACGCTGATTATGGCGAGCAGGTTGTGGCACATAGCCGTATTAATTACGAATACGCTGTGTCCAATCCCCGCAACCATAACGGCTACAGTTCGTCGGTTTGGGGACTAACTGCAAGTGACAACAATTATTCAGGTTATGCAGCACATTCACCAACAAATGATCTCGGTGTGATTGCTCCTACGGCAGCGATATCATCATTGCCATTTACGCCCGATCAGT
Organism: Bacteroidota bacterium; assembly: GCA_023416995.1. Classification (GTDB taxonomy): domain Bacteria; phylum Bacteroidota; class Bacteroidia; order Chitinophagales; family Chitinophagaceae; genus DATHKG01. Next base: position 9,566 of record JAEZGI010000010.1, read on the forward strand.
CGCTTGAAGCCTTACGCTTCTTTTATTATAAATTAGGCGACAGGCTCTTTGGTGATTATGGTTTCAAAGATGCGTTCAACCTTACAGATGTCTGGTTTGCGCCATCATGGCTGGCAATTGACCAGGGGCCGCAAATAATTATGATCGAAAATTACAGAAGCGGCCTGTTATGGAATCTTTTTATGAGTTGCCCGGAAGTGCAATCATCTTTAACCAAATTGGGTTTTACCTATTAGACTTATAATCTTGTTGTATGAAAAAACTGATAATTCTCCTGTTTGTTGTAGCATTTTGTTCTGTTGCGGCAAAGGCGCAAAAAAAAGCAGCAGCTAACAAGGCCGTAACAAAACCGGCTATTCAAAAAAATCTGACAGATGATCAGCTGCTGGATCTCGTACAAAAACAAACCTTTCGTTATTTCTGGGATTTTGCGCATCCTGTAAGCGGTCTTTCAAGAGAAAGAAGTAACGTAGCTTTTGATTATGGTGACGAAGTAACTACTACAGGTGGTACCGGCTTTGGGATAATGGCTGTTATTGTGGCAACGGACAGAAAATGGATCGAACGGGATACTGCCGCAAGGTTCCTGCTGAAGATGGTGAAATTTCTATCAAAAGCGGATGCCTATCATGGTGTGTTTCCGCATTGGCTGAACGGCTCAACCGGCAAAACAATACCCTTCAGCCGGAAAGACGATGGAGCTGACCTGGTTGAATCATCATTCCTGTTTCAGGGTTTGTTGTGTGCCCGTGCTTACTTCAATGCAGAAAGTCCCGTAGAAAACGAACTTCGAAATCGAATAAGCTGGCTCTGGAATGATATTGAATGGAACTGGTTCACCCGCGATGGACAAGATGTATTATACTGGCACTGGAGCCCCAACAACGGCTGGGCCATGAATTTCCCTGTACGTGGCTTTAACGAGTGTTTAATTATGTACGTGCTCGCGGCCGCGGGCGAACGATATCCGGTACCTGCGTCAGTATATCATAATGGATGGGCACAAAGTAACTTTTTCAATAATGGCAAAGAATTTTACGGCATCAAACTCCCGCTAGGTTTTGATTACGGCGGTCCTTTATTTTTCTCTCATTATTCTTTCCTCGGATTAAACCCCAGGGGTTTGAAAGACCGATATGCTGATTACTGGGAACAGAACAGGAATCATACGCTCATTAATCGTGAACATTGTGTTCGCAATCCTAACGGATTTAAAGGTTACGGACCTAATAGCTGGGGACTTACCGCCAGTGATACATACAATGGTTATAATGCGCATTCTCCAACAAACGATTTTGGTACGATCACGCCAACAGCCGCCTTATCTGCTTTTCCTTATACTCCTGAATATTCCATGCAGGCACTCAGACATTTTTATGAAGACCTCGGCGACAAGATCTGGAGTGAATATGGCTTTGTTGATGCATTCAATGAAACCCGGAACTGGTATGCAAATTCACATCTTGCGATAGACCAGGGACCTATTATTGTAATGATCGAAAATCATCGTTCAGGATTGCTGTGGAAATTATTTATGGGTATACCGGAAATACAAAAAGGTCTCAGGAAACTGGGCTTTGAACATCCCGATATTAAATAAACCCTGTTATTGCTATATTTAAACCAAAAAAATAAGTATGAAGTCTGGTTCTCTAATTGTCTTATTCGTGTTATTATTTGCAGGCGGTGTAGTAGCCCAGGATCCGCCATTTTACAAGGACATCCAAAATTTTAAAAGCCGGGATAGTGCCGCCATGCCTCCCAAGGGAGCGATTGTGTTTACAGGAAGTTCATCATTTACCGGTTGGAAAGATGTACAGGAGCGTTTCCCTGAACATACCATCATCAACCGCGGGTTTGGAGGTAGTTCGCTTCCACACGTTATCATGTATGCAGATGATGTGATTTTTAAATACCAGCCAAAACAGGTTGTGATCTATTGTGGCGAGAACGATGCCGCGGCGGGTGCTGCAGTTACAGCAGACACGATTACCAGCAGGTTCATTACACTGTTTACAATGATCAGGGAACGTTTGCCGGATACAAGAGTCTCATTTGTTTCCATGAAGCCGAGTCCAAGCCGGGTGAAGTTCCGCGAAGTAATTACTAAGGCGAATGCCGATATCAGGACTTTTCTTGCAAAACATCCGAACACAGATTATATAGATGTTTATTCAAAAATGCTGGATAGTAATGGCGCTCCGATCAGTACAATTTTCCAGTCAGACAGCCTGCATATGACACGTCCCGGTTATGATATCTGGACCGAAGTCATAGCTCCCTACCTTAAGAAGTAGACAGCAGTAAAAAAACGCACTATGAAGAAGTATCTGTTTGCAGTGATTGTTTTAAGTGCAACTAACGTATATGCACAAACGGGTGCTACCCGGATGAACGAGTTTGTGAATGGTTTGCTTTCAAAGATGACTTTGGAAGAAAAGATTGGCCAGCTCAATCTGCCATCCGTGGGTTTTGACGTTACCGGTCCTATCCTGAGCCAGGGCGTTGAAGAAAAGATTCGCAAAGGACTGGTGGGTGGTGTTTTTAATACCTATACGCCTGTTGCAGTCCGCAAATTGCAGGAGATCGCTGTAAACAATACCCGTCTTAAGATTCCATTGTTATTTGGGTATGATGTTGTGCACGGACATCGCACCATCTTCCCTATACCCCTGGGATTAGCCGCATCATGGGACACAACATTGATAGAACGGACCGCCCGCGCTGCTGCTGAAGAAATGAGTGCTGACGGATTAAACTGGACCTTTTCACCAATGGTTGATATTGCCCGCGATCCTCGCTGGGGCAGGGTAAGCGAAGGTTCAGGTGAAGATCCTTACCTGGGTTCCAAAATTGCGCGTGCAATGGTGAAAGGTTACCAGGGAACGGATCTCAGCAAGGACAATACAGTGCTTGCCTGTGTTAAACACTTCGCACTTTATGGTGCTGCAGAAGCAGGTCGTGATTACAACACCACCGACATGAGCCGTTTGCGTATGTACCAGGAATATTTTCCACCGTACAAAGCCGCAATAGACGCCGGAGTTGGATCGGTAATGACCTCATTCAACGAAATAGAAGGGGTGCCTGCCTCGGGCAACAAATGGCTCATGAATGATTTGCTACGGAAAACCTGGGGTTTCAAGGGTTTGATCGTTACAGATTATACCGCCATCAATGAAATGATTGCACATGGTATGGGTGATGCCAAAAATGTAGGTGCGCTCGCATTAAATGCTACCATTGATATGGATATGGTTGGCGAGATTTTACTGAATGAAGGTGTATCATTGGTCAGATCGGGCAAGGTGTCTATGGCTACTGTGGATGCAGCCGTAAAAAGGATACTTGAAGCCAAATACAAACTCGGCCTGTTTGATGACCCTTACCGGTATGTTAGCGAAGATCGCGCGAAAGCAGAAATCATGAGTGCTGACAAACTTGCCCTTGCAAAAGAAGCAGCAATCAAAAGCGCGGTTTTGCTTAAAAACAATAATGTTTTGCCCCTCGGTGCAGATAAAAAGATAGCGTTTGTCGGCCCACTTGTAAAAGATCAGCGAAACCTGATTGGCAACTGGAGTGGTGCTGGTGATCCGAAAAAAGCCGTAAGTCTCTGGGCCGCATTGGAAGCTGATTATGGAGCAAACAAATTTCTATACGCCAAAGGCAGCAATTTGCTGGATGATACCAGTATGCTGAATAAGTTAAACCCACATGATGCACAAATTGTAGCTGACGCAAAATCGCCTGCTGATCTCATTGCCGAAGCAGTGAACGTGGCCAGAGATGCTGATGTGGTTGTGGCTGTATTAGGCGAAGCCTTTGGGATGTCGGGTGAGGCGGCCAGCCGGAGTATGATCGGTCTGCCGGAAAACCAGGTAGCGCTATTAAAAGCGTTAAAGACAACCGGTAAACCAATTGTGTTGGTTCTGATGAATGGTCGCCCTTTGACATTAAGCTGGGAAGATGAAAATTTAGATGCGATACTCGAAACCTGGTTCCCTGGTACACAGGCCGGACCGGCTATTGCTGATTTGTTATTTGGTAAAGCGAATCCATCGGGTCGTCTGGCTATGACCTTTCCAAGAAATGTTGGCCAGATACCTTTGTATTATAACGCTAAAAATACCGGCCGCCCGTTTGACCAGAACCAGAAGTATACCAGTAAATATCTCGACGTGCCCAATACGCCATTGTATCCATTTGGGTATGGACTTAGTTATACAACATTTGAATATGGCGAAATCAGGTTGAATAAATCCCAATTAAGTGCAAGTACTCCCATAACAGCGAGTATAACGGTAACCAACAGTGGTAATTATGATGGAGAAGAAGTAGTTCAGTTATATCTTCGTGATATGGTAGGTTCGATAACTCGCCCGGTCCTTGAACTGAAAGGGTTTCAAAAGATTGCATTGAAGAAGGGAAAATCGGGTGAAGTTAAATTCACCATTACAACCGACGACGTAAAGTTCTTTAACCGGGATCTTAAATGGGTTTCAGAGCCAGGCGATTTCAAATTGTTTATTGGTCCGGACAGTGGTCACTTAAAAGAAGTATCGTTCAAGCTATAACACAGAAATAATACGATGAGAAAAAATATAATTCTTTTCCTGGCCTTCGTTTTTACCGGTATATCATCTTTTGCGCAGGATAGTTTCCAGAGGGCACAGTATATTTCCGGAAGCGATACACTTCCTTATCGTGTGTTGCTTCCAAAGAACTATGATAAAACAAAAGCTTACCCGGTAGTCTTGTTTCTTCATGGTGCAGGAGAGCGGGGAAGGGATAATGAAAAACAGCTGGTACATGGATCCAAACTATTTCTTGACAGTATTAACCGAGAGAAGTTTCCTGCCATCGTAATTTTCCCTCAATGTGCGGAAGACTCTTATTGGAGCAATGTTGAGATTAAAAGAGATACCGCCGGTATCCGTACATTCCATTTCAACTTAAATGAAGAACCCACCAGTATGATGAAACTGCTGTTGGAATTTGTAAAACAGTTACCACGTCAATATAAAATCGTTGAGAACAGGTTTTATGTTACCGGTTTGTCAATGGGCGGCATGGGCACCTTTGAGATCGTTCGCCGGCTGCCAAAACGTTTTGCAGCAGCTTTACCCATCTGTGGCGGTGCTGATCCCGCCTCTGCAAAACAAATAAAACATTTACCCTGGTGGATATTTCACGGTGATCAGGACAATGTTGTCCCGATCAGTCATTCTGAAACCATGGTGAATGCTTTGAAGGCTGCTGGTGCAACAGTTAAATTCAGCGTGTATCCGGGAGTGGGTCATAACTCATGGGACAATGCTTTTGCCGAGCCTGATTATCTTCAGTGGATGTTTAGTCAACGTCGTAAATAAACCAGTTAAGCTTAATATATAATATGCAACCTGTTAAAAATATCATCTTCGATCTTGGAGGAGTAATCCTGAATCTGGATTTCGCAGCAGCAGAAAAAGCCTTTGCAGAAATGGGATTCAGTGAGTTCAAACAGCTTTTTGCAAGCGGAAATGTGAAGTCGTTTATCAAAGATTATGAGGTAGGTCTTATTGATGATGAACAGTTTGTTCGGGAAATTAAAAAGATTGCAAAATCGGAAAATGATGATGCGGTCGCGATTGCAGCCTGGAACGCGATGTTGCTTGATTTCCCTGCTGATCGCATCGAATATCTTCATGCATTACAAAAACGATACAGGTTATTCCTCTTTAGCAATACCAACTCTTTACATCTTCAGTCTTTCCGGAAAACATACAGCGAAGCTTTTAACCAGGCCATACTCGATGATCATTTTGAAAAAGCGTATTATTCGCACGAGATCAAGCTTCGCAAGCCGACGGTTGAGAGTTTTCAATACGTAATTAACGATAGCAAGTTGAATCCGGCAGAAACGCTTTTCATAGACGATATGCTGGCTAATGTCGAAGGTGCGCGCGCTGCCGGTCTTCAGGCGATTCATCTTGAACCAGGCAAGTCGATCACGCAACTGGGGTTGCTTTGACTTATTCGATAGAGGTTTAATTCCGACCAGGGGGGCGTTCATTCGGCAGGTTCGCTTCTGAAGCTGGCCTGGCTTCGCGCTACCGTTTTCGCGTGACTGTCGTTGGTTACGTTAAACTATCGGGTGCGAAAATGAAGGCGCGGCGCCAGGCCAGCTTCTTTGCGTACAACCTCACTGCCTAAATGAAAATTTCCATCAGTCTCACAAAAACGAATCCTATAATGCTCAAAGAGTGTGTAGCTATCGACAACCGTCGATGATGCATTGCTATCGTGTGTTCTGTCTTTTTTGAGCAGATGCCCTAAGGACTTTAATGTTACCACATACTCCGAACACGTTCCGGCCACAATTTCGTCAACCGCCCGGCTTTATCAAATTATCTCTGTTTTCATCTTCGGCTCTAATAGTACTGTTTGGTGGCCTGAGTAAAGATTGCTGGCATCGATACCGAACCGTCGTATCGAAATACAGTTGCCGATCGCCGTCAGCATTTTTTCGCCCCGCTCCCAAGGAAGATGCAGTAACCTTGCTAATTATTGCCGTAGCTGGATATAGCATCCCCGACCAATCTTTAAGCAGAATTAAAATCCATCACACTGTTTTATGATTCTAAAGAATAAGATCAAAACCTCGAATAAAACTATAAAAAAATTAGTCTTGCTAACTGCACACACCCCCCAGGCAGTGAGGTTGTTTGCAAAGAAGATGGATTGCTGAGGCGCCTTCGTTTTCGCACCCGATA
>JAEZGI010000055.1 GCA_023416995.1 Bacteroidota bacterium
CAAATGGATTGCCACCAGCAGGCTGTCCTTCTGTTGTTATCCTTACTATCTTACCCAGACCAGACTTCAGATCCTGTGCCTGCGGGCGTGTTTCAAGATCTGATCTTTCGCCCGTACTTACAAACAGGTTACCCGATTTGTCAAAAAGTATGCGTCCGCCATAATGCAGGTTGCCATCATAGGCCGGAGTAGCCCGATAGATGACTTTAGCACCTTCTATCTTTTTATCATCGGCCGACAACTTTCCTTTGGCTACTGCAGTAAGATTTCCGGCACCATGTTTTTCAGAGAATACCCAGTAAACCATTCTGTTGCTTTCAAAGGCAGGATCAAGTGTCACCCCTAGCAAGCCTCCCTGGCCAGCTGCGACCACTGAAGGCAGACCAGTGATTGGTTCGCTGAGCGTACCCGTAGTTGTAGCAATACGCATGGTACCAGCCTTCTCCGTAATAAGCAAACGTCCGTCAGGTAAACTGGCTATGCCCCATGGGCTTTTCAGATCAGATGAAATGGCCTTGCCTTCATAAGCTGTTGTGGTTTTTACACTTCCGATACGCGTTTGCCCTTCAAAGGCAGGGGTTAATTTTGTATTTGGGTCCTTGGTTTCCACCGGCGCTGCTGTTGAATCGGTGGCCGCGACTTTTTCGTTGGTGGTTTTGTCATCACAAGATGCAAATGCAATTGAAATTGCTGCTACTATAACTGGTAATACTTTGCCCATATAATTTGATTTTCTTTTAAAAGGAAGGTGTCAAAAATAAGCATTATTAGGTTCATGATCCAACCGGGTTCCCAGGCAAGATCCAGACCCTGACCTGAAGTCTATAGCGCGACCCAACGGCCCGACATAAAACAGATAACGTTTACTCATTAGCCGTGCTGTTATATATTACAAATCGTTAGCTTTAAAGTCCATTTCAAATACTCATTATGCATAAGAGACTTTTTTCTATCTATTCATCAATCATATTTGCGATTGTTGCACCTGCTGGTTTTGCGTTTTCCCAGACTGGAAAAACAGGTGATCCGGTAGAAACCAAATCGCCGAACACCAGCTACAAACCGGCATTTACCGGGCAAACCCATATTGGTAGTGTGTCCACTTCAACCCCTGTTGAAGCAAAAGTTATTACCACTGAACTGAAGAGTCCATGGGGCATCGCTGTACTTCCCGACGGAAGATTCCTTGTAACAGAGAAACGGGGCCAGATGCGTATAGTAAGCGCCGGTGGCCAGGTTACAGAACCACTTACGGGTATTCCTGAAGTTAATCCCGCTGGTCAGGGTGGTCTGCTGGGTCTCACGCTCGACCCATCGTTTGCATCAAACCGCATGGTATATTGGGTGTTCTCAGAAAAATCGGATGAAGGGAACGTTACAGCTGTTGCAAAGGGTAAATTATCCGGCGATGAAAAAAGCATTGAGAACGTCACCGTGATCTATCGGGCAACTCCGGCCTTCAGAAGCAACCTCCATTACGGGGGACGTATATTGTTTGATAAATCGGGCCATCTTATCGTCAGCACGGGGGAGCGTTCGTCGATGGAGTCAAGGCCACAGGCGCAGGATCTGAACTCGGGTCTTGGCAAAATTGTGCGGATCACCAAAGAAGGAAAACCCGCACCAGGTAATCCATTTGCCAGCGGCAAAAGACCAGAACTTTATTCGTACGGTCATCGTAATGTACAGGGCATCGCATTTCATCCAGTCAGTGGTGACCTGTGGAACCACGAATTTGGTCCACGTGGCGGAGACGAACTGAACCGGGTTGTGCCCGGAAAGAATTATGGCTGGCCGGTAATAACATATGGTATCGAATACGGCGGTGGTAAAGTGGGAGAAGGCATTACTCAAAAAGAAGGTATGGAACAACCTGTATATTATTGGGATCCGGTTGTATCGCCCAGCGGAATGACCTTTTATACAGGTTCCGATGTTGGTGAATGGAAAAATAATCTTTTTATCAGTTGTCTCAGCGGTCAGCATGTGGCAAGACTCGTAATCAACAACAATAAGGTAGTTGGTGAAGAACGTTTGTTCGGCGATCTTGGGCAGCGATTCAGAGATATCATACAAGGCAAAGACGGAGCCTTATATACCGTAACGGACCAGGGTAGAATGTACAGAATAGGAAAAAAATAAAAGCTCAGCTATACCGGTCATTGCGCCATGGATAAGCTGTGCTCGAGTATCCGTTTCTTTCCCAGAATCCCAGTTTATTGTGCGGAAGAAATTCGATCCGGCTTATCCACTTGGCGCCTTTCCATGCATACAACTGGGGCGTGATCATTCGCAATGGACCACCATGTTCCCTGGGCAGGGGCTGCCCGTTAAAAGTATGCACCAATAACACATCGGGTTTCAAAGCTTCCTCCAACGACAGATTAGTAGTGTATTCATCATATGCGTGACAAAGTATATGGGTAGCATTGTCCTTTACCTGCACCAGGGCGGCGAGGTCAATGAATCTGACACCACCCCACTGCATATCAAGTTTTGACCAGGTTGTTACACAATGAAAATCGGATATATCTTCTGATTGTGGCAATGCCAGCAAATCATTCCAGGAGAGTGTGACCGGATGTTCAACAAGACCATCAAGTCTTAAAGACCAAATATCTTTGGGAATATCGGGCTGGGTACCAAGATCCAGCACCGGCCATTTCGAGGTTACCGTTTGTCCAATGGGAACCTGTGGCATACCGTGCCGGTTCGCCTTCCCGGTACCGAGTGGCTTATCATCAGAAACCGATGGTGTAGAGCGGATTTTTTCCCTGAACCTCGCTTTGAGTTTCATCCTGGCTTCTACTATCCGTTTAAGCTTGTCTGATTCCTCCATGCCTGGAATTTCAGTTGAAGTTACAAATCATCGGTTATTGTTTTCCAACCAATGCGTCGATGTCGTTATTAAATTCACGTACAAATTCTTCAAAAAATTTCCCTGTTGCAGGACCAGAAAAACCTGTGTGGATCTTTGCAACCTTACCCCGCTGATCTATGATAATAGTGGTAGGAAAAGAAAGAAATGTATTTAGAGATGGTAAAGATGCAGCGACCGCCTGTTTATCCGCTTTACCAGCAAACAATTGGAGGTACGGAACACCAAACCGCTCTTTATAACGGTTCAACGTTTTTTTTACCCACTCTTTGTCTGTCTGACGCTCATAATGCAAAGCCACGATCTCAATGCCACGATCTTTGTTCTCTTTGTACCAGGGAACCAGGAAATTTGTTTCGTCCATACAATTTGGGCACCAGGATCCCGCGATCGTTACAATCACCACTTTATTCTTAAACCGAGGGTCCTTGAGCGAAACAAGATTGCCTTCAACATCAGGAAATGAAAATGCGAACTCATTATAACCTTCTTTAAGATAAGTGAGTTTATAAGGATCGGCGAGTTTAGCATCTTCGTTGGGCGTTGCTGTGAACGGCAATGAACTCATTGCGCCAACACTTTCTCCCGTGAGCGTTCCATCAACGTTTATTGATCCCCGATAGTATGAAGGTGAGGATCCGATAAACGATGACAGTTCAAATTTATCGCCATTTAATACGCCTTCCAGGTAACGAGAATCGCCGGTAATCCGGAGAAAGGTTCCTTTTACAATGGCGCCCTCCTGTTCAAATAATCCGACGCCTTTCTCGGTGCTTCCATCGCTGTTTTTGAAAACTACATCATAGGTACCCGACATGGTTTGTGAAGATTGCCTGGTGGGCACACCAAAACGTGTAGTTATATTTTTCTGTGCAATTACGTTTGTGGGGAACCCGCTACCATCCTGTTTCCGTAAACTGCCATTTAACCGATCCTTTGCCATTCCAAATGCCATTTCATTTCCGAACTGGTCAAGCCCAATAAACAATGAGTCTTTCTGCCAGGAAACACGTCCCCCTTCAAACTTTTCATCACCATTATGAAAGATCACTACCGGGTTATCATTGTCACCGGTGATTTCGAAATTGAAGGGAACTTTTACATCGGGCCGTAGTTGGAACTCCCCTCGCCATTTGCCGGCAATAGCGGCATATTTAGAACCTGTTGAAGTGTTCCTGGCCCGGCCGGATGATCCCTGGTCCGTTGCAGACTGTTGTGCAGACGCAATTACAAAATGGGTCAGAAAAACAAGCGGTAAAAATATATAACGTAAAATCATTAGTCTATTAAGATAATAGACAAAGGTACAATCGCCTGGCTGCAAAAGAAATTTTTTAACAAATTCTGCCTGGCTCTGTAATTGGTTATCGTTTCCTACCAAACAATCGCCGCCATAACCTTCCGGTTTCACCAACCCGGGCAACTTTTTTAGAGATGGTCTGCGCGATCGTGCTGTCTACAAACTGGATATCATCCATAAGAATGCCTTTTTCAACCTGGCGGGGATACAGGAGTATGAAACTGTTTGTTTTAAAATATTTAGTGAGATAATGTGGTAACTTTTCAAGGGCCGATTGGTAGGATACATGATCTTTTCGTGAAGAAACGATTACCAGCAAATCATTTTTCTTCACCTCGCGGCTGAGGATCAGGAAATCATCCCAGTTCTCAAACTCCACAAACAACATCTTTGCTTCTGACTGCTGTGTACGTTTCAGATTTTCAAGTTCGGTGATGGTATCACGGCTGGCATAAAACTCAATGCTGAGGCCCGAACCCCTGGCAATGATATTCAATTTTGTGAACCAGTGACTGAATCCTGGTTCCAGTTCAGCCTTTGGGGTAACGCCCACGACCATGCGCCGTAAAGTATTGAAAGGCTGCATCGGCTGGTAGATAAACACCGTTTCAGAGGTTCGTTTCAGAATTTTTTCTGTGATGGAACCCAGGAAATCGTCCTTGCTGGCTTCCTGGTGCAAGCCAATCAATAGATCCGTGATATTGTGCTCACGAACCGTATAAACTATACCATTGCTGATATTGACATCGTATCTTGTTAACGGTATAATAACCTGTTCGGTAGCTGCAGCATGATTGATAGCCTTGTCAATCATTTTCTGAGCAGCGGCACCTGACTTACTTCCAAAACTTTCGTCAGCAATAATGTTTAACGCAAATACGGGTGTGGTGCTTCGGTCGGGTTTAAGCATCAAACCAAAATCTACCAGTTCGGTTACTGTTTCCGGATAAGCAAGTGAAATGAGAATCTTTTCGACAGGCTGATCTTCATCAGGAGATTTCTGATCATCAAGTAAGGCTATTCGTTGTGAAGTTTTTTCAACCAGGAACGAACTAACGGTGCAGGTAATGAGGATCATGATGATGGTTCCGTTCAACACATCTTCATTTAATAACCTGATTGGCTCACCCCCTGCTGTTTCACCCATGATGATATTATATCCTACAAGTACAATGGCTAATGTTGCACCAACCCGGGCCGTGCTTAAACCAAAAATCATATTGCGTTCGAGTGCCGAAAGCCGAAATGTTTTTTGAGTGAACACAGCTGCAAGGTATTTAGACAAAATACCCAGCACGGTCATAAGAGCAGCTACTTTTAATGCACCAAAACCCTTAAACAATACGCTGAAATCGATCAGCATTCCCACACTGATCAGGAAAAACGGGATAAAAAAAGCGTTACCCACAAACTGGATGCGATTCATCAGGGCTGATGAGTGTGGTATAAACTGGTTCAAAGCCAGACCGGCAAGAAACGCTCCGATAATGTGTTCAAGCCCGGCAAGTTCTGCAAGGAAGGCGCCAAGAAACACCATACCAAGTACAAATATGTATTGAGAAACCGCGTCGTCAAATTTTTTAAAAAACCATCGTGCTATAACCGGGAACACCAGGAAAACAACCAGCCCGAAACCGATTGTGTACATGCCCAGCGACAACCAGAAAGCAGAAGTGAGCTCACCTTCACGCATGCCGGTAACAACGGCAAGTACAAGAAGCGCAAGAATATCCGTAATGATAGTGCCGCCGATGGTGAGGGTTACCGATCGTATTCGTGCAATTCCATACTGACTTGCTATGGGATAAGCAAGAAGTGTATGAGAAGCAAACATACTTGCAAGGAGTAAAGACGCCGGCCAGCTAAAACCCAGGAGATAATAAGTTCCAACACTACCTATACCCATAGGTATGATAAAAGTGTATAAACCAAAAACAAGACTTTTTAACCTGTTTTTCCGGAACTCTTCCATATCTATCTCGAGCCCCGCAGTAAACATGATATAAAGTAGACCTACCGTGCCAAACAATACAATACTGCTGTCACGCAATAAGAGGTTGAAACCATAAGGACCGATTATCATGCCGGCAAGGATAAGACCGATGATATGCGGTATTTTGATTTTGCTTAGCAGTATCGGTGCAAAAAGTATAATAAACAAGACCAGTGAGAAAATAACAACCGGGTTCGTCAAAGGCAAAGTGAAAGCATCTGATTTCAATAAATACATGAGCCTTGAATTAATTAAGAATGCTTTTCGAGCTTAAGATCATACACAATACGACAATCCCCTTCACGGATGATCTGGCGCTGCCCCTGCATCCGGGTTGAATCGACCAGGTTGAGCCGCACGATCATTTTTGTAACGATACCACCTGTAGAGTCTGACTGCTCTTCAGTCAGTTCAAAAGCGTTTCCTGTATAAATGCCGGTATATACCCGGCTTATTTTATTATTGACCATGGCTTTCGCTATCAGTGAGTTTGACTGAAACGAAAAATCCCATTGCTCCGTTTTGTTATCTCCTACGGCTGACCCTGTACAGGTAGTTTCAATACAAACCATTTTTGTGTTCCAAAGCCCCAGCACGGGCTGGTAAATCTTTCGTGTAGTGTCGAGTTTAAGGGTGCTGTCTATCCGGTTTTGTTTTTCCAGCACCGCGGCCTCTTTTAGCTGTAGCACTGTTTCCCTTAGGGCCAGTTCTTTTTCACGTTGAAGCAATGCAGCTTCACGTTTTGTCAGGTCCTCTCCTGCCTTACGGTTTTTGCAGCCAGGGGCCACGAGCATGTAAAATGTAAGAATGCACAACCATTTCATTTTTATGCCGGTTTAGATGAATAGTTCAGGTTACGAAGTTATTATGTAACCTCCTCACGGTTTAAGATGCCAGGGTGTCAAAGATACCGTTATCAACTGGTTTAAGGGCCTTATGTGTCGGTTTATACCACTGGTGGTAATCGTTTACTAATCTCACTTCTCAACAAAGGAAGAATATCTTGCTCAAACCAGGGGTTTACTCTTAACCAGTTTTGATTTCTTGGTGATGGATGTGGCAGCGGAAAAAATCCGGGTAAATACGTTGGGGCACTTTTAACGGTATCTGTCAGGTTGCCGCAATAACGTTCCCTTAGATAATAACGTTGTGCATATTGTCCTATCAAAACTACCAGTGGGCGGCTGGTAAATTTTTCAAACAACCGCGCGTGCCAGAGAGGTGCACATTCACGTCGTGGCGGAAGATCTCCGGAAGTGCCTTTCCCGGGATAACAAAAACCCATTGGAATTATGGAGAATATCTCAGGGGTATAAAATATTTCTTCCGAAACGTCTAACCACTTGCGAAGGGTTTTACCACTTGGATCGTTCCAGGGAATGCCGGATTCATGTACCCTCTTTCCCGGGGCCTGGCCAACAATCACAATACCCGAAGCCGCATCCGCCTGTAAAACGGGTCTTGGCCCGAGCGGCAATAACCCGGCACAAACACGGCAAAGTCTTGCTTCATCAATAATATCCTGCATACACTCTCTCTCCTTTACACTATGTTCAAACCCGCTTTACAGCGGCATTTTTGCGCTGCCTGCAAAGCTGTTCAACTACCGTTCGTTCAGTTGCTCTATGCGGCCCTTGTGACCCACGATCCATATAATATCTCCCCATTCAAGCGTGAGGGATGAGTCGGGATTCAATATGGCCTGTTTACCCCGCTCAATACCTACCACCAGGCCGTTGGTGCGTTCACGCAGTCCCGAGCTGCGAATATCCAGGCCCTTTAGTTTGGTGTGTTCGTCTACAAGTATTTTTTGCAAAGAAATATCATCCACCTTCATTCCTCCTGCGTCGGCGCTATTGTCTTCCGTTGCTTCAAGAACGGGCCGGAGGGCCTGCAGTTGTGTATCGGTGGCAATTATACCAACCTGGTCATGCGGCATCACCCGCGTATTGCGGCCCGGAATATAAATCAGACCATCTCCACGTTTGATATAAACGATGTTGATGCCAAATGTTTCGCGCCATGCAAGTTCCTGTAATGTTTTGCCTACATAAGAAGCGTTGGGATGAATCATCATCTCTACAATATGTGCATCCCATGGTTTCATGTTAGAACCTATGCGTTCATTGTTTCGGAGTATACTTTCTGCCAACGCATTTTCGCTGATAGCTGCTGCTTCACGCGCGTTCAGATTAGATAGAAAGCGACTTTCGATACGTTGATATACTTTCTGGATCCTGCGCGAAAATATAATCAACACGAAAATGATAATTGGTATTGTTATGATGATAGCGGTTTGTGTTGAAAACAACCGGTCTATCCAAAAACCAATAAAAAGCAAACCAATAACGTTGCGGGCTACTTCAATTACCAACAGCGGACCGCGGTTATACCTTTTCTCTAACCAAAGCTCTTTATAGGTTTGATTATTGGGTCGTTTCGCCATAAAGGCCCATACAAACGGAGATGCGATACCAAGTGAGAATATAAATACAATAACTGATGACAGCAGGTCATCACCAAGGTTCTGCCGGACAAAAGGCACCAGGAAGTTGACTGACAGCAATACAAGTCCCAATAATATAATTCCATTTGAAAGCGCTATCCGGCCGTATGATCTCAATACAATTTTCCAGTCACTTTCTGCCTGTATACTTCGGGTACCTGCTGTATAATTATTCAATTTTGCAACCCATTTTTCCGGAAGTATTCTTGCCACGAGATTATAAAATGGCTCAGAGTACTTGATCATATAAGGAGTGGTAAACGTGGTTAATGCGGAGGCTCCTACAGCAACAGGGAAAAGAAAATCTGAGATCACACCCAGTGACAAACCCAGTGCGGCAACGATGAAAGCAAATTCACCAATCTGCGCCATACTCATCCCTACCTGTACCGATTGTTTTAAAGGCTGACCTGATAACAAGGCGCCCAGCGTAGTACTCATCAATTTTCCAAAAAGTGTGAGCAGTGTAACCCAGATGATCGGTTCTGCATACTCGACCATCGCAGCCGGATCTATCATCATCCCTATCGAGACAAAAAATACTGCCCCAAACAAATCTTTTACAGGTTTTATGACGTGTTCCACTTTTTCCGCAGAAGTCGTTTCTGCAATGATAGAACCCATAACAAAAGCACCAAGTTCTGCCGAGAAACCAACTTCTGTAGCAAGAACTACCATTGCGAGACAAAGACCAAGTGATAATATCAAAAGCGTTTCTTCATCAAGCAGTTTTTTTGCCCATCGCAAAAATGAAGGCAGCAAAAATATACCGGCTATAAACCAGATGGCGAGAAAAAAGAGCAGTTTACCTACTGTAAATACCATCTCCGTACCCTCAAAGGCACGGGTTGCAGCAAGTGTAGATAGTAACACCATCAGCAAAATCACCACGATGTCTTCAACTACCAGCACACCAAAAACAATACGCGCATATTGTTTGGTCTTTACCCCTAATTCATCAAAAGCCCGCAATATGATCGTGGTGCTTGAGCTGGCAAGCATACCACCAAGAAATAGACTGTCCATGGTGGTCCAGCCCAGCCCCTTACCAAGGAAATATCCAGCCACTGTAATAAAAATGATCTCAACAAAGGCAGTGATAGAAGCGGAGCCTCCAACCCTTAGAAGTTTTCTGAAGCTGAATTCAAGACCCAGGCTGAACAAAAGAATGATCACACCGATCTCAGCGAGTGTATCAATGTTTTCACGTTCAGCCACCGTAGGCGTCAGATGAAAATAAGGCCCAACCAAAAAGCCTGCAATGATATAACCAAGCACAAGTGGTTGTTTGATTTTTCTGAATATCAGCGTTATCAGGGCACCCGCCATCAATATCAATGCTAAATCCTGTATAAGTTTTGGTAAATGACCCATCAAACAAAAATCGTTATCAACAAAAATAAGATTTCCAGACGTTAATAGAGATGAAAAATAGGTGAAGAACATGGTTGATGCATCTTAACTTTGCAACATGAAAGTTGAAATATGGAGTGATGTGATGTGCCCGTTTTGTTATATAGGCAAAAGAAGATTTGAAAAGGCACTTGAACAGTTTCCTGGTAAGGAGGATGTTGAAATTACCTGGAAAAGTTTTCAATTATCGCCGGATATCAAAACTGATCCGTCGAAAAATATTAATCGTTTTCTGGCGGAACACAAAGGCATCAGTTTCGAACAGGCGAAACAAATGAATGAGCAGGTATCGGCGATGGCTGCAAAGGATGGTCTGCAATATAATTTTGATCGCTCAGTTTTAGCGAATTCGTTTAATGCTCACCGTTTGGCCCAGTACGCCAAAACCCGGGATAAGCAAAATGAGGTGGAAGAGGCATTGTTTAAGGCTTACTTCACAGATGGAAAAAATATTGATGATAAAGAAACTTTGATAGGGCTTGGTGAATCTATTGGTCTTGAGGGCGAAGCTGTTCGCGAAGTGCTTGAATCTGACAGGTACGCAGCAGAGGTAAGGGCGGATATCAACGAGGCGGGTGAACTCGGCGTCCGTGGTGTTCCGTTTTTTGTTTTTAATCGCAAATTTGCAGTGTCGGGCGCACAGGATGTATCAGTCTTCCTGCAGGCCTTTCAAAATGCATCTCAAAACCCATAAACTTTTTTCATGATTCATCAGCAACTATTGCTTATACTGGCTTTGTTTTTCGCAATGGCTCTGCTTTACCTGTTAAGTCAGCGTCTTAAGATCTCTTACCCGATATTCCTGGTTGTTGGTGGTTTGGGCATTTCTTTTATTCCCGGCATGCCATCTATAACTATTGATCCCGACCTTGTGTTCCTTATATTTCTTCCTCCATTGTTATTTGAAGCTGCCTGGCACACATCATGGAACAATTTCTGGAAATGGAAACGTCCCATCCTGTTGATGGGGTTTGGACTGGTTTTCTGTACCTCACTGGCAATCGCGTATTTTTCTGTGAGCCTCATCCCCGGATTCACGCTGGCGCTGGGGTTCCTGCTCGGTGGAATCATTTCCCCGCCTGATGCGGTGGCTGCCACATCTGTGTTGAAAGGAATGGATATGCCCCGCCGCGGTATTGCAGTGCTAGAAGGCGAAAGTCTTGTGAACGATGCAGCATCACTAACCGTATTTCGCTTTGCCCTGGTAGCCGTAACAACGAGCCAGTTTGTTTTAACGGAGGCCATAACCGAGTTTATGGAGCTCGCTGTGATGGGAGTTTTTATAGGCCTGGTGATTGCACATATATTGTATTTCGTTTTAAGATACTGGGCAAAATCATCCAGCATAACTACGCCTATTACATTGATCGCACCCTACCTGATGTATATCACTGCGGAAGAGTTCAAATGGTCAGGTGTACTTGCTGTTGTAAGCGGGGGACTGTTTTTATCTTTCCGATCACGCGACTATTTGAATTATCACACGGGCATACAGACAAAAGAAGTTTGGGAAACGGTTGGTTTCCTGTTAAATGGTTTTGTGTTTATCCTGATTGGCCTGGAACTGCCGGTGATAGTAGAAGGCCTGGGTGATTACTCACTAAGCCAGGCGATTCTATATGGCCTGATGATAACAGGTATGGTGATCGTGATAAGAATTCTGTTGGTGTATATGATGGAGTTTTTACCCCGTTGGTTCAGTCCCGCTATTCGTAAAAATGAGAAACATCCCGGTTACAGGTTGCCCTTCATCATAGGATGGGCCGGAATGCGCGGAGTAGTTTCCCTTGCATCTGCACTTGCCGTACCGATAGCGTTGGATGACGGTATCTTGTTCCCTCAAAGGAATCTTATCCTCTTCATCACCTTTGTCGTGATATTGGTCACCCTGGTGTTCCAGGGCCTTACACTTCCGATTTTTCTCAGGCTGTTTAAGGTTGAGGAAATGGATGAGCATATTCCAACCGAGGACCAGATCGACAGTATTCGTCTTGCTTTTGCTAAGGAGTCATTGGATTACCTTGATAACCGCGCCCAGACCTTAAACGACAACCACGGTGTGCTGGCGCGTATACGTGAACAATTATCGGCCAATATTGAATTGTCGGAACAGGCAATGTCAACGCCGTTGCACAAAGAGGAGATCGGAACTGCGCGTGATCTTTACCGGAAAGTGATGCTCGAGCTCGTGGATCTCCGGCGTCGTGGTATCGAAAAACTAACGGTTGAAAAAGCTTACGATGATGAAGTGCTTCGGGAAATGAATTATAATCTTGACCTGGAAGAAGCCAGGCTAAACAGACATTAAAATGCCCGATTGTTATTGGGCGAACGTCGCAATAACGATCGGGCATTTGATGAAGATTATACGGTCATTCTAACCGGTATAATCTTCATTTAAATAGTCTCCGATAGTTTGGCCCGGTTTCCTGTTTACAGAAAATAAACCAAATATCTGGTCGAGTTCTGTGAGAATCTGTTCTTCACCAAGACTTTCTTTATAAATCTTATTCAGACGCATACCCAGGCGATCACCACCAATATGCATATTATATTTACCCAATGCAGTGCCCACAAAAGCAATCTCAGCGTTGAATGGTCTTGCGCAACCATTGGGGCAACCAGTCATCCTGATAATCATTTCTTCATCCTGCAGCCCGTGTTTCAATAGTAACGGCTCCATCTTCGTGATAAGTGAAGGCAGGTATCGTTGTGATTCAGCAAGTGCCAGCGCACAGGTATTTAACGCTACACAAGCCATAGCGTTCGCACGCACCGTAGACGCCCTGTTTGTATGTTCAATCACGCCGTAACGTACCAGTATCTCATCGATAACCTGTTTGTCTTCATCCCTGATATCGCTCAATATCACATTCTGATTACAGGTAAAACGGAAGTTTGCCTTTCCCGTCTGAGCCACTTCGAGCAGGGCTGTTTTCAGAGACACCTGTTCATCATCGAGTACACGACCGTTTTCCGAAAACACGGTATAATACCAGACACCTTCATGGTTCTGTTCCCAGCCGTAATGATCTTTTCTGCGCGTAAAAGTGAATTGCTTTGGCTCTTCAATACTAAAGCCACACCTGTTTTCGAGCTCTTGTTTCCACCATGGTAAACCTAACCGGTCTACAGTGTATTTCAGACGGGCCAGTTTACGGTCGCTCCTGTTACCATAGTCACGCTGGATGGTAAGGATCTCATAAACCGCTTTCAGGAGTTTCTCTTTTGTATCCACAAAACCCAGCAATGACGCCAGCCGCGCATAGTGGTCGGGGTTACCATGCGTAGTAGACATACCTCCGCCTATGGCAATATTGAAACCCTTTAGTTTATCATCTTCAACGATAGCGATCAGACCCAGATCATTAGCAAGCACATCGACGTCATTATCCGGTGGAATTGCAAGAGCGATCTTGAACTTCCTCGGCATATAACGATTCTCGTAAAGCGGATCCTCTTCGACTTTTGTATCGGCAATTTTTTCCGCGTCGAGCCAGATCTCGTAGTATCCCTGGGTTTTTGGCATAAGCATCGCCGTTATTTCGTTGGCGATACCAAACACTTCTTCATGTACAGGCGATTGCTTTGGATGAGCAGAGCATATCACGTTACGGTTAATGTCGCCGCAGGTAGCAAGTGTGGTGAGACCAGCCTGGTTGAAACCCTGTAAAGTTGGTTTCACTTTGCTTTTAACAACACCGTGCAGTTGAATGGTTTGCCTGGTTGTAATTTTAATAACACCAGTTGAATTTTCACCCGCGATATGATGAAGGGCCACCCATTGTTCAGGCAGAAGAAATCCACCAGTGAGGCGCAGCCGTATCATAAAGGAGTATAAACGCTCCAACTTTTTTGTTGCGCGTTCTTCGCGCCGGTCGCGATCGTCCTGCAGGTACATTCCATGAAAACGAACAAGTGCATGATCGTCTTCATATATATTGCCGGTGATTTCGTTTTGCAGACTTTCCTGGATGGTGCCTCTCAACCCATCACTTTTCATCTTGATGATTTCGGTTGGGGAAAGATTATTTTTATTTTCAGACATAATTTTAATTTTTGGAATCAGACTATCCCGATTTTAATAAACATCTTTAAGATATCTTCCTTCATCTTTTAATACTGCGAGAAAGTCTTTTGCAGCTTCCGGTGATTGCTTTCCGTGAGTAGCGATGATCTGCAGAAGCGTGTTCTCTACATCAATACTCATCGGCTCGCGGGCGCCACAAACATACAAAGAAGCACCGTTTGTTAACCATTGAAATAATTGCTCCCCATGTTGAAGCATCTTGTGCTGAACATAAATCTTTTGCTCCTGATCCCTTGAAAATGCCACATTGAGTTTCGTCAATACGCCGGTATCAACCCAGTTTTGCAGTTCGGTTTGATAAAGAAAGTCAGTCACAAAATGCTGGTCGCCAAAAAACAACCAGTTACGGCCGCTCGCTCCTGTCGCATCACGTTCTGCGAGAAATGAACGGAAAGGTGCTATACCCGTGCCCGGGCCAATCATAATTACATCGTTTTCAGAGGCTGGCAGCCGGAAGTTGTTATTATGATGAATATAAAAGTCGAATTCAGCACCTTCTTCCAGGCTCACAAGAAAATCTGAACACAAACCGCAAAGTTCTTCATCATTAAAAAGAAAACGGTCACGGGCAACTGTGAGATGTATTTCGTCGGGATGCGCCTCAGGTGAAGAAGATATTGAATATAATCTTGGTGTGATTGGCTCAAGTATTTCAATAAGCGCAGGTAACTGGGCGCGATCCTTTAAGGGATAGATCCTCAGAAGATCCGGCAGCGGAATTTTCGTTGCAGGGATGTCCTGCTGTACCAGGCTGGCATATTTTGCAACAACGCGCTCAGGAAGATAAGTGATGCTGAGCTTAGCGGACAGCAGTTCAATAGCCGTTTGATCGGTACCCTTGTAACTGAATTTGTCATTTTCATTCAACTCAAGTAATTCAAGTACCTGTTTGGTGACAGCAGCAGGATTAGGTGGAACCAGGCCCAATGCATCCCCCGGTTGATATGCAACCCCTTCTGCTGAAATTTCGATATGGTGTGTTTGTTTGTTTGACCCACGATCGTTGAGATTAACATTGGTAAGAACGGCACCACGGTGGATTTGCCGTCCGGTGGTTTTACGAGGTACCGTAACTGAAATGGCCGGTTGTGCATCAACGTTACCAATCTTATTCAGCACCTGTTGAAACCATAACTCCGCTTCGGTTTCATAATCAACATCACATCTTTGCAGTGGCACAATACGTTCGCCGCCGAGCCGGCTCAGTTGCTGGTCAACATCTTCACCCGCTTTACAAAACAATGGATATGAAGTGTCGCCCAAAGCCAGCACACCGTATTTCAGCTTATCAAGTTTGAAACCGTTGTTATGTATATGCTCATAAAACTTTTTTGCTGCAGCAGGTGGTTCGCCTTCACCCTGGGTGCTGATAACAGAAAGCAGGTATTCTTCTTTAGACAAATCGTTCAACCGGTATTGGTCAAAACTTACAAGTTTGGCATTGAAGCCGTGTTGTTTTGCCTTTGCGGCAAAATTAGCCGCCAGTTTTTTAGAGTTCCCGGTTTCGGTTCCATAAGCTATGGTAACCTTTCCCTGTGGTTTCGGCGCAGCAGCAGGTGTTGTGCCCGTTTGCGCGACCGGGGTAGCTGAGCCCGAGAGTTTACCGGAAATGAATCCGTTCAGCCAATACAACTCTTCGTTTGTAAAGGAAGTTAAAACATCCTCAACCAGCTTCATCTTATTTGATGGTAACATATATTCTTCTTTTTACTAAGCTCTTTTATCGATTGATACGGGGCGAGCGGCAACAGGAGTGAAATATTCATCAGCAACATCCTGGTTCGGCACCCAATTGAATGCTTCGTGCAATTGCACTACTTTCCCTATGATTAGCAGTGATGGCGATTTGAAGGTTTTATTGCCATGCAGTTCCCGGAACTGGTGCAGACTACTTGTGAATACATTCTGTAAGGGTGTGGTAGCCTGTTCAACAACCGCGATATTTATATCGGTACCGGCCCCATGCTCAATCAATTTTGAAACAACATGCGACGCCGCTTCGGCAGACATGTAAAAAACCAGGGTGTCATCTGTACGGGCCAGTTCGTGCCAATAATTTTCTGATACCACATCCGATTTATAGCAGGTAAGAAAACGGACGGCTGTAGCATATCCTCTTGCAGTAAGCGGAATGCCGGCATGAGCCGCTGCACCGGCCGCTGCGGTGATACCAGGAATCAATTCATAGGAAATACCATGTTCTATCAAAATCTTCAATTCGTCCAGCACGTTTGAGAAGATGGATACATCTCCGCCTTTCAACCGTACGACCAGCTTGCCCTGTTGTGCATAATGTACAAGCAGTTCGTTGATCGTTCCCTGTGGTGTTGAAGCTCCTTTCCCGCATTGCTTGCCCACAAACAATACTTCAGCCGCCGGATTGACATATTGATTGATAATAACTTCACTTACCAGCCGATCGGTCAGAACAACATCGGCAGTCTGCAAGTAACGGTAAGCCTTAAGTGTAAGCAGTTCGGCGTCACCAGGACCGGCGCCTGCTATAATTACTTTTCCCTGTGGTAGTTTTATTTCCATTGTTGTATGGCTATCAGTCAGATAGCTCATACAAATTTGGTTTATTTAAAGTAGGAAAGTAAATGGTTATAAGTAATTCGCAATAACTTTAAGTTATAACGGAGCGGGCAAAGTTCATAAAAAGCTCGGCCAAAGGCTCAGAAGACCCTTGTCTTTCAATGAAATAAAAATAACGATCAATTGTAAGATCTTCCACGTCGATGATTGCAAATTCCTTGTTGGTGAGCTCGGTTACTATAGAGTGTACCGACAGAAATGCCATACATTCTGAATGCCGGACATAATTTTTAATTGCTTCGGTTGAACCAAGCTCCATTTCAAACAGCAGTTGTGACATCGATATGCCCTTTGATTTAAGCGCATGTGCTATTACATCAAGCGTGCCGGAGCCGGCCTCACGTTGCAAAAGCGGGATGTCTTTTAATTCAGTGAAAGTAATAACACCTTTTGCTGCAAGCGGATGATTAATATTGCTGACAAGTACAATTTCGTCTTTCAAAAACTCTGAATACCGGATGCCCCTGTTGCGTGATTTGCCTTCAATGATACCCAGGTCAATATTTTTATCGATCAGTGCCGCCTCAATTTGTTCTGTATTACCATTCAGTAATTTGATATTCACGTCACGATATTGGTTATGAAACTGTGGTAAAGCAGAAGGAATAACATACTGGCTGATTGTTGTACTTGCACCGAGATGAAGTGTGCCTTTATGGGCGTCGGAAAAGCTGTTCAGATCAAACTCCATCTGGCGGTAGGTACTCATCAGTTGCTCTGTATAATGCAACATCACCTTGCCCTGCGGTGTCAGTTTTATTTTATTGCCCTGTCGCTCGAACAATTGCACTCTGAATTGTTGTTCCAGTTCCTGGATGTGTTTGCTGACCGCAGGTTGCGTTATAAACAGGTCGCTTGCAGCCTTCGTAAAACTCAGGCGTTTGGCAACCGTATGAAAAACCTGTAATCTGAAATCAAACATCAGCCGGGAATTGGTGCATGCAAAACTAACAGAATATTGCTGAAGTAGTCATATCCGGGATAATAGTGAAAATCCTGTAGTTTTAGGTTATTTAATCAGCTGTTATGTTAGATATAGTAATAGAAGCGCGTAAGGCAGCCATTTCTGAAGGTATGTCGGTGAACCGTATTCTACCTTTCCGTATGCGACGGATGGTTGGTCCGTTTATTTTTATGGATCATGCGGGGCCCGTTGACATACCTGTTAGTCAAAAGGGTAATCTTGATGTGCTGCCGCACCCCCATATTGGTTTATCAACCGTAAGCTACCTTTTTGGTGGACAGGTCACACACCGCGACAGCCTGGGCGTAGAGATGGTGGTTAAACCAGGAGAAGTGAACTGGATGACGGCCGGTCGTGGTATTTCTCATAGCGAACGTTTCGAGGATCCCGCAGTGCTTGCAGGTGGAACACTTGAAATGATACAGACCTGGGTAGCACTTCCGGAAAAAGATGAAGAAGCTGCGCCATCTTTCAATAATTATACAGTTGACCAACTACCCACATATACCGACACTGGTGTGTGGATGCGGCTCATAGCGGGCGATGCTTACGGGCTGAAGGGCAATGTGAAAACCAATTCACCACTTTTTTATCTGCATGTAGCCCTTGAATCAGGAGCAAAATTTGCTTTGCCCGCCGAACACAGTGAAAGAGGCGCTTACGTGGTAAAGGGCAGTCTCGAAGTAAACGGAATCATTTATGACGCCGGCAAAATGTTGGTGTTTACCAGGGGAGCCGATCCGGTCATAAAGGCGAAGGAACCGACTACACTTATGCTGCTGGGTGGCGAACCGCTGGGTGCCCGTTATATCTGGTGGAACTTTGTATCCAGCCGGAAAGAAAGAATTGAACAGGCGAAAGAGGATTGGAAACAGGGAAGGATCATTCTTCCTCCCAATGATAACCATGAATTCATTCCGTTACCTGATGACAAATCCAAACCCGCAGGACCCCCACCCGAAGCACTTTCTTAGGAGTCAGCTGTAAATAGATTACAAGTTTGATAAATGCCCCAGCTTCACCGGTTTTTGACCAGTAAGTGTGGGCACAACATACTTACATCAGACTGGCTTTTTGACCGGATCGTTAAATGGGTCAGCCTTACAGGCAGATTAAAAAATTACGAAAACCGGACCTTGGTGTATTTAAATACATAGTGAATCTGGCAGAGGCGAATACACTCAGAAGCGGAAAATTATCCGTTGAACCAATTACAAATTGCCTACCTTAAACCGCAGGACATTGTGCCCTAAACAGTCAAAATGAACAAGGAAGTTTTTACATTGATCGATATCTTGGGAACAGCAGCATTTAGTGTTTCTGGCGTTTTTGCTGCTATGGAAAAGAAACTTGACATTTTTGGGATATTTATCATCGCGTTCATTACAGCAATCGGTGGTGGTACTATCCGCGATATTATGATTGGTTACACCCCGGTAACCTGGATGCGGACCGGCAATTACAGCATCGTGATTTTTATATCTGCAACGATTGCAATGATGTTTTATAACCGGATCATAAGTTATGATCGGATTCTAATCATTTTTGACTCAATTGGCCTGGGATTTTTCACCGTTCTCGGAATACAGAAAGGTATCGACTATGGTTTTCGCACCGGCCTTTGTATAGCACTTGGCACCATTACCGCTTGTTTCGGAGGGATGGCAAGGGATATTGTTTTAAACCAGATACCACATATTTTTCAGAAAGAGATCTACGCCACCGCATGTATACTCGGGGGCCTGCTGTATTTCACCTTACTTCAAACAACCGTACCCAAGGTTGCACATGACAGCCTTTGTATAGCTTTTGTTGTAGTGATACGATTACTTGCTGTGAAATACAACTGGACTTTACCACACGTTTATCGCAGTCGTGAACGCTGACTGCTCAACAGAAGACCGGATATTTTTTGGGTAGCGATTGTGAATATCAACAGTTGCGCACACTGCAAACAACCACACTATGTTCGCAATGAATCAGAAGCACAATTGGAAAAAGCTTTTGACAACAGTATAAACATTCCACTGACTGAGCTTAGGGAAAGGATCCGGGAGATCCCTGCCCATAAGCCAGTAGTGGTACATTGTGCCGGGGGTTATCGCACCGCGGCCGGCAGTTCGATCATCGCTGTTGAATCAGGAGATAAAACAACAGTTTATGATCCCGGAGACAGTATCAAAAGGTTTCTGAAATGATCTGATCCTAATCATGCTGATTACTTACTTCCATAATGGTAAAAGTTTTTTTACCGGAAGGTACCTGCCAATTTACCTGCTGCCCCTGGCGAAAGCCAATTAATGCTGCGCCAATCGGTGCCATCACCGAGATCTTCCTTTCTTTCACATTTGCCTTTTCGGGAGTGACCACGATAAGCTCCATAATCTTATCATTGGTCTCTTCTTTGATCTTAACTCTCGAGTTAAGACCTACCGCGTCGGCCGGAAATTTTTCAGGAGTAACGAGTCGTGCACGTTTAAGATCAAGTTGTAATTCCTCTACGTTTTTTCTGTCGAACGAATGTTTTTGATAGGTATTACGCAATAATGCCTGGATGATTTCGTAATCGTCTTTTCTTAGTACCAGGCTATTTTTTGTCTGTGCCATGTTATTTAATTTAAAATTGATTGAATGTTATTTTTAATAGTGTTGATTTTTGTTCTGAAATAAATTTCTTCGAAGCTTTTTGTGTCCTGTTCATTTATCCTGCGATAGAATTTCGAAGGATGTATGTCTTCTACCCTTTTGAATCCACAAGCTTCCATCATCTCTTTAGTTGCAGCAATTGTTTTGGAATGGAAACTCGCAATCCGAACTTTTTTGTCTGCAGGGTCAAGGCCCTTATATAATGACGGGTTCTGCGTTGCGACACCTACCGGGCATTTCCCCGTGTCACAAATCAGGGCCTGGATACAACCAAGCGCCATCATCATGCCCCGGGCGCTATAACAGGCAGATGCTCCCAATGCAATAGCTTTCATAATGTCAAAACCGGTTATAATTTTTCCAGCTGCAATGATTTTGATATGTTCTGTTAGTTCATACTCATCAAGTGTTTGTTTTACAAATGCCAGTGCATCATATAACGGCATACCAAGGTGGTCGGTAAATTCAAGTGGGGCGGCCCCGGTTCCGCCTTCTGCACCATCAACTGTTATAAAGTCGGGATAGATGCCGGTATTAACAATGGCTTCGCAGATTGCAATAAATTCCTGTTTATCACCAATACACAACTTGAAACCTACTGGTTTTCCACTTGATAATTCCCGCAGCAACTGGATAAACTGAATCATACCGGTAGCATTGTCAAACTCAGAATGTGTGCCGGGTGAGTGCACAGTCGTACCTGGTTCCACGAGCCGGATGGCGGCGATCTCTGGTGTATTCTTGGAGGCCGGCAGAATACCTCCGTGACCAGGTTTTGCACCCTGCGACAACTTGAGTTCTATCATCCTGACGTTTTCCTGCAATGCGGTTTTCCGAAAGGCCATTGCACTAAATCGTCCTTCAACATCGCGACAACCAAAATACCCGGTACCTATCTGCCAGATCAGGTCGCCGCCAAGGTTGTGATAATTGCTGATACCACCTTCGCCCGTATTATGAGCGAATCTACCCATACGTGCACCTTCATTGAGCGCTGCTATTGCCGTTTTACTGAGAGCACCATAACTCATGGCACCCACATTATAGATACTCGCGCTGTATGGTTGAAGGCACTGGTAATTTCCGATGGTTACACGCAGCTCTTTTTCATCAGCAATAACCGGATAAACCGAATGCGCCACCCATTCGTATCCAGGTTCCATGGGATCAGCCTGCATACCAAATGCAACTGTTTCCTTCTCGGCCTTAGCTCTCTGATAAACCAGCGATCGCTGACGGCGGTTGAACGGTTTACCATCGAGATCAGATTCAAAAAAATATTGTCTGAATTCGGGACGCACTGATTCAAACACATAACGAAGATGACCTATCACAGGGAAGTTCCTGATGATAGCGTGACGGGTTTGCAATGCATCATGTATCCCTATAATGAGCAAAGGCACTGTGACTGATAAGCCCCAGTACCAGGCCGCGTTCGCAGTGAGGGCCACAACAAGCACAGCCACATTCAGCGAAAGCAGAAAAATAATCGCCATCTGTCTGAACGACAATAGTTTAATATATCGTATCATAGCTTTTATGTATAATGATGAAAATGCCAGCTACATCAGTGGCTGACATATGAAAACTTGAATGAAAGCTTTGTGGTTAGTAATTATCTACGAACGCGGCAATGACATTAATGTAATCAGCAACAATGGAACGGAAATGATGAATAAAGCATACCAACCAGGATGCGATATCATACCCTGCTGCAATACAATTGCATTTGCCAATACAAACAGCACTACTTTAAACTTACCTGTAGCGGTAGAATTTTGATTGTGATCCATAGCAAGACATTTAAACGTGATTTACTGGAATACTAATCCGGCAAAACTCCCAAGCCAATGGGTAATCAGGCTTGGGCCAACGTGTTAAAGTCTTTGGAACTCGAAAAACAATAAAGGTGTCTGCAGAACGGAAGAAACTCCGGAAAGGACCATGCACAGCCATCCCCCATGCCAGGCGTTGCCTGTCGCGAAGTGTAAAAGAAAGTGATATGATTACGATTACCGTGCATTTTATCAAAGATACAAATTTTAAATCGTATTAAAAAACCACTGGTCAGTCAATGGAACTATAACACATATGCGGGCAGTCTTACTACATTCTGATTCAAAAATATCCGGTAACTTTAGTTCTACATAACGGGTTATAAAATTATATGTACGAAGTTTTTTTTGCGATGCTGAAAAAAAAGGTTGGTTTCGAAGACGAAGAGCTCAACCAGTTGAAAGCTTTGCTAACACCAAAAAAACTTCGCAAAAGACAATATTTGCTTCAGGAAGGAGATGTGTGCAAATTCATTGCTTTTACAGAAAAAGGAGCGCTTCGCTCGTTCTCGGTTGATGACAAAGGCGGTGAACACATCATTCAATTTGCGCTTGAAGGCTGGTTGATATCCGATCTGTACAGTTTCCTCACTGCAGAACCGGCTACCTACAATATTGAAGCTCTTGAAAACTGCGAATTGGTATTGATCAACCGTTCAGCCCATGAAGAACTGTTGAAAAGATTTCCAAAATATGAGACCTGGATCCGTTTGGAAATTACAGGCGCTTATGTGGCCATGCAAAGAAGATTAACATCTGTGATTTCGTTGCCGCTTGAAGAAAGATACCAGGCTTTCACCATTGCCTATCCCGAAATCGTACAAAGAGTACCACAGCACATGATCGCATCATTCATGGGATTAACTCCGGAAACACTCAGCCGCGTGCGACGTAAATTAATAAACAAATAACAGGTTTAACCCTCAACGCTGCACCGTTGACTTTTATCAATGGTTTTTCTTGCCTGCAGGCAATGGTTGTCGGCATACTCTGTTTGTAACTTCGCATCATACAATCAAATGAACATGCAAACAAAGCAAACCATAACCATAATCGGCGCAACAGGATACAGGGGTTGCAGGATTTCAAAAGCGCTGGCCAAAGGCAATAACCGGTTGTTGCTTAATGCGGAAAACACCACAGCTGTTCATCGGTTAATCAGTCACATTCTACGTCAATATCCCGATGCAGACATCGAAGCAACAACATCTAATTTCGACGCAACCTGGGAAGCTGATATAATCATACTTGCCGTTCCCGATATAGCTGAAACGAGTATCGCGCAGCTGATTCGTGAAGTAGCCACTCAAAAGATAATTGTCAGCATTGCTCATGCGCCACTACAAAATATTGATGGTCTCATCTGGAAACCCGATAGTAGAGACACTGACTTTTTACAGGAACTACTACCGGATTCAAAAGTGGTCAAAGTATACAATACCCCTGTTTCTAAAAGTCTTTTAAACCCTGCGATAGGGGAAAAACCGGCAGACAGTTTTGTTGTCGGAACAGATATGGATGCCCTTGAAACCGTGGCAGATTTATTGAATGGCGCAGGTTATAAAACGATCATTGCTACCGAGGTGCAACACAGATAAAACACAAAGTCACTTTAACAATAAAAATTAAATACAAGCATATGAAAAAGATCGCTATTATTCTCTCAGCAGTTTTCCTGCTTACATCATTTAAAGTGTTGAACGATACCTGGAAAAATGATGATCCCCACTCACAGCTAACGTTTACTGTGAAACACATGGGCATCGCCGATGTTACGGGTACATTTAATGACTTTGATGTTACCATCAATTCAAAAAAACCTGACTTCAGTGATGCAGTAGTAGAACTGACTGCCCAGGTAGCCTCTATTGATACCCGCGTTGAACCGCGGGACAAACATTTGAAAAGTGCAGACTTTTTTGATGCAGAAAAGTTTCCAACCCTGCATTTTAAGAGCAACGCAATTAAACCTGCAGGAAAAAATAAATACAAACTCACTGGCGATCTGACCATCCATGGTGTTACCAAATCAACCACGGTCGACCTGGAGTACAGGGGAACTGCTGAAAACGCAATGAATAAAAAACCGACCGCCGGCTTCCAGGTTACAGGCGTGATCAAACGCTCTGATTTTAATGTTGGAAATGGTTTTCCACCACCCATGATCAGCGACGAAGTTCAAATCAAAGCTGATGGCGAATTTGTGCAATAACCATATTTAAAAATTAAGACATGAAACTACTTGAAAATAAAGTCGCTATTATAACAGGTGCGGCCTCAGGCATTGGAAAAGCAACGGCAATATTATTTGCGGATGAAGGTGCAAAAGTGATTCTGTCAGACATCAGCGAAAAAAACGGACATGCTGCCGTAACTGAGATCAAATCGAAAGGTGGAGAAGCTTTTTTTGTAAAAGCCGATTCATCAAGTGCCGAAGACAATGAACGACTTGTTAAGGAAACGCTTTCAAAGTATGGATCCCTGGACATAGCTGTTAATAATGCCGGTATTGGTGGTCCTTTGGCACCAACAGGCGAATACCCTATCGATGGGTGGAAAAAAGTGATTGATATAAACCTGTCGGGCGTCTTTTACGGGCTGCGATACCAGATTCCGGCTATGCGTGAAAAAGGTGGCAGCATTGTTAACGTAGCCTCTATCCTTGGCCATGCAGGCACAAAGTTCTCGCCGGCATATGTTGCTGCAAAACATGGCGTGGTAGGTCTTACCAAAGCAGCAGCACTTGAAAATGCTGACAAAAATATCCGGATCAATTCAGTCGGCCCGGCTTATATTAAGACACCACTCGTAATGGACTCATTAGATAAAGATGCGCTTGATGCACTTATAGGCTTACACCCAATGGGTCGGCTTGGAGAGTCAGAAGAGATTGCAGAATTGATTTTGTGGCTGGCTTCACCCAAAGCATCATTTGTTACCGGTGCTTACTACGCTGCAGAT
This sequence comes from Bacteroidota bacterium, assembly GCA_023416995.1. Classification (GTDB taxonomy): domain Bacteria; phylum Bacteroidota; class Bacteroidia; order Chitinophagales; family Chitinophagaceae; genus DATHKG01. The sequence continues at coordinate 25,182 of JAEZGI010000055.1, forward strand.
GGCGGATATCTTGCGCAGTAACTTCCTTGTGCAAAACAGATTCCTATAAAACGAATTGATTGATGTAAGACGAATATTGCGGGTATGGAGCTTAGCCATACCCGCTTTTTATTACTAGTAGCCAAATAGAGATTTGTTTATTGACACGTATCTCGGCAGATAAAAACTTTTATATGATTTATAACCTTTATCCCAATAACTTTTGATCTCACGCAAAGGAATCTCATTGCTCCAAACCAGCCTTTGTTCTTTTATACCTGTGCCCTTGGTAAATACTATATAATAGGAACTTTCATACTTCACAATATCAGTTATCGCATAACCCTCCTTGAAATATTTATCTATATCTGCCTGGTTCCATCGATCATACTCATATTCTTTTATAACCTGGTCAGTATAACGCTCATTTTGAAAAACCACGATCCATGTGCCATCTCCATGGACAATTGAGGTTACAAACATGTTTTTCTGCCTTTCTGCTGCTATGCGTTCCTCCGGGAAAACATTTGTTTTGGTAATTGTTTCCTTCGCTCCATTCCGACCATCGGTGGCAACAAAGTTCCACTTCTCCCCACCATATGAAATGTTGGTGAGAAACTTGCCATCTTTATTAAGTCCTTTAATCTTCTCCCATGCTTTATCCGTAGCATACCGGTAATAAAACGGGCTCTGCGCCCTTGAATGACCCTTCGACATTATCACGAAATATTCCTTTTCGTGTTTATTTTGTTGAATATCCGTGTACCTGAACCCTTCATTATATTTAGCACCAAGAGCTTCAGTGAAGGTAGGATTGCGATACCAGAATTGCTCACCAAGATTGAGACCTTTGGTGAACAGCAACAACCAGCGTCCAGGCTTTAACCGGTTTCCTGCAGGATCTATATAATACGCGTCATCTCCTGCCAGCACTTCAGCCTCGCCATTCTGAAATCCGTATACAGCAGTATATATGGGTTTAATCACCATTTTGTTATTACGATCGATAAACCCCCATTTCCCATCAATCTTAATTGCCGCTCTTCCGTTAGCAAATCCGCGTGCTTCTTCATATTGAAACGGAATTACAATCTTCCCTTTTTTATCTATATACCCATACAGCCCATCCTTACTAACACAGGCCAAGCCTTCTTCGAAAGGACGGGCATTATCGTATATGAAAGGAATGCTCACTTCGCCTTTCTCATTAAGAAAACCATACTTTTCTTTCTGGCCATCAGATTTCCTGGCATTTACCAGGCCATCGAAGTAGTAATATATATAACTGTAATCGTGAGAAACAATAGTTTTTCCTTTAGCATTCACAATTCCCCATTTGCCATTTTTTTTTGCCGGCACATAACCATCCTGAAAACCATAAAGGAAATCCTCATACTCTAATGGCAAAACAGTTCGCCCACCAGGTTCAATGAAACCAAATGATTTTCCGTCGAGTGAAACTTCAGCGAGTCCATGGCGAAAGTCACTTGCCTTACTGAACTTTGGAGAAACCACTTCGCGGCCCTTGTCATTTATATAGCCAAACTTTCCCTGGTATCGAACGCGACGCAAGCCATCGCTGGCAGCATACTCATGATCATAAGGACTGTCGCTGGTTTGTGATAATGCTATTTGTGCAAGGAAAAGAGAGGTCAGGATAAACAGCATTCGTTTCATGTAGTAGGGATTAAAGGGTAAACAAAACCGAAAAGTAAAAACTGTATGCTTTTTATGCAAGTTTCACCATCAGGACAAATATCATGCAATCATAATATGAACCTGGATTCCAAAATAGATCGGGAAACACCAGGTTATCATGATGCGCTACCGGAGCATAACGACAGTTTTCAGGATTTATTTTACAGGGAAAAGATCACAAAAACGAGCTATACGTATATACATGTACGTTAGCCACAATTAGAAAAGAAATTATAAATATACGGTAGATGTCTGCTTGCTGTAATTACAGGCAGCGTAAAGGAAACCTGCCGGAAAAATTCCGGCAGGTTTTTCCTCACGTGACTATCCGACAAAATGCACATTATAGCGTGTACCAATCACATGCATCATGCGCTCAATATCCGCCCTGGCAGGCGGTGCACCAGCAGGTAACTGCTGTGGCAATTCAGTGATGGGAGCGCTGAATTCTATAAAGTAATTCCATAGGTTCGCAGGTGAAATCAGGTTCAGCAATGTTGCTTTGTCGCTCAGAATCTTAAAAACATGCGGCTTGCCTTTGGGAGCGAAGACCGCCTCTCCGGGACGCAATATTGTTTCTTCACCATCTACACGCACGGACATGCTTCCTTCCAGCAGATAAAAACTTTCATCTTCATCATTGTGAACATGAAGAGGAGGTTCAGCACCTTTCGGCAACGTAAATTCGACCAGTGCCAGGCTGCCCGATGTTTGTTGTGGATTTATCAATGTGCGAAAATAGCCACCCTGGTAACTGCGATAACCATCATCCTTCATTACTTCCATTTTTACTTTTTTAATTGATAATAAAATGACAGGCAAGTTTCCGGCATTTTTTAATCGCAATAAAAGTGCATCGACATATGCAATCTTTAAACGCCAGATGCAGAGGCCTGGCGCATTTGTCGACGGCAGCGTCCGGATCATGAAAAGAAGTGCGGTTTTTCCTTAAAGATTCAACCAATCTTTAAGGACAACGTAGCTCGTCCATCCACCAACATCGTTGTTCGTCGACCTTAGTTGCGTTTGTCTGAAGGCTGTCAGATTTTTACACCTATTCATTTCACTATCTGGAAACATCATGAAAAAAACAATTAAGCAATATGCTGCCATTATATTGATGGCATTGTGTGTTTGTGCGTGTAAGAAAAAAACCGGGGAGTCCGTATCCAATGGGATTGCTGTGCCTATGGAAGCTGGTACCCCTGACGGACCAGCGATCACAAAAAAGATCACAACAGCAGGGGGCACTGTTCAAACGGCCGACGGAAATTTGTTAATTGAAATCCCGGAAGGCGCGGTTACCGAAGAAACCAATATTACAATTCAACCCGTGACCCGGAAACTTGAATCAGCAACCGGTGTGGTGTACCGTCTGGGTCCTTCGAATGTTAACTTTAAAAAAGACATCAAAATCACCTTTCATTATACAGAAGATGATCTTACAGGCACCACTGAAAACGACTTATATCTTGCTTACCAGGATGCCGAAGGGATCTGGACACGGGTTGTTATGACAAGCATTGACAAAACAAACAAAACGCTCACGGCTTCGACGCGCCATTTTAGTGACTGGACCATAGAGCGTATGTTCTATATTAAAAACGTTGACGGAAAATATCAATTGCAGGCCGGCGAAGACATAGGGCTTATCGCTTACATGAGTGATGCAAACGAAGAAGATAAATTACTCTCCGCAAACGTAGTTGTGCCGGCGAAAAATATCGATGGCTGGTTCGTAAATGGACCTGGAACGATTAATAATCAAAGTCTGGAGGCAGTACGTTATGCTGCACCTGCAAGTATAATGGCTCCAACAACGGTGGCCATTGGCGTGAGAATAAAAAACCTGGTCGACAGACGCCATCCGGACCGACCGGGAAACACAGGACTGGTAATAGTGCAATTTCCCATTCAGCTTGTTCCGGATGAGTTCTTTATATGGGATTTTGATGGCACCAGCAATGTAGCGGTTGCTGTGGATGGAGCCCTGATCGGAACCACAACCACCCTTATAGGAACCGCCTTGACAGGTAGCATTAGTATATGGCTGAACGAAAGTAAACCGGGAACATATGAAATGGGCAGTGCTGTCACGCCCGCCAATTTCAGCGTACAGGTGTCGGTACCAGGCAGCAGCTCCGTCATTTATCTTAGTACCTACTATAACTGTAATGAACCTACACCACGGTATGGAAAAGGCAAACTAACGATAAGCAAGTTCGGCAGTATCGGAGGGTTCATCGAAGGCGAAATATCTGCTACAGTTTACGCGCGGATATCCGAATGTCAGAACAAAAGCCGCCAGATTACTGGTCGCTTCAAAACCAGGCGAAAAGCATAGCTTACTAATTTATAGAGATACCACCTTCAGGTCCAAATTTCTCCAGGCAAATTTGCTTGTAATTGCGGCCGACAGGAACCCTTGATCCTGCAATCATTAAATGATTGGGGTGGTAACTTTCCACTTTGTTCACAGCAACTATGAATGAGCGGTGCACCCTTACAAACTGGGACAGCGGCAACAGTTTCTCTGCAACACTGATCTTCTGTTTTGTGATATACTCTTTATCTTTTGTGACAACCTTGATATAGTCTTTCACACTTTCGATCCAATATATGTCGGCCGTATCAACTTTAACCGAGCGGCGCTCAATGCGCAGGTAAAGAAAATGTTTTGCAGGAAGCGGCATTGAGGGTACAGGTAGAGGCGCTGTAACTTCCTTGCCATTCATTTTGAAATAATAGATCACCTTATCGATGGCTTTTAAAAAACGCGGTAAGGCAATCGGTTTGAGCAGGTAATCAATTGCATTCAAATCAAAACCTTCCACTGCATGCTCCTGGTAGGCGGTTGTGAATATAACCATTGGCGGTTTTTTCAGACTCCTTACAAGGTCAGTACCCGCCAGACCAGGCATTTTGATATCAACGAGTAATAAATCAACTTCCATGCTCTGGAGCACCTGGAACGCGTTGATTGCTGTCCGGCATGTTGCTAAAACTTCCAGTTCCGGAACCTGCATGGCATACTTGTTTAATATCTCTATCGCGTGGGGTTCATCGTCAACAATGAGTGTTCTGATTGCCATAGTTAATCTGGTAACCTTGCGAGGTTAATTTTTAATTCTACAATAAAACAATCCTGTTCATCGTGCCATTGCAAAGTATGGGCACCAGGATACAATAGTTTTAAACGATGCGCCACATTATTGAGCCCGATTCGTTCGGATCTGTTATTGACGGTACCGGAGGTCGATTCCGGTTTATTATTACTGATCTTAAAAACAAGTTCGTCGCCCACAACCTGCAATTCAATATTGATCCACGGGTTATCGACCGTTTCTGCAGCACCATGTTTGAAAGCGTTTTCAACAAGCGGCAGCATGAGCAAAGGGGCAATCTTCCAGGGAGACAGGTTTTGCTGAAAGTCGGCATTCAGATCAAGCCGATCTTCGTACCTCAAATTTTCTATGGCTATATAATCTTTCAGAACAATTACATCTCTTTCAAGAGAAACAAAATCAGCCGAACCTTCATAAATAACATACCGTAGTATATTAGATAGACCGAGGATCACCTCGGGTGTCTGGGGCGAATTGCTTAATGATAAGGCATAAAGGTTGTTTAACGAGTTGAACAGGAAATGCGGATGTAATTGCGCCTTAAGCGAATTAAGTTCTGCCTGCAACACAGCTTGCTTTCGTTCATGCCAAAAGGAAAATAACCTGACGGTTACTGCTATCCAGACCACCACGTTACTGCGCTCAATGGCATTAACAAAGTCACCGTTTCGTTTGAACTGTTGCCACCAGGTGCCATCAAGTTTATGCCACTGAAAGTTGCTATCCCGGGCAATGTAATAGCGATAAATATAGGGGTCAGTTACAAATATTTCTGCAATGCGGTATAGAGCCGCAACAACGAACATGATGATAAACGAAGTCAGTATAGCGGTGAAATAACGTCCCTTTAAAAAGGCCCGCAATGGAAAATGTATCAGTAGATAATAATAACCAACATGTATTGGCAGCAGCATTAGGATCACTACGGAACCCAGCCGGTAACTATCGAATGCTGTACTATAAATATAGGTCAGCAGCATATAAGCAAAAAGCCAGAACAAGATGGGTTTTGTTAACTGGCGATATTGCAATGAGCGCTTAACCTTTTCCATGTTACAAACATAGAATACCGAGCTTAGAGCTGGAAAACTTTATGAATTTCTCTTGAATTGGTAGACAGATAACCGGATTTATCGATAAAGGGGCTACTGGACCTCGATTTTATCGATCCAGGTCCTTGCAACCGTTGCATCGGTAAAAAAACCTTCGTTCCGCATGGTGTAGTTTTCCGAATAATTCCTGATTTTGGTTTCATCGTGATGAACATGTGCCGCAGCAACACAGTAAATATTATCGGTTGATGAGATATTCACTTTCGTTTCGGGGAACATCCGCAGATACCCCGTATACCAGCCATGGGCAGCAAGGGTACGGGGTATCACCTCTCTGAACTGTTTATGAACTTCAAAATTAACTGCCTTGAAACCGTGCAGATCAACTAACATTTTGAATTTTGTGTCAGCCTGCAATTGCTGTAAAGTTGATTCAAGAGAATGTTGCCATTCAGTAACATCATGCTGGTCGAGCTCACCGCTTAGCTCAGTAACTAACAGTTTTTGATCAGCAAGGTAAATGGTGTTTTTTCTTTTCATTGAAAGAGATTTTTTGTTGTAAATCTCGGCGAAAAACTTACCAGACGATTTTAGCAAGATAAGATGTATGAAATAATAACTTTCTCTTAGGTTGTTGCCAGGAAGCCGGCCTGGCCAGCCGTTTGTTTCCCGATCGCAGACAATTTTGCATCAATAGAAAACCGTCCCGCGCCGCTGTATACAAGCGATAACGACATACCGATCGCAAGCAGGAAGAATTCCATCCCTTCGGTTGGCTGATTTCCAAACCAGTTCATAAAAAAGTAATTTCTGAAAGTAGTGAGTATTATCCCGGTCATGACCCCTGCTAATGCGAGGCTCCAGAACCTTACGGCAAACCCGGCCAATAGCGCTAATGGACCAAAAAATTCTATAATTATAACAAGAAAACCGATGATCCACGGAAGACCGGCCACGTCGGTAAAGTACTGCATGGTTCCTTCGAATCCGTAACCGCCAAACCAACCAAATAATTTCTGAGCGCCATGGGGAAATAGTACAATAGCCAGGAAAAATCGTAAAAACAATGGTGCCGTACGCAGACGCGTCGCAAAGAATAATTGTTTCATTTTTTTGTGATTGATAGTTTATAATGATGGAAAGCCAGAGCAGTCACGGTGTGTTTCGATGCTCCGAACATTTACATGCAAAGTTTCAATCACAGAAAAGCGATCAACAATCACCTGTGATAAAAAAAATCATTAACCCAGGGTAATAAACAATGAGAAAGAAAGGCGGATGAATTAGTGCCGGGCACGGCCCGAGCGTATCCTGCTTAAACTTTGTGGAGTGATACCAAGATAAGAAGCGATCTGGTGATTGGGAACACGTTGTTCGATCTGCGGGTAGCGTTTTATAAACGCTTCGTACCGTTCCTGCGCACTTTGAGCAAGGGTTGCAGAAAGCCGTTGTATGGCAGATATAAATGCATTTTGTATTAAGATGCGAAAATGTCGTTCAAGTTTGGGTACACGCTCATAAAGTTGTTCAAGATCATTTTTGGAAATCTGGAACACTTCGGTATCCTCCAGGCAATCAATATTGTATTTGCTTGGTGATGCCGAAAGAAAACTGTACAAATCACCAACCCACCAATCTTCAAGTCCAAACTGCACAACATGCTCATGCCCCTTTTCGTCAATCTCATATGTTCGCGTCAGGCCCCTGGCGATAAAGGTTTCATGTCGGGTCGGTTCTCCTTCCTGCAAAATGAACTGGCGTTTTTTATACTTACGATAAACGAACAAAGACGATACGACGTCTGATTCTTCTGAAGTTAATTGAACATATTTATTGAGATTGGCAATTAATAACTTCAACATATTTATCTGATATCTAGGGTACTATTTTAATGGTCAACTGTAAAGTTGCTTTATCCCCATTTGGTACATTGGCAATATAATCACCTATCTTAAATAAACCCTTTCTTCCCTCTTTGTCGGTAAAGGCAAAGACCCTGCCTACTGCCGCATCGGTGACACGATTAGTCACATCAGCAGATCCATATAAAGTAAAAGTCTTTTCAGCAAAAAGTTTATCAACATCATCCTGGGTTTTCAGCGCATCAAACTGCGCAATGGTAACATCGTTCGCTTTTTCGACATTAGCAAGCTGTGAATTGGTGATCGTTGAAAAAGATTGCACATAACCTGTACGAGTTGACATCGATGTAACATTCTCAAAAAAACGACATGATGAGCAACCGCCACCATGATAGTTATAAGCGAAGTCAACCTTACTTGAAGCTGCTTCAGCTTCCGACTTCGTAAAAGCAACACCTTCGTACAGGTTAATAAAACAACGGTTAGTGACAGACTGGACACCACCGGGGGCGATAATACTTTCAACCTGCAGGTTGTGCATTAGCAAATCGGGAGACTTGTCATCGTTCTTTTTGCTGCATGCCAGCAAAGTCATCAAAGAAACCAGGGCAAGTGCTGCAGCGATTGTAATGCTCTTCATAATTATAAATTTAACGCAAACTACAATTTGCGGCAGCATTGACAATGCCATTTTAGTGGTACCCGGGCGATAAAGCCAAAGGAAGCCTAAATACTTTACTATATAAAAATCAATTAGTTCACCTGACCTTGTTTCCTGGAAGCCAGGAATGCAAATAAGCGGTGATCTGGCTTCACATTAAAGATGCGTGCGCACCATTTCCGGGTCAGGATTATCCTTAACTTCAATGATCATGATTCGACAGGACGCACTTACTTCTGTACAGACCCCGGAAAATTATTACATGGCAATTTTTGATGCAATGCCGGGAAACATCCTGCTCGTCAAAAACGACCCGCCCCGGTTTACCATTTTGGCTTCCACGGTTGCTTATCAGAAACTTACCGGCTATAACAAAGAAGACTTGCTACATAAGGGTGTTTTTGAGGTTTTTCCATTGAACGAGGATACCAGTCCTGGTGGCGGCAATGAAGCCTTATTATCTTATCAACATGTTGCAACAAAAAAAGAACCTCATATTATTGCTGTTCACCGTTACAATCTTCGCAATCACGATGGCACCTATATAGAGAAGTTCTGGCGAATCAGCAACGCCCCTGTGTTTTCCGCAAATGGCGAAGTAGATTATATTATCCATAGCGCCGAAGATATCACAGCACAGGTCACAGCTAAGAAAACCGAAGATGCTCATTTCGAGTTGCAGCGATCATTCCACCAGGTTGAAGAAAGCGAACAACGCTTCCGTGCGCTCGTAACGGCCACTTCGAACGTTTTATTCAGGATGAATGCTGACTGGAGCGAACTGCTTGAGCTGCATGGAAGAGATTTTGTGTCGCATACAGGGAAACCTATAAAAGACTGGATCCAGAAGTATATTCATCCCCGCGATCAAGACAGGGTAAAAGCGGCTGTCGGGAAAGCCATTCTGACGAAAACAACTTTTGAGTTGGAACACCAGGTGAACAGCAAAGACGAAACCCCTGGATGGACCTTCTCCCGTGCAACCCCGATCTTTAATGACCGGCAGGAAATAATCGAATGGTTCGGCGCTGCTACCAACATCACGAATCGTAAAGAGGCCGAAGAGGCGCTGCAGGAAAGTGAAGCAAAATACCGAAGTTTATTCGAGTCGATGGACCAGGGCTTTTGTGTATTTGAGATGATCTTTGATGCGCAAAACCAACCGGTCGATTACCGCTTCCTTGAAATTAACCGGGTGTTTGAAAAACAAACCGGACTCATAGACGCTGTAGGTAAAACTGCGCGGGAGCTGGTGCCCAACCTGGAACGACATTGGTTCGAATTATATGGCGCAGTAGCCACGACCGGTGAACCTACCCGCTTTACGCAAGGTTCTGTTGCTATGGGCCGCTGGTTCGACGTATATGGATTTCGGATAGGTGACCATACAAGTAAAAAGGTTGCTTTACTATTTACCGACATCAGTGAGCAAAAAAGAAACCAGTTTGAACTAATCGAAAAAGACAAACAGCTACGAAATATTATACACACCGCCCCGGTTCCCATGCTTATACTTCGCGGTGATGAGCTGGTAGTTGATACCATCAATGAACGCATGTTACAGATGATTAATAAAGGGCCCGATGTGTTAAACAAACCCTTGCTCGAATCAGTCCCCGAGCTGAAAAGTCAGCCTGGTTATGAAAGACTACGTACAGTTTACCAGACAGGAAGGCAGGAATACGGAAACGAAATATTGGTTCCGCTATCCCGGGATGGCATTCTCGAAGAACGTTATTTCAATTTTGCATATACACCACTCATAGAAAACCAGAAAGTTGTCGGTGTAATGGACGTGGCCACAGAAGTTACTGAGCAGGTAAAGGCCAGGAAAGCAATCGAAGAAAAAAGTCAGGAATTGCAGCTGGCCATTGATGTCGCTGATCTCGGGCATTTTCGTATTGATCTGGCTAGTGATGTGGGCACCTGTTCAGATCGCATCATGGACTGGTTCGGTCTCTCTCACCACCAGGTACCCATAAGTACAATTCTGATGGTGGTGCATCCCGAAGATCGCGATCGTTGCAGGACGGTGCTCGACGACGCAAAAAGAACTCAGAACAATAATCGACTCGATCTTTTATTTAAAATAATGGATCCCCATACAACAGGCATACGACACCTCCGCGCCTTTGGCAAAATGCTTCCTCATAAAAAAGATCAGCCTGCAGTGATGCTGGGCGTTGTACAGGATGTTACGCAGCAGATTTTATATCAACAACATCTAAAAGAAAACGAAGCCGAGTTACAAAGACGTGTCCTTGAAAGAACAATAGAACTCGAAAGTCTTAACCAGGAATTACGACGATCGAACCAAAACCTTGAAGAGTTTGCGCATGCGGCCTCACATGACCTTAAAGAACCGGTGCGAAAGATCCATTTTTTTACGCAGAAACTCAAAGATCAGTTAAGCAGCCATATTAACGAAGCCCAGCAGCTATCGTTCAAACGCATCCAGGATGCCACCCAACGTATGGGCAATCTCATAGACGACCTGTTGCTTTATTCACATGTAAGTGATCGTCCGTTGCAAATGGAAAACATCGATCTTAATAAAAAAGTGCAGATAGTTCTGGAAGACCTTGAACTTCATATACAGGAAAAAAACGCTGTCATAAGCGTTGCTCAACTGCCTGTTGTCACGGGCTACAGGCGACAACTGCAACAATTATTACAAAATCTTATAGGGAACGCTTTAAAGTATAGCAAAAATGACGTCCAGGCACAAATTGATATAACCGCAACAAAAGTAACTGAAGATGGTAGGCAGTATGATGTGATTGAAGTATGTGATAATGGTATCGGCTTTGAGCAAAAATATGCTGACCAGATCTTTAAGATGTTCGCACGTTTACATAATAAAAATGATTACGGCGGAACAGGTGTGGGTTTATCAATCGTAAAAAAAGTAGTGGAAAACCACAGCGGTATGATTCGGGTGGTAAGTTCTCCGGGCTTGGGATCCAGCTTTAGCGTGTATTTGCCTTGTTCTTAAATTGTACCTGAATGGTTATCCGATTTGTTTGAGTATATTGTTGGTGAAACTTAAACAGGCTCGTATGACATATCCATTTGTTCCCATTGGCCTCATCGCAGTGTTTATTGTTTATCTGCTTTACCTGCTGGTTACAAAAAACACTGCAAAAATCAAGTCTGTACTTCCGCTCGGCTTAACATTTATTGCTGTATGGGCGGTTATTTATTATTTTCTGCTTAATTAGTCCTGGCTACTGATATCAACCATTGCTTATGCAACAAGTGGAGCTGAAATTGGATGATAATGATCGTGGCACATTTTATATTTCTGACGGCAACGAAAATGTGGCCGCGATGGAAATAAGTGTGTCGGGAAAAACACTCACTGTGTATCACACAGAAGTTGCGCCGGAAGCGGAAGGACAGGGCCTGGCCAGGATGCTGTTAGAAGCAATGGTTGAACACGCACGCCTGAATCAACTACAGGTTAATCCGCTATGCAGTTATGTGCAGGTGCAGTTCCGTCGACATCCTGGTGATTATGCGGATGTTTGGAAACAACCGGCTCCGTGATGCGAACCTGGCTTTGGATTCATATGAAGCAGGAAACATATTATGACTTTGAATCAAAATAATCCGGCGTAAAAAATTCATTACCATGTTTTTCACCAATTGATCTCATTGCCGCAGGATCGGCCGAGGAAACTTCCACAAACATTTCATCTAAACCTGCCGGATACACCGTACAGATCAACCTGGCTGCTTTGTCGGAAGTATTTGTGAAAGCATGAACGCCACCATCTTTTGGGATCCGAACGGTATCGCCTGCTTTTGCAGTGTAAAATCCGCTGTCGGACCGAAATTCAATTTCGCCTGTGGCAACATAAAACACCTCTTCTATGTGGTTATGTGCATGTGGACCTGGCCCACCACCTGGCGGCACATTCATTTCAATGATTGCATATTCACCATTCGTGTCCTTACTCGACACTATGATCCGATACTGCCCTTTTGCAATATGAAGTAAATTTCCTTCATCGTTTCCGACTACCTGTACGCGGTTCATAATATTAGATTTTAGGATTAAAGTAAAACACACCTAAGCACCTTACTGATGCAATGCTACATATCTACCGGTGAACCATATTGAAATCGCAAATACTAATCTAATTTAAATTTACGATTCGAAATTATTCTTCGGTCTGCGAGCCCTGACGCAAATTTGAGTTGGTTATTTTTGTCTACCCTATCTTTACACCCCTTTTCAACCGGATTCTTAGCGAAATCTTTAAATCGATATGCAATGTCCGAAAATCAAAAATCAATTTTACTGCAAGGAAATGCTGCGATTGATGCGGGTGATCATGAAGGCTTTCTGAGATTATGCACCGAAGATATAGTATGGAACTTCGTTGGAGAAAGAACACTTCAGGGAAAACAAGCCGTGCGCGAATATATGAGCGCGACTTACCGGGAACCACCTGCTGTCATCGTGGACCAACTTATTGCAGACGGTGATTTTTTGGTTGCAACAGGTAAAATAACATTGAAAGACGAACACGGTGTTGGCGCAACTTATACCTATTGTGATGTATGGCGTTTCCGGGACGACAAGATCACTGAATTAAACGCTTTTGTTATTAAAACAGGAAATTCCTCTTCATCATAAAACAATTAAAACTTTTATACATGAACGATTTAGAAAACAAGGTAGCCTATATTACCGGTGGCAGTAAGGGCATTGGACTTGGAGTAGCAAAAACATTACTTGAAAGAGGTATGCGGGTTGCGATATCAAGCCGGTCATTGAGCGCCGCCCAAAAAGCCGCAGAATCTTTGAGTAATGATCCTGCGCGCATACTCGCTCTTGAATCAGATGTAAGTTCATTTGATTCAGAACAGACCGCTGTAAAAAAGATCCTCCATCATTTTGGACAGCTGGACGTTGTAGTTGCGAATGCAGGCGTAGGACATCTTGTCAATTTTGAGCAACTAACCGTTGAACAATGGAACGAAACGATAAACACCAATCTTACAGGTGTTTTCAATACTGTGAAGTCAGCGCTCGATGCACTTAAACAATCACAGGGATATGTAATTACCATTGCCAGCCTCGCGGGTACTAACTTCTTTGAAAATGGTACAGCGTACAACGCCAGCAAATTTGGCCTTGTAGGATTTTCTCAGGCGCTGTTGCTTGACATCCGCAAACACGGCATCAAGGTAACGACCATAATGCCTGGTTCAGTGGCTACAGAATTTGCAGATCATGTAGTGTCAGATGCTGACGCCTGGAAAATACAACCAGAAGATATAGGCCAGATGGTATCCGATTTATTGGATATGCATCCACGTACCCTACCAAGCAAAATTGAAGTAAGACCGGCGAGACCGGGAAAAGGCTGATCATCTACGGCTGGCCCCCACCTCCACCGGCTCCGAAAATCTGACCGATAGAATAGCTGCCGTCACTGGCGGCTAACTGCACATAGATGGATGCAAGTTCGACAGGTTGGCCCGGACGGCCAATTGGCGTGTCACCCCCGAAATTCTTAAGTTTTTCCTGGGTGGCACCGCCACTTACCTGTAAAGGCGTCCAGATCGGTCCGGGCGCAACTCCATTTACTCTTATGCCTTTTGGTGCCAGTTGTTTGGCGAGCGATTTAACGGCATTCATATTAGCCGCCTTTGTCTGAGCATAGTCGTGTAATTCAGCAGACGGATCATAAGCCTGTTCGGATGTGGTGTAAATGATCGCTGATCCAGGCTTCAGATTCGGCACTGCAGCTTTTGTGATCCAGAATGGTGCATACACATTCGTTTTCATGGTTGCATCAAAATCTTCGCTGCTTATTTCGCCAATTGATGGTCTTGTCTGTTGTCGCGCCGCATTGTTAACCACGATGTCTAAACCACCAAGAGCAGCCACTGCATCGGTTACGAGTTTCTGGCAAAATGTTTCATTGCGGATATCACCAGGTATACCAACACCCTTTCTTCCTTCAGCCTTGATAATTGCCAGCACTTCCTGGGCATCCGGTTCCTCAGCAGGCAGGTAATTAATTGCCACATCTGCCCCTTCCCGGGCAAATGCTATTGCCGCGGCTCGTCCCATACCTGAGTCGCCTCCGGTTATCAGGGCTTTACGTCCCTTCAGCCGGCCAGATCCCTTATAACTCTTTTCTCCATGATCCGGTCTTGGATCCATTTTTCCCGCCAGGCCGGGCCATGGCTGCGACTGCCCTTTAAATGGAGGTTTTGGATATTTTGTAGTTGGATCCTCCATTGTAACATTATTGGTAGTTTCTGAAGACTCTATGCCGGAAAATCCGCCCGCAAATGAGGGGGTTGCCACTACTGCTGCCAGCCCGGTCCCAAGACCTGCAACTGCCTGCCTCCTTGTGATAGTATTGTTGTCGTTCATACAATTGTTGTCCAATATTTTTACCGATTTGCTTTGTGTCAAGGAAATGGTGTATTGAATATGGCAGGTTTTAAAAACTTGTGCCATCATCATTTGGGATGCAAACGTTGCCTTTGCACCTTGGATTGAGGCAACGCTACGTTTCTGCAGCGGCCAGCTTCATGTAAAACAATTTCCCGCTAAATTTTGGAAAGAAATGAAAGCGGCACACATAATCAAGTCCGATCCTTTCTAACTAACGTATAGGAACAACCGAAGACCACAAGGTAGCGCCTGCATCATGAAGTTTGTGGTGAAGGGAACCGGTGGGTAAGCCGCATGGCTCTTATATAACCATCGTTTCCAACTGCAGGCAGATGAACCATACAGGGGAAAAACAAAAGATGATTGCTGCTGAAATGCAGAAGTGTAATCCTTGTTAATGAACCACCGGATTTCTAGTCTTTAATAACATGGGATGGCAGATCGGCGACCTGGTGACAACTTAGCTGTTCCATCACTTGCAATAGCTGCTTTTTCAGTATCTGGATGGTGTGTGAAGGACCATCTTTGCCAAGTGCCGCAACACCATACATGAAGGCCCGGCCCAGAAACGCAAAGCTGGCGCCGCTGGCAAGCGTCCGTGCGATATCCGGCCCCGAGCGGATTCCACTATCCATCATTACCGTAATATCGCTGTTTCGCGCCTTTAATACCCTCTTGAGTGAATGTATAGCAGACTCACCCGCGTCAAGTTGCCGGCCTCCATGATTCGAAACAATAAGTCCATCTATACCTAAACGGCAGGCCTGTTCCGCATCGTATTCGCTGGCGATACCCTTAATGATCAGCTTTCCTTTCCAACGATCTCTTATATAGTTGATTTTGTCTTCAGTAAGACGCCCGTTGAAGGTTTTGTTCATGAACAAACCAAGGTGATGCATGTTCATACCCTTTGGCATATAGGGCTTCAGCGTCGCAAACTCAGGTTGCCCGTGTATTAAAGTACGCAATGCCCATCCGGGTTTTGACGCAATTTGTAACATATTTCGCATCGTCATCCTCGGCGGCATCGCAAGGCCATTGCGAATCTCCTTTGAACGATATCCAAATGAAGGAACATCTGCAAGAAGAACAAGTACCTTATAGCCCGCCTTGTCAAGTCGCTCAAGCAGGCTGTCTGTAACACTTCTCTCTGCAGGATGATACAACTGGAACCACGCCTGTCCCTGTGTAATTTCAGCGATCCTTTCCAGGCTGCTGGTAGTAACCGTGCTAAGTATAAAGGGTATGTTATTATCGAACGCAGCCCTGGCCAGGAAGTCGGGTGCTCCGGGCCAGATGAGTCCCTGGAGACCGACAGGTGCAATACCAAATGGTAAATCATAAGTATGTCCCAGCAGATTCGTTTTTAAACTTACTCCATTGAAGTCTTTCAGATAAACCGGCTTCAACTCAACCCGCCTGATATCAGCAGTGTTGTTCCGAAGATTCACTTCCTCGTTACAGCCACCGTCAACATATTCGAATGCAAACCCGGGGATTGTCCGTCGGGCCTTTTCACGCAATGAATCAACATCCGGATAATTCGGATTATATTCCATCTTCATCTCATAATTTGTTTTACATGCTGCAGGAACTTGTCACAAGCTTTTTGCTTGTCCACCTCACTTGTTTTACTGCCGAAGGAACTGTCACAAGTTCTTTGCGTGTCACAGCTCGCGAACCTTTTGGAACTAACGAACAAATGCCATTGCAACACCGCCATCAACATTGATTTGATTACCCGTTGATTTATTTAACAACCCACCAACAAAGGCATAACAGGCATTGGCAATATCCGCTGGCAAAATGATCTCATTAAGCAAAGTTCTTTTAGCGTAATACGCAGGAAGTTCTTCAACGGTGATACCATAAGCCTTTGCACGTCCTTCGGCCCATCCTCCTGCCCAGATATTACTGTCTGCAATAACAGCATCCGGATTCACGGCATTGACGCGAATGTTGTCTGCACCAAGTTCTGCAGCCATCAACCGTGTAAGATGTGCCTGTGCAGCTTTGGCTGATCCGTATCCGGCGTTGTTTGGACCTGCAACGACAGCATTCTTTGAAACAATATTGATCAGATCGCCACCCAATCCCTGCCGACGCATAACGTCTACAGCCATCTTTGACGTGATGAATTGCCCCTTAACAAGGATATCATATAAAAGATCCCACTCTTCGAGCGAATGTTCGGCAATAGATTTTGAAATACTGATACCAGCGTTATTAACCACGATATCTACACCACCAAAAGCGAGATTTGCTTCAGCAAAAGCATTAGAAACCGAGTCCGCGTTCATGACATTCAACAACGTGGCAGCGACAACATTACTTCCGAATTTCTGTTCAAATTCGCTACGGGCATTTGCGAGCCGTTCCTGGTTGATATCGCTTAATACAACACAGGCTCCTTCCTCTGCAAATTTATGTGCGATTGCTTTTCCGATACCGCCCGCACTTCCGGTAACAACGGCCACTTTCCCACTCAGCGATTTTGGCTTAGGCATGCGTTGCAGCTTGGCTTCTTCCAATAACCAGTATTCAATATTGAACGCCTCCTGCCGCGGTAAAGCTGTATACTCGCTTACTGCCTCTGCACCACGCATTACATTGATAGCATTGATATAAAATTCTGCTGCAACTTTAGCAGTATGTTTATCTTTTGAGAAACTAAACATACCAACACCCGGATACAGTATTATAACAGGATTTGCATCACGCATTGCGGGACTGTTATCATGTTTACAGGTGTTGTAATAATCCGTATACATTTTGCGGTATGCTTCAAACTGCGGCGTTAATTGCTGCTTCAGTGAGCCATGATCTGAAAGATCTGCTTCCGCATCAAGCGATAAGATCAGGGGGCTGATCTTGGTACGAAGAAAGTGGTCAGGGCAGCTGGTGCCCAACGGCCCAAGGCGAGCCATATCTTTTGAATTAATAAATTCAAGCACCCTGGCATCGTCCGTAAAATGACCGATCATTCGCTGATCACTGCTGCAGAGTCCACGTAAGACCGGAGCGAGCCTGGCAGCTTGCTGTTTACGTTTCTCTTCGGGTAACGATTCGCGGACAGCACCTCCAAACACGGGCCCATTTTTACCAAGATGCTGTTCAAGATATTCGGCACACTTCTCTACAACTTCTAATGTATTTATATAAGATTCATATGCTGTATCACCCCAGGTGAATAAACCATGACTTCCGAGCATGATGCCACGAATACCAGGATTTTCATCCAAACATTGTTTCAACTGCAAGCCGAGATCGAATCCCGGTTTTTGCCAGTCTACCCATCCCAATGTTCCGCCAAAAATCTCCTGTGTGATCTTTTTACCATCTGTCGCAGCGGCGATTGCAATGGCAGCATCGGGATGCAGGTGATCGATGTGTTTAAACGGAAGAAAAGCGTGAAGCGGTGTATCGATAGAAGGCGCCTTGCTGTCAAGATCATAAATGCAATGATTGAACAACGCAACCATTTCATCTTCCTGCTGCAACCCTTTATAGATGCTTTGAAGACTACGCAGCCGGTCAACATACAGCGCAGCAAGACCAGATCTTTTTAAGGTACCGATATCACCGCCTGAACCTTTTACCCACATAACCTCAGTTTCGGCGCCGGTCAGCGGGTCTTTTGCCATCGCCTTACATGAAGTATTACCGCCCCCATAATTAGTAAGACGCAAATCTGCACCGAGCAGATTTGATCGATAAATCAGCAGGGCCACTTCGTCACCGGCCAACGCGGCTGCCTTTTCATTGTCCCATAAATAACTCACATGCCTGAATGTTGATTCAATCTTATCCATATAGTTTTTTTTATTGTTGTTGATGTAATTGTAACAATAAAGTGTTACTGTATGTAAAAGTATATACGCAAAACAGCTTTTCTATCCTGTGTTATCCTAACGACAGGAAGAAAAATATTTTCAAAATGTGATGCAAACAGAGCTGCTGAAAACTGGTTGTGTTAGTTAGCGGAGTGTGTTAAATTGTTTTGGGCCAGTGCTTCAATTCAATGAGCGAATGGGGTAGTTTTTTGTCGTTCCATTTTTTGTGAATGGCCAGTGCCGCGCCGAGGGCGGTGCCCTGTTTCATGGAACTCGCGTACACTTCTATTTGTGGGAAGGCATTTGTCAATAGCTGCATATAAATTTTGTTCTTGCAGAAGCCACCATCAACATACATCTTTTTTATACCACCGCCATTCATCACCGACGTGATTGCATTCACCTGCCGTGCGATCAGGTCCGCAATCAAACGATGATATGCATGACTTGCTGATTGAAAATTACTCATCGGCCGAAGATGAAACACGCAGGGGTCAGTCGGTGAAGCAGCTTCATAGTTGCCGTTGATTATCGGCTCGAAATTCTCTTCATTTATCCACCGGCTGTCATACGACAGCGACTGTAGATGCCCTGCATCTGCACGGAAATAATCAGCTATACGGAGGACCTGTTCATTATGATCATGCCCCGAAAACAACATAGAAACCTTTACAGCCTTTCCATCATAAGTCAGATAACTTAAACAACCACGGTTCAATTCATCATTGCCGGGCAGTTGCTGATTAAAGGGATTAAGACTGATGGTCCAGGTGCCGGTAGATACAATTACAAAAGGTTCCGTGAAACTGAGAAGATAAGGGACTATCGCAGCAGAACTATCATGAAGACCGATACCGACAGTGAGTGCTTTTCCTGAATCAGTTTTTACAACAACCGCTTCGTTGCCGGTTACAACCTGTTGCAAATGTGACGAGATACCTTCCTGGTTCAGCCATTGATGATAGTCTCCTTTTACAAAGTTCCACATCGCCGAGTGACAACCAACATTTGTCATTTCAGCAATGCTGCGGCCGGTTAACTGGAGGCTGAGGTATTGAGGAAAATGCAGAACGGTGTGAAGTTTTTTATATAGCTCCGGGCGCTCGTGTTTGAACCAATACAACTGGAGTCCTGCGTTCAGATGACCCATCACCGGAGAAGATGTTTCTAAGGCAATCTGTTCCTTGCTACCATGACTTTCCAGGAACCGCTGAAGCAATGCTTCCGGATATGGTTTAAGATAATTATAAAGTGGCGCGAGTAACTTGCCATCCTTGTCCAGGTAAACAACCGATGCTCCGTAAGTAGAAAAATTAACGGCTTTTAATTCATAAGTCTTCGACTCAATAAGTAACTGGGTATGCCGCAATATCCAGGCAGTAAGAATAGCTATGTCTTCACAGGGAAATCCTTCTTCGTCGGTTGTTTCTTCGAAACTCGCCGTTTCTTCCCACACCAGCTGATATGCCTCATCAAACAACAGCAATTTTTTATTGGTTTTACCGATATCAAAAACTGCTATAATGGACTGCCTTGTTTTCATCTCGTTTAATTGTGTAGTGAATTACCATAACCAACAACAATCACAGCAAGTATAATAAGGATGATGCCCAGAACAATCGTCCTCATCGTTTTCCTTGAAACGCCGTTCCACTCCTTCAAAGCAAAACCCCAGAAGTTAGCCACGAGTATAATGAAGGCCATATGAAGAATCCATGAGCTCGAGCCGTTTCCCAATTTGCTTTCGCCCATACCATAAAAGAGATACTGCATAAACCATGTGGTACCTGCTACAGCACAAAAAATATAATTACGTACCAATGGTGTTTTCCGGTTTGTGTAATCTGTGTAAGTTTTATTTTTCAAACTTAAGATCAAACACCAGATAAGATTTGAAGCCAGTCCGCCCCATAACAGAACAACATAGATCACGTTGTTTTTGAAAAGGAAATTGATGCTTTCCGAAGGATTTGCTGCTTTCCAGGACTCATTGGCCACCTCAGCCATTGGAGCACCAGCTTCTATACCATAATTGAAACCTGCACTGAGTATGCCCGATAGTATACAGATTACTAATCCCTTTTTGAGATTGAATTCTTTAACGCTTTCCTGCTTTTTCTCTTCCGGCAATTCCTTTTCCTTTTGATAACCGGCTTTCCCGCAAACATAAATCCCAATTAAACAAAGCAATACGCCAAGTAATACGACATTGCCCCAGGTGGATTCAACCAGGTTTGAAAAAGTAATCTTCCCCTGTACATTTGCGAGATCATAATAGATGGGTGGAGCGAGGGCGCCAAAAGCTGATGTAAAACCAAGCAAAACGGAATTGCCTAATGACATACCAAGATATCGCATGCCCAACCCATACATCAGGCCACCAACACCCCAGAGTACGCCCCAGAAAAAGGTCCAGAAGAAAGTGTCGAAAGATGCTTCAGCAATAATTGAAGCAAAACCCGGTATGGTGGCCCAGGCTACGATTGGTGGAATAATCAGCCATGAGAATAAACCTCCTGCCAGCCAGTATGTTTCCCACGACCACCCCCTTACTTTTTTGTATGGTACATAAAAGCTGCCTGATGCAACACCACCGATCAGGTGATAAAAAATTCCAAGAATTGCCTGCATAATTACTAGTCCTATTTACTAATTGTGAATTGGTAAGTGCCAGATCCAATGGAAAGCATCCCTTTGTCTTTCGCATCCGGCCGGTTAACACTGGTTAATTGAGTTACAGCCTTTCCACCCTCCTTAACCTTAGCGGCATCCATGGTAGGAAAGTAAACTTCTGCAGACGCGTTGGCAGGAATTGTAATGTTCCATTCAATACCAGAAGCCGTTTTTTTCCAGGCACTTTTTACGGTACCATATTTTGTATTTAGTGATGCTTCCACGAAATCAAGTCCTTCGGGGAATATAGGATTCATGATCACCTTTTTGAATGCCACCTGCTGGTCGTCTGTTTTAATACCGGCGAGATTCTCATAATACCAGATCAATAAATCACCGAGCAGCATCTGGTGGTTGCCCGAATTCATCATTGGGTTTGCTGCATCACCGTTCCATAATTCCCAAATGGTCGTTGCGCCTTTCTCAATCATATAACCCCAGCTGGGATAAGTTCTGTTGGTGGCAAGTTTATAAGCGAGGTCTGCCGCTCCGTTGTCTGTTAACCCGCGCATCAGCCACATACCTCCAATGATCCCTGAGTTCACATGATCATCAAACTCTTTAAGCCTGGCGCGAATGTTAGAGAACACTGCTGCCCTGTCCTCTTCAGGAGCAAGACCAAAACTTAACGGAAGAAGGTTCGCGGTAACGGTATTATTGGCATAAGATTTCTTGTCGGCATTATAATACCGTTTGTTAAATGCAGTATGCACCTTGGCAGCGATATCATTATACACGGAAACATCCTCAGGTTTGTTTAATCGTGTCGCATATCCTTTCATGAGGTTCAGGCAATGATAATAATAAGCAGAAGCAAGTAAACCGCCTTCAGTGGTACGGTTTGGATCCTGTGACCAGATCAGATCCAGTGACTCGGGAGGAACGCACCAGTCGCCGTAATTATCTTTCAATACAAGATCATTTTCCCGATAGGTGTTCCACATATACATGGTCCACTTCTTCATTGCATCATATTGTCTGGCGAAGCTGCGCGTATCACCAAACTGCTTCCTTAGCATCTCAGGAATAAATATAAAGGCACTGGGGTAGGTTACATTATCTGCATAACGGTCCCAGAAAGAGGGAACAATGTCTGGCACACTACCATTATCTTTCTGTGCGTCACGGATATCATCCAGCCATTTTGCATACAGTCGCGAGTTATCAAATAAAAAGCTTTCACCATACGAACTTATAACACGATCGCCTAACCAACCTACTCTTTCATCGCGCTGCGGGCAATCAGTAGGCATGCCGCGAT
Source organism: Bacteroidota bacterium (assembly GCA_023416995.1). Lineage (GTDB taxonomy): Bacteria > Bacteroidota > Bacteroidia > Chitinophagales > Chitinophagaceae > DATHKG01. The sequence continues at coordinate 47,750 of JAEZGI010000055.1, forward strand.
AGTTGCCACGGATGGTCCAGTATGAATTGCGGTGAATCTGGTTAATGGTTTCGTTTGATGTTCTGAAAGTTGCTGTTGTTTCAATATCATCATAAATCACTCTTCCTTCAAAATCGCTTACAGTTGGTGCCGATCTTAATCCATGAATTTCTACATACCGGAATCCATGATAAACAAATCTTGGTTCCCAATGCTCCACACCATCACCCTTAACCACATACTTGTCAGTTACCTGCGCATTGCGCATATTGTCGAGGTACAATGAGTCTTTTCCCTTGAGCGTTTCTGAAAACCGCATTTTGATGGTGTCGCCCTGTTGACCACTAACACGGATGGCAAGCCAGCCAACCATATTCTGCCCCATATCAAGAACATAGGTGCTCCTGGAAGTAGCAATCACTTCTTTCGGTTTCAGTATTTCCTTAACACGTATATTTTCGTTGGGCTGCGCGACAAGCTGTGTTGCAGCAGGTGGCATCAGGTTTACTGCTTTCCATGTACCATCATCATAACCCGTCTTGTTCCAACCATTAAGTTCCCTGGTTGCATCATATTCTTCACCATCAAACTCATTGTTTGCAATGATAGGCCCCTGATCAGTAACCTTCCAGTTTTCATCAGATGTGATTAAGCTTGTACTGCCATCAGTATATACAACACGGATCTGAAGCAATAATCTCGGTAAACCATAACTTACTTGTGGAATCTGTGTGAGCGGATCCGGTTTGCCATGATAGTTTCTGACGCCAAAATACCGGCCATTACCAAGTATGACCCCCGCACAGTTCCGGCCTTCTTTGATAAGGTTGGTTACATCATAAGTGTTATAAAATAGTTTTTTATTGTATTCTGAAACTGTTGGTGCCAGTACGTCAATACCTGCTTTTTCACCATTGAGATAAAGCTCATAAAGACCCATGCCGCAGATATAGGCAGTGGCCGATTCAACCTTTTTGTCAACAGCAAATTCATTACGGAGGTATCTTGCTGAAAGCCTGGTGAAGGTATTTTCGGGCCGGTCCCGTTCATTAAAACCATCCAGTCCTATCCACTTCGCCTTCCAATCCGTTGAATCCAGCAGACCAATGCTCCAGGATGCGGGTTTACTCCAGACTTCATCACCTTTATTCGTTGTAACCTTTACTTTCCAGAAACAATTCTGATAAGAAGAAAACGGCTTGCCACTGTATTCAATGTTGATAGAAGCGTCTGAGTTCACCTTATCGGTATCCCAAAGATCCCCTTCGTTGTTGTCTAATTTTTCCCTGGTGCTTGCTACCAATAAATGGTAACTGGTTTGAAGTAAATCTCTTTCATCAGACTCAAGTTTCCAGCTGAACCGCGGTTTGGTAATATCGCTGCCGGCTAAACTATCCCGGCCCTCAACCTGGAGCGACGCAATCTGAAATGATCCAGTTCCTGAACATGATGCAAACAACAGGCTACTGCCAATCAAGCCTGAAAATATTATTGAGCGAAGTTGTTTCTTAAGATATAACATGTTGTTTTGATTTATGCACAATTCTTGCCTTCTCCCTTTAATTGCTTAATCGATATTGATAACTGAGCCTTCCCATAGGCATGGCACTGCCAGACAAATAGGTGTCCATAAGATCTTCCGGGTTTTGTATACCATCGGTTACTTTAAAATAGATAGCGTTTGTGCCGGCCAACGCCCCCAGCTGTTTGCGGGATATTTTTACCTGCACAATATTTTTGTTGATTGAAAACACCGGTTTTCCAACGTTCCCGGAAACGAATGATTGGTCAAGTTTTTTAAGACTGAACCCGGATGCACCCGGTTCAAGTGTCGCAATGAAATCGTATCCTTTCCATCCCTTTAATGCAGGCTCACCTATACCTACAAAAATGTTCAGACCTTTAAGAGGTGAAGAGGACGGCTGGAAGTCCTTTTCTGTTTGTATTAAAAAATATACATAACCTTTATCATGTGATATTTTTACTTCCTTAATATTATTGACAGGTGCAGGAAGTTCATAAAACACTGTCTTTGAAGCGCCATAATGGCTTCTGGGCAAAGCACTGCTTTCAATATTCCTGTAAGTGTTTACACCGTTCCATTGCGAAGGAGCACCTTTGATGTTGATAGTACGGGGAACAGTATTGTTTATAGTAGCAGGCAATCCTTTGTACCTGCGGATATTTTTAATCATCTGAATATAGAACGCATCTTCATACCCACCTTTCATGGGTTCTATATCGCGCGAGTATTCCTTGTTTGCTGCATCGCACAACATATATTCATCACCATAAGGTTGTTTATAAGCAATCCATTCGTTCCAACCGCCGATAAAAACTGTGTCGGGATCAACCTTAATGGCATGATCCCATTGCCGTTGAAAAAAGGTTCCCCGGTCCACATCTTCAGCAATGTTTTGTTTCTTATCAGGATCCCAACCTCTACCCCAGTTGATCCATCCGGATGTTACTGATCTTGACATTGGAACTTTAGGATGACTGGCCACGGAAACACTCATGATTCCGCCATGTAACGGCTGTGGAAACGACCATTCGATCCATGGAAAACCATCCTGGAAAGTTGGATCAAAGGGCCACTGGGGTTTTTTGAAATAGAAAAAGTTCTTTACTTCTTCGCTGTAAAGTTTTGGTACATAGCCATGATCACTCCGGCTTATTGCTTCTGCCCTGTCATCGGCAGTATCGGTATATGCAATGATCATTGGTTTGCCTTTCACTTTATACCAGGCATTCTCATATAGTCTACGCTTATACAGATCATCATACAACACCTGTGTTGTTTCCATAGATTTGGAATGCGTATAAAATACTGCCTTAGGTGCGTTCCATCCATTTTGCTGGAACTCTTCGATAATGCGAAGTACCTTTTCATAAACTTCCCTGTAGGTAACGCGGTTAGTCAGGTCAAATACAATGAAATCCACACCGGCCGTGGTTAACATTTTAAGCTGGCGGCGGATTACCCATTCATCTGCAGAGTTATAATAACCCCAGATAGGCTCGCCCCAGAAATGTGCCTGTCCGCTGGGACTAATAGCAGTGTCGTGTGATTTGAAATCATACAACAGTTTCAAACCGTTTGGCATTGCACTTATCTTGGTAGCATCATACAAACCTGTTGCAAAAGGTTGCCCGATCCACGGCCAATAAAAAATGCCAACCTGCTTTTTGTCTTTGTAACCCCCGATTGCCGGGATCGTTCTTCCAAACTGATCCACGCCAACTACATTCAAAGAACCGGTTTTCAATTCGGGTTTTGATTGGGCAGAACAAAACATTGTGACACCACATAGTAGTGGTAAAATAATCAGAGCCTTCACGAATTACCATTTAGAGGTGAACGAATAGTCGCCCGAACCTACCTGGACCACGGCAGCATCGCCTTCGGTGCGAATAATTTTGAAATTGCGATTTCCTTCAATTTTTGTATTCCCTTCTTTGATTGACTTTACCTGCTTGGTCGGTATGTAAACAGTAGCTGTGGAATTGGCAGGTACGGATATGTTAAACGTAAGTAAGCCTTTGCTTTTTTTCCATTCCGATTTAATCGTACCCTTTACAGACTTATATTCTCCTTTTGCAAAAGGCAGATCGGCCGGAATATATGGACGTATCGTGAACCGTTCAAAGCCAGGAGAATCAATATCCGGGATGATACCAAGAATGTATTTGTATAACCATGAACCAACGGATCCCATCATAGGATGATTGTGTGAGTTCATTGAACCACCGGTTTCATATTCCCAGCGTTCCCACAAAGTGGTTGCGCCATTCGCCAGCATAAATCCCCAGCTTGGATAAGTTTCCTGTGTTGCAATTTTAAAAGCCGCATCAACATGTCCTTTTTCCGTTAAAGATTCAAGTAAATATTTCGTACATAGATTACCGGTAGTAAGATGGAAATCATACTCTTTAACCTTCTGGAAAAGATTCGCCACTACCCTTGCTTCGTGTTCTTTATCAGGTGCCCCAAGAAACAAGGCGAACGAATTGCATGATTGATTATTGGTTGCGTAGCCACCGGTCTTTTCATCCCAGAACTTGTCGTTGAACGCTTTTAATGTTTTTTCAGCCAGCGCTTCATACCTGTTCTTGTCGGCTGTATTTCCCATGATATCGGCCATCTTCGCCATAAGCCTGGCAGAATAAAGCAGGTAACCGGTTGACATAAAATTTCCAGGAGTATTTTTTGAAATCGCACCATAACCATAACCTTGCTGTCCGAATTCAGCCGGAGGTGACCAATCACCATAGTAACTGTATTCAACAATACCATTTACTGCACGGCTTTCGATATAATCGACCCAGGCTTTCATTTGTGAATAGTTGTTGCGGATCACCTCGGTGTTGCCGTAGTATTCATATGTTTTCAGAGCCAGCAACAGGAAGCTAACTGATACAGGGTCAGCCGGTTTTCCTCCCACCTTATATGGTGCAGTATCGGTTATTTCACCATTTTCGTTTTGGGTATCTACCACATCGCGTATGTATTTATCGTAAAAACGATGCAGGTTGAAATTATACATTGCCTGCTCGATTCTCACTGTGAGATCATTCAGCCAGCCCATTCTTTCGTCACGCTGCGGGCAGTCAGTCGGAATACTATGAAGATTACTTGCTTCGGTGCGTTTCACCATTTCATTGATCCGGTTAAGCAAATCATTACCGGAGGTAAACGAGCCGGCTTCTTCTACGTCAGAGCGAACCTGTTTGATGGTGAAATCATTTAATTCAGGTTTTGATTTTAAACCTTCTATCTGAACAAAACGAAACCCATGATAGGTGAACCGTGGTTCCCATTCTTCAATGCCAGTACCTTTCATTATATAGGTGTCAGTGGCCCATGCGGTTCTGAGATTTTCCTGGTTCACAGTACCTTTCTCATATATTGTTTCGGAGAAACGCATCGTAATCTTTTGTCCCCTTTCACCTTTAACCCTTATATGCAACCAGCCAGCAGTGTTCTTTCCGGCATCAAGAACGTACACACCAGGCTGCGGTTCGCTTATTGAAACAGGTTTGAAGGCGTTAACCACTTTTATTGGCTCTATCTGCTGCGCTTTCATCTGGCCGCCTGGAGGTTCCACTACCGGCGCCACTCCCCAGAATTGGCTCGGCAATCCCTTTATAATGGTGTCGGAAGGAAGGTTCCATTCAGGCTTTTCCTCGCGTGCATCATAAGCTTCGCCGTCAAGTATACCGGCGGAAATAACCGGCCCAAGGGTTACATTACGGATTGAACTGGATGAGATCACTTCTGTTGTTCCATCAGCGAATTGAAATTCCATCTGCATTTTTAGCTTCGGCATTCCATACCAACCTGGAGCAACAGCAATAACCATCACATTTTCTTTCTTCAGATAATCCTTGATATCATAAGTGGTATAATAAACGCTTTTGCTGAAATCGCTTGTAGCTGGGTCAAGTACATAGTCACCCACTTTTTTTCCATTTACTTCAAATTCGTAATAGCCAATGCCCGCTACATAGGCACGTGCTTTTACTAAGTCCTTATTAAAATGAAACACTCTTCGGAAGTAATGCACCCTGCCAATCCAACCTGATGGAAAGCCGACCCAGTCAGCGTTCCAATCAGTTTCCTGCAAAAGGGCCATTTCGAAGGTTCCGATTTCTGGAGAAAGCAACTCTTTGTTATCCGCGGTCCATACTTTTACTCGCCAGTAATATTTTTTCCGGCTTTGAAGTGGGGTTCCTTTAAATAATACACCTGATGACTGGCTGGAATTGATCTTACCGCTGTTCCAGATATTACCTTCAAATTTTTCTAATTGTTCGGGAGAGTCGGCTACCCAGATCTGGTAAGCGGACTGGCGGAAATTGCGATCGATACTGGTGAATTCCCAACTAAACTGCGGTGAATCAGCATCGATTCCGAGAGGATTTACAGCATTGTTACACCTAAGGTTGCTGATGCTGAAGCGCTGTTGCGCATTTGTGTACGTTGAAGGGGCTATTAACAGGAAAGTAAAGAAAAATAAAAGCAAGAACGCTTTCCTGCAAGGGATGCATCTGTTCATGAAAAACATTTTATATGGCAAATGGCACTATAGCTCAAAGAAACTAGGCAATGAGCTTTCTTAAAAACCTTGAAGTTTTTACTGCATCGTTTTCCTGGATGAGGGATTCAATTTCTGCATAATATGTTTCAACTATCTGTTCATATTTCCGTACCCAATGAATGCTTTCTGATATCGCATCTACTGCATCCTCGCGATATGGATACTGGTCCATTGATATCCACCCGGTGTAACCCGTTTTCCTTAACCAGAACAACAGCTCTACATACACTGTAAAGTGTACGCTGCTAACGATCATGTCATCATCCCAGGTACCATGATTATCATTAAAGTGCATATGATATAAAAGATCGCCGGCACGTTTGGCCAATACAACTGCCTCTGCCACATTTTCACCGGAGTAAAAACTATGTCCCGTATCTATCGTAATACCGACATTATTACATCCGGTTTCTTTGGCCGCAAGTATCGTATCAGCCATTCTTGCGTGATACGAAAAATTTCTTGGCTCTTTAGGTTTATATTCCAACGCAAATTTCAGCGATGGGAACTCTGTAGCTAAAGCAGTTGTCGCTTCGGTGAGCCAATCACGCTCCTTGTTATAATCTGTGGCTAACAAGTAATCATAACCGTCCTGGCCCAGCCAGAGATTAACGATATTGCAATCCATTTTTAACGCAACCTCACTCATCTGCCGCAGGTAATCAAGCGCGTGTTTGCGGATCGCGGGATCTATGTTGGTAATACTGCCTTTTCCAAATTCAGGAACAGTAAAAGTATCGGGTATGATACTGGCGCAGGCTATACCAGCATCGTCAAGACGCTTCTTCATCTCGCCAACGTTGTCGGGACGAATATCCCAGGTCCCTACAAGTTCAATACCCTCAATATTGGGAACACGTTCAATTGCCGACTTAAGCATTTCTTCCGTTGAGGGATTGTTTTTATATCCCGGGCAAAAACGATCTCTTGTGTTTCCAAGATTCCCTAAAATAATCGCATACTTATTCTTCATATAGCAAGTTTTGGAATATCAAATACTATTAAATCCGGCAAGTTACATTGCCCACTCATAATTTTTCCACTTACTCATTACTTTCCCAAGCTCTTCTACCTGACCATCGCTGATTGGTATCATCTTGCCTAAGGTTGTTGCCATAACAAGCGACCTGGCACTGAATTCAGCAACCTCTAAGTAGTCAAATGCCTGCAGCAATTTGTTACCTGCCACTATAACACCTTCATTTTTTACAAGCACCACAGGATGCTCGCTTGAGATCACAGAAGATATTTTCTTAACACCGTTGAATTGCTCACCAAACTCTACCATCCCAACCCGCTGAAGATAGATCCAGGTCTCTGGAATTGTTCTCACATTAAACTCTGCACCTGTTATTGCAAAGGAAGTGAGATATGTGGATTGTGTCATTATAATAGCATTAATATCCGGATGCTTATCATAAATTTCCTGGTGGAGGTATGCAGAGCGGGAAGGGTTTTTGCCTATCTCTCTTTGACCTCGTTTAATCTGCACAATATCTTCCAGCCTGATGTCCCAATTGGAAGTTCCTTCAGGCGTAATAAGAAAGTCGTTTTCGCGCCACCGTGTGGATACCGTACCATAAGCACCCAGCATTAATCCCTGCTCACAGGCACGTTTAACAATCTTGCAAATCTCTGATCGTTTTTCGCGTTCGAGTGAAGGATAAGAAACTGTTTTTGATTCAGGCAATACTGCTGACGATTGGCTACGGTGTTCAGCAATATGCTCATCAGTCAGATAAGCCGGCTTACCGATAATGTTCCCGTAAAGGATCGACCTTGAGGTCATCTCCATAGACTCAAACTTTTGATAAGCATCTGATATATCGCTGCCGCCAATCACGGTACCATGATTTTCCATGATGACCGCATCGAAGCCCATACGAAATTCGGCTGCAATATTTTCACCGAGCTCAGCACTACCCGGGATGGCGTAGGGTGCATAACCAATCTTACCACACAGGTTTTTTAATTGCGGAAGAATATTTGTGTCTGGTGTTTTTCGTACAATGCTAAAAGCTACCAGGCCCGGTGGATGGGCATGTACAATTGCTTTAATATCACTCCTTGACTTATATATAGCCAGGTGGAAGGGATATTCAGAAGAAGGTTTGTGGTCGCCGATCACAGTGCCATCAGCTTTCATACAAACAATGTCCGACGGCTTAAGAAGCCCCTTATCGACTCCGGTAGGAGTTATCCATATATCACCGTTTTCATCAATGATTGATAGGTTGCCGCCAGATGTAGTCGTTAAAATTCTTTTGTAAATGCGTTGCATTACCAGTGTTATCTGATCACGGGGATGCATAGAAGTTGTATTGAGCAAGCTATCCATTTTAAAGTATTGAATGAAGTTCCATTCAAAACAAAAATATAGTTCGAAATCAGCATTACTATCCTGTTTTGACCTGACGACAGCAATTAAAATGTGGTTGATATTTTTTATTTCGTTTTCACAAAATATAATCTATTTTGAACCTCGGTTACAAGGCTGTTGCAAAGATTACATATGAAAGAAATTAAGATCATTGATCTCCTTACTGTAGATCCTTACTCGAGCACTTCGAAGTACCTGCAAATTGCGAATGCAGTATTAAAACAAATAGAAAAAGGAAATATCAAAGCAGGTGATAACATGCCGTCTATCAATGAACTCAGCATTGAACTGGATATCGCGCGCGATACAGTCGAAAGAGGATATAAGCATCTGCGCAAGCTGGGCGTTATCAATGCGGTTCCAAGACGAGGATACTTTATCGAAAACACGGAATTCAGAAGACCTTTAAGTGTTTTTCTTTTGTTCAATAAACTGAGCATACCAAAGAAAACTATTTATGATGCATTCGTGGAAGCACTTGGCGAGCAGGCAGCCATTGACTTTTATGTCTATAACAACGATTTTCACCTGTTCAAAAGAATGCTTGCAAGCAACAAAGAACATTATACACACTTTGTCATTATTCCTCACTTTGTTGAAGGTGGCGATAATGCGCACGAAATCATCAACCTCATTCCGAAAGATAAGTTGCTGATGATGGATAGAACGCCGGCGGGGGTGACGGGTGAATATTCATCTATCCTGATCGACTTTGAAAATGACATCTATCATGCACTAAGCGAAGCAATTGACCGGTTGGTGAAATATCACACAATCAAAATCCTTTTCCCGAAAAAAAGTTATTATCCCCGTGAGATCCTGAAGGGCTTCACACATTTTTGCCAGGACTTTACGTTCCAGTATATGGTCATAAATGATGTGAGTGAAGCAGAAATCAATCCCGGTGAAGTTTTTATCAACCTGATTGAAGATGATCTGGTAACATTGATAGAAAAAATAAACACTACGAAATACGTTATAGGAGAAGAGGTTGGTATTATCTCGTACAATGAAACGCCAATAAAAAAGGTGGTGCTGAATGGAATAACCACGATTTCATCAGACTTTCATGAGATGGGTGTAATGGCTGCAAAAGCTATATTGTCCGGGAAACAAACGCAGGAAAAAGTACCGTTTAAACTTACTTTGAGACAATCGTTATAACCCCGAGCAAAAGCCTGGCATCGTAGACAACCGGCCAGCACTTTATACTAAAATAAGGGATTTACACTAACGTACACCCATCCTCGCAGACTCCAGACCAAAATGGTTCACTGTACTGACGCTTATCTGCGCCTGCTCGTTCCACAACAAAGTTACATCGGTTTGCATTGGCAACACATCTAACGGATAGGCATCATCACCGTTCGTATCGAACTGCTGGTAGCTACCGGCTGATGGGAAGCGGCCAACGAGTTGATCATTTTTGTAAATATTAAAATGACTGATGCCTGACTCTATGTCTGCATCAGCTTTCCAGGCCACAGATACCGTTACATTATGACGACGTTGCAATTTCACCTCATAAGGTGCGGGAGGCG
>JAEZGI010000004.1 GCA_023416995.1 Bacteroidota bacterium
TGGTGGCAACAGCAGATCGTATCATCAACCCCGATCTTGAACGGATGTACGCGAAACGTGCAAAAAGTACAGTGGTTGAAAATTAGTGGAGCCAGTCATGCTGTGTATGCCTCCCGACCGGTTGAGGTGGCACAACTGATCGTTGATGCCAGCAATAATGCCGGTAAGAAATGATAAACCTGCAATAACAAATTAACCGATGACTTCCGCCTCGTCCTTGCCTGGTTTCTGACCTTCATCCTGTTTTTTATCTTCTTCCACCTGTGGAATGGTATGTGAAAGGATGAGCCCGGATTTCAATGCATGTTCTGCCGCGGCAAGACTGTTCTGTACCAACACCATTTCTACTTTATCTGCTGACAACGCATCGGCAATATCAGTGGCTACTTTTGCACGGTCGGGCAATGCTACATCACGGATATAAATTGTCAGGATGCGCCCGGGAAATCGTTTGACCACCTCCCGGTAAATCGCCGGATCCTCCTGGCCGCTGTCACCAACCAATACAAACTGCAGATGAGGATAGGCGGCAAGTATCTGCTCGATTTCCTGTAGCTTATGACCCATATGATCACCGTCGGTCTTGTTATGATCAAACCCAAAATCACGCAATAATAAAGGGCCCTGCGGTATGTTGTTTATATCAAGAAAGTCCGTTAACAGGTCGTACAGGTTCCACGGGCTGCTGCTTACATAAAACACCGGGTTATTGCGTTTGCCATTGCGGCCCAACTGCAATGCTTTATAAAATTCTGCCACACCAGGAAAAGGCAGCCGCGTTTTTGCATTATTAAGAAAGGTAGTACGCCCCATGGCCAACAGGTTAGTGGCACCGGTACGAACGATGGTATCATCAATATCACTGATGATACCATATTCTGCATCGGCTGGAGGTATCATCACTTCTGCATGTGTCGAGAGACCTTGTTGAAAAGGAATAGGCGCGTCAATTAATTCAAGCGGGATCTTATGCCATAAGGATTCATTCACAACAGGGGTCGAAGGATTTATTTTCAGTACAAAGTACCCTTCTTTATCGGTAACCACTCGATGGGTTTCATCGTGAACGGTTATCTGTAATGCCGCACCTGGTACTTCGTCGCTTTCAAAACGTTTGTACATATTGATGATGTTATTCAATATTGTGTCCTGATCTGCAGCAGCTGCAATCTTTTTATCTTCCAGCACACGACCCTTTACATACATGCGGTTCACGGTGCCGTATGTACGATAAGGTATAATCTGCACCGGATCGTTCCAGCCCATGCGCCGGGTTAAACGCGCACGAAATTCATCCCATTTGTCTTCTGCCAGTGAGGCATATTTTCCAAAAAATTGTTTGAGTATACTCATGATTAAAGCTTGTGTTACTTCAATGTATTCAAACACAGGATGAACCTGTTATCCGGATGACACGCATGATGCGCAATATGATGCGACAACAATGTTTCCATAACCATGCCGCGCCAACCGATTTTAATTTACCCCGCTTGTTCAATTCTGCGCTGAATGATGTATGTTGGCGCTGCGAAATTGTCTTCTATGAAAATCAAAATGTTTTTTATCCTTGTCGCATTTGCATTTCAACCGGTACTTGCGCAAGTGAAACCCGATCTGCAACAATTCAATCGAAACGGCGAAGCGAAAGTTACAACGAACTCCAACAGTTTTGAGATTACGTGGCCGGCCGGCGATAACAAACTGGCGAAAGTTCAGTTTGACCTGTCTCCCCAAGCGCCGCTTATCAAACGCATCAGTGTCGGAACCTCAGCAGCGCAACAACTGGTCTCTGAAAATCTTGATCCCGCATTTTTGCTTACTGTTGGTAAACGTGATCTCTTATCACAAAATCGCTGGAACATTTTTTTTGATAAAGTGCATCATCGACCTCATGAAACATTTCCTGTTACGTTGACCAAATCAAGAGCCGCCGTAAAAACTATCGGGAGCCGAACTGTTGTAACAATTGGTAATGTAGCGGCAGCCAGGTTCTCCGGTGTACTTGAAATAACATTTTATAATGGCAGTCCCTTGTTTAACATAGCCGCTGTGATGTCGACGCAGGCCGATGCAACAGCGATCGTTTATGATGCGGGCCTGATCAGCCGTTCCAATGACTGGAAAAATATCAGTTGGACAAAAACTGATGAGCAAATGGGTGCTGCGCCGGTAAATTATTCAGATACAGCGAAACACCTCGCCGTAAAGTACCGTGCTATTACCGCACAGGGTCCTGCCGGCACGCTGGCCCTGTTTCCCGCACCACATCAATATTTTTATCCGCTTGATGAGGCCTTCAATCTAAAATTTGTATGGCACGGTAACAACTATCGTAAGATGCTGAATGGTTATGGTATGGGCATCAGGCAGGAGCTGGATGGCGACCGGCGTTTCGTACCCTGGTTCAATGCCCCTCCCGGCACAAAACAACGGCTTAACTTTTTCTGCCTGGTCACCGAAGATGATGCGGCAAACACGTTCACCGCTGTTAAGCGCTTTACTAACAGTGACCAGTACCCTAAGTTGCCTGGGTTCAAAACCATGTCGAGCCATTTTCATAACGAATTTATTATGAATGTGGTGCTTGCAGGTAAACCAATACCAGAAAAACCCGAGTTTGTTGATGTGTTTAAACGTTTGGGAGTTGACATGGTACACCTGGGTGAGTTTCATTACACCGCCCATCCACATGGTCCTGATTCGGTTCGTTTGCGGGAACTGAAAGCTTTGTTTGATCAATGCGAACGTTTGTCTGGCAAAGATTTTCTTTTGATACCGGGTGAAGAGCCGAATGAATTTTTTGGCGGACACTGGCTGCAGGTATTTCCCAAACCTGTTTACTGGGTGATGTCGCGTCGTAAGGAAGTACCCTTTGTCCAAGATGTGCCCGGCTATGGAAAAGTGTACCATGTGGGTAACAAACATGAAATGCTGAAACTTCTCGAAGAAGAACAAGGGCTCGCATGGACAGCACATGCCCGCACCAAAGGATCGGTGAATACACCTGACATTTATAATCATGAAAATTTTTTCAAGTCTGACCGGTTTATGGGCGCAGCATGGAAAGCAATGCCCGCTGATCTTTCAGAGCCACGTTTGGGCAACCGCGTGTTGGATCTGCTCGACGATATGAATAATTGGGGCGAAAAGAAAACGGTGATAGCAGAAGCCGATCTTTTTACTGTTACACATGAAAACGAAATGTATGCGCATATGAATGTCAACTACCTGATGATGGATAACATTCCTTTATATAAAGATGGCTGGAAGCCGGTGGTTGAAGCTATGCAAAAAGGAAAATTTTTTAGCTCCACCGGGGAGGTGCTTATTCCTGAACTAACGGTAAACGGTAAACATACAGGTGAAACTGTAAAGCTGAAACCCGATGGTACAGTGGATTTGTCCATCAAACTGAATTGGACCTTCCCAATGAATTTTATCGAAATCATATCCGGAGATGGCGAAAAGGTGTACCGGGAAAAAATTGATTTGTCGGACACCAAAGCATTCAGCAGTAAAAAGTTTGATCTCCGACCTAAACTGGCAGGACGGAAATGGATGCGTGTAGAAGCCTGGGATTGCGCAGTCAATGGCGCTTTCAGTCAGACGTTTTATCTCGAATAACGGTCCGCTCATGTATTCAAATGAGAAGTAATGTTAAACATCCGGCAAAAAATTAATTAGCGCCAGGCACACTTGCCTTGTTGCAGGATTGTTTTATTTTTATTCCTATGAAAGCGACAATATTGATAATCTGTGTAGCATTTTGTTCGGCGGTCTGGGGTGTGCAGAAAGACGAGCTTGCGGAAAGCATTGCAAGAGGCAAGACCATTTATAATGATTATTGCGTTTCCTGTCACCTTGATAACGGAGAGGGTATTGAGGGAAGTTTTCCGCCGCTGGCAAAGGCTGATTTCTTAACAAAGTTTCCCGAACAAGCCATTTACGCCGTTAAGTTCGGGATGGAAGGGAAGATTGTTGTGAATGGTAAAGAGTATGATAACATGATGCCAAATCCTGGTCTTGACCCAGCACAGGTTGCCGATGTTATGAACTATATCCGCAACAGTTGGGGCAACAACTCAGGCAAAAAAATGGTGACGGTCAAGATGGTTGAAGCCGTTAAAGAAAAGAAATAAAAAAGGCCCGGACAACTGACCGGGCCTTTCAGTTTATAAAGGCTTTCTAATTCTTTTAATACAAAATCGATCCATATTACTGGCCTGTTACTCGTTCAGGTTTCCAGGATTTGTCATGGTGCTTTTCACTTTCTTTGGGTTAAACACCGGGTCATCAATAAATGGCTGACTTTTGATACGTTTACCGGTTGC
>JAEZGI010000006.1 GCA_023416995.1 Bacteroidota bacterium
CGCCCATGAATCTTTTTGATTAGGTTTGTTAAGGCATTGCATCCAAGCATGTCTGGAAGTTGATTAGAACAAAACAATATTATTAACGCTTATCAACTACACTGTCCGGATTAATCGACACACCTCAGTGTTCTTGGTGGCCTGGATTTTTACAAAACTATAATTTTGAATGGTCTGAAAAACAGGGGTGCTTACAATATAACTGCTAATTGATTTGATTAGAATGAAAAATGAACTAAAGGATTTACTGAAATTCTTTCCAGAACCGGAACTCAGGGAGCAAATAAATGAAAACTGTGAAATAAGAACTTTTGTAAAAAATGAAGTTGTGGTTAGAGAAGGAGAATATATTAAAGTTTTGCCCATCGTAACGAGCGGCAGACTTAGAGTTTTCCAAACTAAGGAACTTAGACAACTATTACTGTATTATGTCGAGCCGAACCAGACTTGTATGATGTCATTATCCGCTGGTTTCTTTAATTTGAAAAGTGTTTCACAGGCTATAGCTATGGAGACGACCAAAACATTGATTGTTCCAACACGACTAGTTTCCATTTGGCAACGTAAATATAAATCTTGGAATGAGTTTGTAATCCAAACATTTAAACTGAGATATGATGAGCTATTAGTTAATTATGAAAGTGTAGCATTTGAGCACATTGATAAAAGATTACTAGATTATTTGCAAGAGCAAGCATCTTCTCATCCCCAAAGATACGTTGTAATATCTCATCAGCAATTAGCAAACGATTTAGGAACTACACGTGTTGTAATTTCACGAGTGTTAAAGCGATTTGAGTCAAGCGGTCAAATAAATCTTGGCCGTGGCTTAATCAAAGTTTTAAAGTATTGAGATAATTTTTGTCAAGTGTAACTTTTGATACCATTTTTATAATATTGAGCTTATTACATTTGCATTGAACAAAAATTTAATGTAAAATGAAAACAGAAAAATTTGCAATCTTGGCTACAGTTGAAGCTAAAAACGGGAAAGAAGAAGAAGTTTCAGCGTTTTTGAAAACATCGTTATCGCTTGCTCAGGAAGAATCCGAAACAGTAAAATGGTACGCCTTGCAGTTAGGCCCATCAACGTTTGGAATCTTTGATACTTTTGAAACAGGTGACGGTCGTAAGGCTCATTTGGATGGAAAAATTGCTGCTGCTTTGATGGCTAACGCATCAGAGCTTTTAGCGAGCGAACCAACTATCAAAATGGTAGATTTATTAGCCGTCAAATAAATTGTTGCAATAAATTTTCTAAGATGCTTTATTTAGGTTCAGAGTTGTCTGAACCTAATTTGTGATAGTTAGTACTTGAGAGCGGACCGCTAGAGACTAATTTTTAAATTTTCAAGAGGGATAATTGTTATAGACGTAATTTTTCAAGACTGGACCGAGTTTGCGATGTTGCACAACGCTCTATAATCAGTTATATAAGACCCTTAGTTATGGTTGACGTATCTTCCATTGATTCTGATTCAACGATAATTCAAATTCCCAAGGGAGTTCCGGTGTAATATTTACGAGATAAAATATGAGAAAGAAAAGCTCTTTTGTACGTTTGATTTTTCACTTGGCGGTTAGCTGGGCAACTATGTAATCTTTGCCAGGAATCTTCGTAACCCATTTTCAACTACACACATTCCAATCCCGCGTTGCGTTACTGACGCAATGAGTACAATCCCGATTTTTCCCGCATCTAAATAAATCAGCCAGCATTAGAATATGCAGCTTGATTAACATGAATCGAACCACTGTTAGAAAACCGGTGGAGGTCCACTGTTTTTTACCTTTTTTACAGTAATTACCCCGCGGCGCGTAACTTGCTGTGGCTAACCGGCAACCGGACTCCGGTTTAAAACCCGCACAAACAAATTACAACTATGGCATCAGGATTATTGGCCCTGTTAGATGATATCTCAGCATTAGTAAAAGCAAGCGCAGCAAGTCTCGATGATGTACCCACACAGGTCGCCAAAACTACCGGGAAGGTTTCGGGTATTGTGATTGACGATGCAGCCGTTACCCCCAAATATGTTGTGGGTCTCGACCCATCCCGTGAACTTGGGATCATTTATAAGATCGCAAAAAAATCGATCGTCAACAAACTGATCATCTTAAGCCCGGCTGCCCTTCTGCTGGGTTATTTTGCGCCCTGGGCCATTACACCTATTCTCATGTTTGGGGGTGCTTATCTCTGTTATGAGGGATATGAAAAAGTGCATCATTTACTTGTCAAAAAACCGCATGCCGAAGCTGAAACAAAAGCCGCTGTAGTAATCACACCGGAAGAGCTGGAAAAAGAAAGAATCGACAGCGCCGTTCGCACAGATATTATTCTGTCTGCAGAAATCATTGCGATTGCTTATAGCCAGGTATCACACGAGGTATTAATTAACCAAATAGTAGTGCTGCTTGCCGTGGCCGTGTTCATCACCGTTGCAGTTTACGGGTTTGTTGGACTGATCGTAAAAGCCGACGATATCGGGGTACACCTCGCGCAGGAACGATACGGCGCCTTCACCCGCAGGTTCGGACGAGGTATGGTGAAATTCATGCCCCATTTTCTTCGCATACTCGGGTACGTTGGTACCGCCGCCATGCTCTGGGTGGGTGCAGAGATCATTGCCCATGGCATTCCTTTTACGAGCCATCTGCTGCATGAGTTGGAAGTAAGTTTATCACATATGCCGGCTATTGGCTGGCTGGTTAAAGCCTTATGTTGCGCAATAGCTGGTATAGCCATTGGATTTATCGTAGAGAAAGTTGTGACGCTTGTAAAAGCTTTTCTGCCTAAGAAAAAGCACGCTTAAAGTCGTCAGGAAGCGCTTTACTGTTTCGCAATGCGTTGTTCAGACATCAGGGTTTGAATAGCTTTCTCCAACTTAACAGGATCATTGGCAAATTTCTCAAGGTTCACAATCTCAACCTTGCGAAAATCAACCGGATGGCTTTCACTCTGCAACGAAATAGTACCACTTTTTAATAATGCACCCTGTTCATTATTGCCCACGGGATCCAGTTGAGGTTTCTCAATACGCAATACTTCCTGGCCGTTTACATAATGCGCAACCAATGAATCTCCTAACACCAGCACTTCCACCCTCACCCATTGGTCACCGTGAAACGTCAGCGATCTGGAGTTAATACAATGTGTTTTTACAACCTTCCCATCTTTGATGTACTGCGTGCCAGGTGTACAAACATTTGCCGTGCTCCGGTTTCCCGTGCCTGAACCACCCAATAATTGCACTTCAATTGAATTTGGAAAATCCTGGTCCTTTTTCATGGTTGCAGGATCCTGCCCATGAACCATTATACCGCTGTTGCGAAAAGCCCAGCCCGGGCCGCCGGTAGCCTGTTCCCCTACAAAACGATATTCCGCCGCGATAAGATAAGATGAATAGGTTTTTTTATAAAAGAGGTGCCCAAACTGCTCATCAAATTTTTCATAACCATCATACCGCACCTTTAGCAAACCGCTGTCTACCCTGAATGTATTAGCAAAATTTTCGTTCAGATCATGATAACGAATCTTAACCTGCCATCCATCCAGATTCCTTTGATTAAAAAGTTGTTCCCACTTTAATTTTGCCCCACCTTTATTTACGCTGCAGGATGCAACAACGAATGCTACGCATGCAGATAAAAACATCAATGGAAAAAGGTATCCTGGTTTTTTAAACATATAATTTTGTTTCAGTTTTTATATTCTATCGAAACCGTGCTTCAAAGAATGAACACACTCAATTTGTCAATGTTGTTTCATCCTTAGCCTTGTAAGATATTTTCTAACCGGCACATCATACACGCGCAGCACAAGATATGCAAATCCTATCAGCAGAGCAGTGCCACAAATAATAACTATTGCCAGTTCCTGTGTTCCTGGTTTATATATAGTAAGATAGTTTCCGAAGGTCCACATCGCCTCATAATGCACCATGTACAGAGGATATGAGATCATACCCGAAAACCTGCAGATGCCACCAAAACGTGACGAGTTGGCTCCCGCCCCAAGCGCAATTATAAGTGGAAAGTATACAATCACCAACAATGGTTCAACGATCCGGTTGTAAGAACCAGATGGTACAAAAAACACCGGTAACAGCAACAACGCAACACCAGGAAAATCGAGTTTATTTGGTATGATCAAACGATACCGGTATAGTACCATGCCGGCAGTAAATGAAAATGCCAATCGCACACCACCATCCCAAAACGTTGAGCCACCCCAACCGCCTAATAACGTGCCACGGGAATAACCAAGCGCAAGCAAACCACCTGCAGCTAATATTGCCACCCAAAGTAAATAACGCCGCGCCAAACGATAAAGCACCCAGGCATAAAGCAGGTTTGCAACATATTCCCAAAACAGTGACCAGGAAGGGGCATTCAGGTTGAAAAGATTGTTGTATCGCTCCGGCACAAATGGGAACGGTATCATCAGGATGGACGTAAGAAATATCAGGCCGATGTAAGCAGCGCTGTGATTATCGGGACCTTTTCCCAATGGATGCAACAAAAAACCTGTCAGTCCGAGCACAGATCCGAAAATGACCAATGGATGTAAACGAATCAATCGCGCTTTGAAAAACCCGGGTTTTCCTATAGTTGAAATACGGTCATCATATGCATATGCGATCACAAAGCCCGAAAGACAAAAGAAAAAATCGACCGCCAGGAAACCATGAGAGATAAAGTTTTCGGATGGTTCGGGAAAGACGATCTCCATAAAATGGAAGACTACCACGGCGATAGCTGCAACGCCACGCAGTCCATCTAATATTTCGAAGTGTCTTTTCTTTTCAGTCGGGGTGTTCAAAGGGTTCGTCATTCAAATATCGTTGAAGTAACAGCATCAGGCTCGAAGCCGGCAAGATATACAATGAATACCTCCGCGATCCCTGAACATTCCGGATATAATCGCTGAATAATTGGCCGGGTGGACATAAACAGTAAAAAGTGCCATAAATCAAACGTTTTCTACCAACACCCGCGGTATTGTTTACGTACCTTTGCAACGTGAAGCGATCTAAAATACCAGTTTATGATCTGCAGTCGATTGAGCAGACGGCGCAAGACAATTTTGTTGTGCAGCGGTTCGACAACTATCTCAGAAACCATTATGAACACCTGCACCGGCCACATCGCCACAGCTTCTATCATATGGTGCTTTTTACTGCCGGCAGCGGTTTACATACCATAGACTTTCAATCTTACGCAGTTCAGCCTTACCAGATTTATTTTATGTTACCGGGCCAGGTGCATAGCTGGCATTTTGATAAAAATGTAAACGGCTACCTGGTACATTTTGAAGCACCCTTATTTACCGGGTTCCTTGCAGATACACATTACCTTGAACGTTTTGGATTCTTTCAAACCGCCGCTGCTGCAGCGGTTTGCAATCTGCCGCCCGAAGCACAGGCAACGATGGACAGTCTTTTTCAATCATTGTTATCCGAGTCTGCAAGTAATAAACCCTTCCACCTCGATTTATTTCGCCTCCGGCTTCTTGAAATATTTATTACTGTTGAAAGATATTGTGGACAACCACGCATTAACCCGATATCACAACACAAAACCACTGTATTAAGAAGCTACCAAAACCTTATAGAAAAACATTACAGGGAGTTACGATTGCCCAAACAATATGCTGACCTTTTATACATCACTCCCAACCATCTTAACGCACTCTGCCAGGACCTGCTCGGCAAAACCGCCGGCGATCTGATCAGGGACCGGATTTTGCTGGAAGCTAAAAGAATGCTCACCAGCGCCGATATGACGGTCACCGAAATTGCTTACAACCTCAATTTTAAAGACAATTCTTACTTCAACCGGTTTTTTAAGAAAGAAGTAGGATCCACGCCCGACGAATTCAGAACTGCATTTCTTCAACAATAATATCTGATCATGAATACTCTTACCAATATGAACGCACCAGCTCCCAAAGCCACAAAGCAATCAAACCCCAGCATACTGCGCATCTTTGCCTGCAAATGCCCCCGTTGCCGCCAGGGTGATATGTTTGTCAACAGCAATCCCTGGAAACTGAAAACTACCATGCGCATGCATCAGGAATGCCCGGTGTGTGGTCAGCCTTTCAATATTGAAGTTGGGTTCTATTACGGATCCAGTTATGTGTCTTATGCTTTCTCTGTCGCACTTTCAGTTGCCACCTTCATCGCCTGGTGGGTACTTATTGGTTTTTCAACGGAAGACAATCGATTTTTCTTTTGGATGGGATTTAATATCTTCCTGCTGATTGCGTTACAACCATATCTGATGCGGGTATCCCGTACCGGTTGGCTGGCATTTTTTGTACATTATGATCGTGATTGGCGGACCAACCCAATTGAAAAACCGGAACGTCTCAACAAGGACCAGGAAGGCAACTGGTGATGACCATTATACTAAAAATTTAAAACCCAAACGACAGGCTGGTGCATATTTTGAACCTGTCGCACAAAAACAATTCATCTAATTATGAAAATTGGAGTAATCGGATGCGGAAACGTTGGTTCAGCAAGCGCATTTTCATGCGTGATGAGTGGTGTGGGTAACGAATTGGTCCTGGTGGACAAGGATCATGCACTCGCCCGGGCCCAGGCCGGCGATATTTTACACGCCACTCCATTTGCCAAAGCGATGCCGGTATCTGCAGGAGATTATGACGCGTTGGACGGCTGCGGAATTGTAATGATCACTGCCGGCGCGAATCAGAAGCCCGGTGAAACACGTCTCGATCTTCTGAAAAGAAACGCAGATATTTTCGCCGGGATCGTTCCCAGGGTACTCGCGGCTGCACCCGCAGCCATCCTGCTCGTCGCCTCTAATCCGGTTGATATCATGACGCATATCACCGCGGCATTTGCACGTGAAGCGGGCCACCCTGAAGGCAAAGTGATAGGTTCAGGAACGATCCTGGATACTGCACGTTTTCGTACGCTGATTGCTCAACATCTTGGTGTTTCTAGTCACTCGGTACATGCGCACGTACTGGGGGAACACGGCGATTCCGAAGTGTTGCACTGGTCGGGTGCCAGCGTGAGCAACCAGTCGCTTGATCATTTTGCCGAACAACTTAATCAACCCGTAACAACCGAAGTAAAAGCGCAAATTGACGATGGTGTACGCCGTGCGGCCTATCATATTATACAGGGCAAAGGAGCCACCTGGTTCGGTATCGGAAGCGGCATGGCAAGACTTGCCCGCGCAATAATTTCGGATGAAAATGGTGTGTTAACCTGCTGCAGCCCTTTAAAACAAGTAGAGAACATTGATGATGTTACACTTTCACTACCGCACCTGATCAATGCCGAAGGCGTGAGCCAGGTGATCTGGCCTACACTGAATGCAGAAGAACATTTATTATTGAAAAAAAGTGCCGGTATTCTGAAAGAAGCATTACAGTCAATCGGTTTTTGATGCCGGACGTAGTTCATCGATTGTTCTTGGATGCCGCGGCGGGAAGATAAAGTCCATCGGATGTTTACGGAAGTATCGCATCAATATGCCAATAAACTCGGCATATTCACGCAATTTTATACCGCGCGATTTAACAGCCACAAAAAAGGCCAGAGAGAAACTAACAGCAAAGTTCACCACGCCGATCATTAATACTCCCGCCACTACCTTGGCTACATAAATTGCATTAAGATGGTCAAAGCCGAGCCCATATAATCCTACACTTGCATTACCGGCTGAAATAGTTATGTGGCGGATATCAAAGTGTATCCCAAGAAACTTACCAAGTGGCGAAGCAACTCCAAGAAATATACCCAACATCACACTACCTGCAAAGCCCCCGGCACTGGTTTGAACAAAACGAGCCATGCGGTTCAACATTCGTGGCGACAGCGTTTGAGAAAACACCGGGTGATCATGCAAACGCTCACTGATGCGTCCATACACAACATGGTTTTCAACATAACCCGCAATCAAACCGCTCACAAACAGAAAGAAACCAGTGATGGTGGCATATAACAGAGCCAGGCTACGAAACGGATGTTGTTCGGCCAGCATGCGCACCGCAACCTCACCTTCAACAATCTTTACTCCAAAGGCATAATGGTAAAGCCAGGCCATAAGAAATGTGAGCGGAAAAACAATGAGCAGATTCCCGGCAAAAGACGCTATCTGGCTGCGTACAACTTTGCCTACCGTAATGGCCAGGTTCACCAGGTCGGGCCGGCCCGCATTTTTGGTGATATCAAGTGAACCAGCCACGGCCGAAGCAGTGTATGCCGGCTGTTTGGTGGCCAGGGTGCTGTTGGTTGCGTCCATCAATACAAAACCTGCGGCATAGTTGGCACTGAATACCGCTCCCTGCCAGAAGATAGGCAGGGGCAATTTCGCCAGGAGATTTTTTGCGATCGCTACAAACGAAACGATAAATCCACCGGCCATTGCACTGCGAAACAGTTGCCAGAAATCTTTGCGGGTGCTGCTGATATACTTCTCCCCTTTCTTACCCTTATGTTCAGCGATCTGGTAAGCAAGCAAACCAAGATTTTCGGAAAGAAAGGCCCCCACACTGTTCCGGGTGTTTTCGTTCCTGATTACAGTAAAAAAATAATTTATGAATCGGTCGGTATCAAAAGAATTATCCCGATCAAGCACATCAAGGATGATGAACATCCGCTGAATCTGTTGTTGCAATCTTACAATCACAAAGGTTTGCGCAAGACTGGTACCACGCAGCAAACGTTGATCACGTATGTATTTAATACTTTGATCACAATTATATAAAGCTTCCTGTATGGCGGTAAATAACTGATTGCGTTCTTCAGGCGTAAGCGCACCTTTTTTATCGAGATAAATATTGGTGAGCCGGTTTTGTTCTATAAATGGAAAGATAGCGCTGTTTACATCCTCATAAGTTTTCAGTAATTCTTTTTCTAATCCCAGCATCGCGATGCGATATGATAACAGCTGCATAGACTGCCTTAACTGGGCAATTAATGTAGGCTCCTGGATGTTAACCTGGATGCCAATCATTTCGAAAAATTTCATCCACAGTTCGGAATCGATGCCCTGCACCCAGACAAAATCGCTTTTACGATAAAATACATGACTGATTACATAGAGAAAATCATTTTTTTGTTGCAACTCCGGCAACAACTTATGTTTCAATTTGCCCATCAGTTCCTGGATAAAACTTCTTGAACTGACAATGCCACTTTGCGTAAGTGCCGGAACAATGTTGCTTTTAATGAATTGACTGAGTAACGCGCGACGCACCGAGAACAAAGCTGCCCTGTCTTCATTCAACTGGTATAACAATGCCTTCATCCTGGTTTCGGCATCCTGGAAATTCCGGGGATTAGCTGGCCTGATTTTTCGTATTAGTTCCACCAGGAGATCCAGCCCACGATAGCCCTCATTAAGACTCAATACAACGGCCTTACCTTTTTGTGGAGGCGCTTCGGGATTGGATTTTTTGGAAAATAGTCGGGCCATTCGGTAGATATGCTACGAAGTTATTCTTTTGTTCAATGGAAATCAAGACAAAATCGAGGGGTAAAAGTTGCAGCATCCCGTCCGAAGCTCTAAATTTACATCCACCAACTTAACTGTATGATAACCGCAGGACAGATTACAAAACCGCTACAGGAAGAAGAGTCAGACGTCCTGACCATGCACGAGGATCCGTGCAACCTGATCGTCTGGAACGATGAAGTGAACACCTTTGAATGGGTGATTGAAACGCTGATGGAAGTTTGCGGGCACAGCCGTGAACAGGCCGAACAATGCGCCTATATAATCCATTACCAGGGTAAATATGCTGTTAAAAACGGCAGTTACGAAGAATTAAAACCACCTTGCGATGCCATTACAGAAAGAGGCATCAACGCCACTATTGAAATAGTTTCCGGCACCTGATACTGCTAACCAAACCGTTTTCGTTTGCCCATTTTTGCGCTCGATCGTTCAATCATTTTTCCTCCTGTTCATCTTTCTGAACCAGATGGCCTGCTGGCGATCGGCGGTGATTTATCTAAAGAACGTCTGCTTGCTGCGTATCGCCTTGGAATCTTTCCCTGGTATGAAGGAGCCGAAATTTTATGGTGGTGCCCGGATCCGCGATTTGTACTTTATCCCGATGAACTGAAAGTGAGTAAATCGATGAGGTCCGTTATTCGCAAAGGGGACTTTCGTTTCACCATAAACAAAGCATTCACCGAAGTGATCACGCATTGCCGTGAGGTAAGCAGACAGGGCCAGGATGGCACCTGGATCAGTCATGATGTATTGAACGCTTATACGCTGCTTCACGGTGAGGGTTATGCGCATTCGGCAGAAACCTGGCTGGATGGGCAGCTGGTGGGAGGTTTGTATGGAATCAGGATGGGGAAGGTTTTTTTTGGAGAAAGTATGTTTAGTCTCGTAAGCAATGCAAGCAAATTTGCTTTCATTAATTATGTAGAAGAGTTAAAAAGCGACGGTGTGGCGATCATCGATTGCCAGGTATATACACAACACCTGGAGTCACTCGGTGCAAGGATGATACCCCGTGTTGAATTCATCGAAACACTTAAGCAGTTAATTTCGCATCAGAATCGCGAACCCAGATAATGCGGCAATACTGCGCGCCAGGTGGGCCAGTCATGCGTCCATTCGTTCCCCCAGATATCCAGTTCATACCAGATGTTTTTGGAATAAAGGATGCCTGCAAAACGTTTTGCAGAATCGGGATCTTCATGAGCACCGCTGCCTGAAAATAAATGGATGTGCCCACTACAACGGATCTGTTCCAGCACATCGTGATTTTCGAGGTTTGGCATATAATGCATGGGACTATTGAAGTAAACATCCTCATTAAAATATCCCCGGGTGTACTCAGTAAGATCATATACACCACTCATGGCTATACATCCATTCAACAAATCGGGACGTTTAAAAAACAGGTTGGCACTATGCAGGGCACCAAAGGAAGCGCCACTCACTATGATCGGCGTGTCGGCACTCGTTTGCAATTTTATAAATGGAATTACTTCTGCGTACACATACTCGTTCCAGGTATTATGACGAACCGCCTTATGATATGGATCCATATCATAATTCATCCAGCTTTCTGTATTGATACTATTAATGGAAAATACCTTCACTTTTCCAGCATCGATGAATGGCGCAAGCGCATCAATAAGCTGAAATCTTTCATACTCCAGAAAGTCGGCAGCGGCGGTTGGCACTAACAGCAATGCAAAACCGTAATGACCGTAAACACTTACGGGCATTTCTTTATTGAGACGGGGACTGTACCAGGAAGTGATGTGTCGTTCCATGCAAAAAAATTATGAATCGAATGTACATCAACACAGTGGCAAACATTCACGACATTTTGAAAAGACTTAAATAATTACTTATGAGCCTGTATTATTTCTCGTAAACGGCATAACGCTTCAGCGTAGTAATCTTAAGATTGTTGTTTTTGGCGCTTACCTTTTTGTATTCCCGGAACTTGTTTTCCTTATCAATAAAACCTACTATGCAGGTTTGTGGCTCATCACCTTTGCGGATTTCGACCTTCGGCTCAATGCCAAAATTTGGTATTTTCAATGTATCCTGCGCGCGCATTTCTTCGTACTCGATCTTCATCAGGTAACGAAATGTATTTTCGGTTTCAAATATGTTCACCGCAAACTTCCAGTCGTTGAGTGGATTTGCGATTTTTTCAGAATGGGTCGCAACCGCATCCGGTTTGACTTCTGATCTTTTTAATGGAATTTTTTCAGTAACGGTTTGTACTGCAGCGGCGGTGTCTTCATTGGTCTCTTGTTTTGTTCCTTCACCACACCCGGTAATCAATAGAATGCCCATCAAATAAATAAATCCTTTCATAGTTATTGTTTCAGTAATTGGAAAATACTCAGTATTCGCGAGTAAATCAAATCGGGAAGACCCGTTTTTTGGCAGGTTGTTTATCTGCGAAGTTGTAGATGAGTCCGCGGATATAATCACTTTCGGGGTATTGAGTAAGATGTGTTTTTAACTGATCGATGGTAGCGATCCGGGCATCAGCAGGTATATAACCCATTCCATAAAATCGTCCTCTTTCTACCAATACACAACTTTGTTCATAGTTATCTTTACCATCATCAACTACGGCAAAGGTGGGCAGATGATTGTTGAGATAGTCGCGGGCCCTCCACACCCGCTCATTATACTGCGCAGGAGATTCTTTTTGTTCACAGGCACCAAAACAAGCCACTTCCCCGGGATTTGTACAAGGGCCATCGGTTTTCTGCAGATAACAGAGTTTTGGGCATAAACCAAACTCAGTTATCAAACGGCGAAGCAGCCGGTGTCCCTCATGTAATAACTGGAAGGTATATAAGGCCTCCTGGTTTTTCATCTTTTTGTTGATGGCAAGCCTGAGGTATCCGTTCTGGTCCTCGAACGCATACAAACCATAAGCCGCTGTAAACCGCTTCTGGCTGGCATTGTATTGTGGCCATAAACGTTTGATCTCGACGCTCTCCAAAATAAAAGCCATGAGTTCTGTTGCGCAGGTATTGTAAGAAATGCTATAGATGTTACGCATAAATTCCTGGCGTTGCTTACCTGCACCATTATGCGAAAAATGACTTCTGACCCTGTATTTGATATTACGGGCCTTGCCAACATATATGATCTTTCCTTTTTGGTTATGAAAATAATATACTCCCGGTGTGTAGGGTAATTTTTCAATTTCTTCTTTCGGCAAAAACTGCGGAAGGTATTGCTCTTTTGAACCTTTTTTGAGAAACTGTTGCACATGCTGGAGACCATCATGTTTTAACATGTGTTCAAAAAGCGTAACAGTAGCAGCGGCATCGCCCCCGGCGCGGTGACGGTTTTCGATTTCAATTTCAAAATGCCGGCAGAGTTTTCCCAGGCTGTAGGATGTTAGTCCCGGGAACACTTTCCGGCATAACCGAACCGTGCAAAGTTTTGGAGTATTCAGTTCGAAGCCGCTGAGATGCAGATGATGTTTTACAAACGAGTAGTCAAAGTTGACATTATGCGCAATGAATATATTGTCTTTTAAAAGATCATAGATCTTTTCTGCTACCTCATCAAAAACCGGCGCGTTTTCTACCATTTCGGGTGTGATTCCTGTCAGCACCTGGATGTAGTAAGGTATTGGTCTTGCCGGGCAAATCAACGTTTCAAAAGTTTCTATGATACGTTCGCCGTCATGAACCACGATAGCTATTTCAGTGATGTCGTTGTTTGCAGCATAGCCGCCCGTGGTTTCAATATCAACTATCGCATACATGATGCTAACAAAGTTAGTATTTGATATGTTAAAAAACTTAGGAATTGATGTGTTTTTTCTTTTTCGCGGGGGTGGTTTAAACCAGGAGGTTCTTCGGAAAATACGTACTCCTGCTGTATTTTAACGTAATTTCAGCCATTTGGGGGCGCCATCACTTGCATTCTTCAAAGTGAAATATTACATTTGTCTTGTGTTGCAACCCCTGGCTGCCACCCCTTGATCCCACCCTTCGAAAATCTTCCGTATTTCTCAGACAATTTGTGTCCATCACCCTGGAAAACGATCATTATTAATTGTCACCAACTAAAAGCTGTCAAAAATGAAGAAGACAAATTCTTTTCACATCGCGCAAAATGTAAAGATTGCATTGTTTGCCCTTGGCTTTCTTGGCCTGGTCATGTTCCTTTCGTACCTGTATTGGTATGCGTAAGACGGGTTGAAAATTCCTTACTTTTGCATCCCGATAAAAGGATCATATAAAGTATGGAACTCAGTAAGAATTATACCCCCGCTGCGGTTGAGGAAAAATGGTACAAACACTGGATCGAAAAAGGCTATTTCCACAGTGAGCCCGATGAGCGGCCCGCCTATAGTGTGGTCATTCCTCCCCCCAATGTTACGGGTGTATTACACATGGGCCATACGCTCAACGAAACCGTACAGGACATATTGGTGCGAAAAGCACGCATGAGTGGTTTTAACGTTTGCTGGGTTCCCGGCAGCGACCATGCCTCTATTGCTACCGAAGCTAAGGTTGTGCAGATGCTCGAAAAGGAAAAAGGCATCCGCAAAGCCGATCTGAGCCGCGAAGAATTTCTCCGATACGCCTTCGAATGGAAAGAAAAATACGGTAACATCATCTACCACCAGATTGAAAAACTCGGTTGTAGTGTTGATTGGAACCGGGTTTCTTTCACAATGGATCCCGACTACTACAAAGCCGTTATAAAGGTATTTGTTGATCTGTATAATAAAGGCAAATTGTATCGTGGTGCCCGTATGATACACTGGGACCCTGCAGCAAAAACAGCCTTAAGTGATGAAGAAGTCGAATACCGGGATATCCAGGGAAAATTGTATTATGTAAAGTACCTGGTTACTGATGACCAGCCGACAGGCAACCCCCATACTCCGGTTACTGCTCCACGTTATATCACAATTGCCACCCAGCGTCCCGAAACCATTATGGGCGATACGGCAGTTTGTGTAAATCCAAATGATGAGCGATACGCGGCACTTGCCGGCAAAAAAGTTATAGTACCGCTGGTGAACCGAGCGGTGCCCGTAATTTTTGATGA
This sequence comes from Bacteroidota bacterium, assembly GCA_023416995.1. GTDB lineage: Bacteria > Bacteroidota > Bacteroidia > Chitinophagales > Chitinophagaceae > DATHKG01. The sequence continues at coordinate 14,563 of JAEZGI010000006.1, forward strand.
ATACGTTGACCCTGCCTTTGGTACCGGCGCATTAAAGATCACACCTGCGCATGATATCAATGATTATAACATCGGCTTAAAACATAACCTCGAGGTAATTGATACTTTAAATGAGGACGGTACGATCAGTGAAGCAGCCCAGGTACTGGTGGGTCTGGATCGTTTCGAGGCCCGCAAACTTGCGGTTGAACAATTGCGTGAACAGGGTTTACTGGAAAAAGAAGAAGAGTACACCACAAGGCTTGGTTTCTCTCAAAGAAGCGGCGCCGTTGTTGAGCCGAGAATTTCCACTCAATGGTTTGTAAAGATGAAGGAGCTCGCCGGTCCTGCTTTAGAGGAAGTAGTTGAGGGACGTATCAATATTCATCCTGGCGATAAATTCCTGGCAACTTATAAATACTGGCTCGAGAATGTAAAAGACTGGTGTATTTCAAGACAGCTTTGGTGGGGTCAACAGATTCCTGCCTGGTACGATGCCAATGGCACCTGCTATGTGGCAGAAACACTGGAACAATTACTGGAACAGCGTCCTGAGTTGAAAGGCGCTGAACTTACACAGGATCTTGACGTGATGGACACCTGGTTCAGCAGTTGGCTCTGGCCCATCGAAGTGTTCAAGGGTATCACGCAACCCGGCAATAAGGACATCAACTATTACTATCCTACTTCCGTGCTTGTTACCGGGCAGGATATCATATTTTTCTGGGTGGCCCGTATGATCATGGCGGGAATGGAATACAAACAGGAACGCCCGTTCCATGATGTGTATTTTACAGGGATGGTGCGTGATAAACAAGGCCGCAAAATGAGCAAAAGCCTTGGCAATTCGCCCGACCTGCTCGACCTCATCGATCGTTTCGGTGCAGATGCAGTGCGGTTTGGTATCATGATCTCCTCCCCCGCCGGAAATGATTTGTTATTTGATGAAAGCAGTTGCGAACAGGGGCGCAATTTCAACAACAAGGTCTGGAACGCTTTAAAGCTGGTGAAAAACTGGGAAGCGCGACTTGGCACCGAAGAACCCGAAATGGAACATTTTGCGGTGAACTGGTTCCGGCAGCGACTCAACGAGGTAAAGGCAGAAATTGAAGTGTTATATAAAGACTTCCGTTTGAGTGAAGCGCTGAAAAAAATCTATTCGCTGATCTGGGATGATTTCTGTAGCTGGTATCTTGAATGGGCAAAACCCGGTTTTGAAATGCCGGTTAACCCTGGTGTTTATGAACATACCATTCGTTTCTTCACCGAGCTGATGCAGTTGCTTCATCCGTTTATGCCTTTTATTACTGAAGAGATTTACCACTTGCTTGACGAACGCAAACAGGACCTGGTGATCACCCAGTTTGAAAGTGTGGCCATCGCGGATACTAATATTCTTCAGCAAGGGGAATTGTTGAAATCGGTAATCACTGCGCTCCGTGACGTACGTGTTAAAAACAATATCAAATCAAAGGAACCCCTGAAACTGTATATCGTTTCTGAAAACGCCGCTACTTATAGTGAAATTCAGGATATACTCGTTAAACAGATAAATATCAACGGCATCTCTCATGTAAGCGAAGCGGTTGCAAATACCATTTCGATTGTACACGGTACAGATAAATTCTACATTGAGACCGAAACTGTGATCGATAACACCGCTCAGATAGCCGATTTACAAAAGGAACTGGACTATGTAAAAGGGTTTCTCGCTTCAGTAGAAAAAAAGCTTGGTAATGAAAGGTTCGTGTCCAATGCCAAACCCGAGGTTATCGCACTTGAGCAACAAAAGAAAGCAGATGCGTTGGCGAAGATGAAGGCGATCGAAGATAGTTTGGCTACGCTTCAGGCATAATCTCACCTCGCTAACAAATCTAACGGCAGGATAAATCCCCATTGATGTGGCGATGCGTTCTGAGTTTCTGCATCTAAGAGATAACTGTACCGGATACCAAAACTGGCAGGTTGCTGGTTCCACCATCTGGTGTCAAAAAACAGCTCTGCTCCTGTTGATCGAAAATTGCCAGCGATAAACCGGCCATTGACTGCAAAGTCGTTGATGCGGGTAAAATCGTAAAACAGGTTGATCCGAACCCGCTGAAAATACACAATGCTGGCAATGCCAAAATCCGGGTACACCAATGGCAGGTGATAGTTTACACCCAGCTTGAACATATGATGATAGTTTTCGGCTATATATCCACGTGAAAATGGAAAGCTGTTACTGAAACCAGCGTTTCGAAGCGTATCGCGGGCATGAAACGCGGTATTCAGCACGAGATTATGAGTTTTTGCTAAACCTGGAAGGTACCAATAGGCAGAAGCAAGAAACTGGCTGGCTTCAAGTGAACTTATGGACCGCGAATAATTTAAGGACACTGTTTGTGCCAACCGTGGGTAAATATGCTGCCGCGCCTGTTGCACCTGGTTTGAAAAATTGATCGCGGTGCGCAGATAACCAAAAGCACGATTGTCAAAACTATCCTTATATTCCCCCTGCAAATCGCGTTTATTGAATACATAGTCGGCGCTTACATTCAAACGACGATAAAATCTTCCACCTGTCAGATTCAAAGGAACCAGTAACCCGATATTGGCTTCGGCTTCATTCCAATATACCCGCCTTCCGGAAAATCGGGCACTGCGGTCGAACGTATAATTAACGCCACCACGCACCCATGGGAACAGGGCTCCATAATTAGCGTTCAACCCGAATTCTTTGCTTTTCTCGTTGCTGTTATAATTGAAATAAGCTTCGCTGACAAAATTATTCAGTACGTTTTCACTGATCAACGAAAAGGTATAGTCCGGATCATTAAAATATGGCCTGAAGCTATGAGGGTTTATTAAACGAAACGATTGTTTATACGGCGTAATTGCATATTCTCCTTTAGAAGTATTGTTAACAAGATCAAGCCCCTCCGGGTTTCCATAAGCAACCAATGGCTGTAGCAAAATCTTATTGTCAGTCTGTTCTGCGATCACATCTGATGCTGGAGCTGTAAGCAAACGATAACCCACAGCCGAAAAAGCCGACCAGCAATACTGATCGTTCCGGATACTTACCTGGTAGTTACCGGTGGAGCCGTTTTGCTTCGACGTGTTTAACCGGTATAATTGGTCCTCTTTAAATACAAACAGGGCATCGCTCCCGTTTTCAGAAGCCGTAAAAGTAATGGCATCGCCCTGTACCAGGGGATAACCAATCACATGGGTTGACCAGGGCGTAAGGTTTTCGACCTCACCATCTGCCAGCCGCAACCTGATAAGCGCCATCTCACCAAGCCCGTTCCTGGCGGCGGTGATCACATTTGCATCATCAATAAACTTTGGATAGGTGAATACCAGTTTGCCGGGATTAGGAACTATGTGAACGGCACCGTTCCCGTTAACCTGCAAAACATGAAGCGCATTGCTATCCGCAGTTGCATGAACCGTAACAATCTTTTCTCCATCAGGAGATATATCAGGTGAGAAATACCTGGTTTTTGCCGTGATGGTTCTTTGGCGGCCAGAGCGCAAATCTACCAGCCGGATGCCACTGTAATCCCGCCAGCCCCAACGCAGATCCGGTGCATAAGCGGCATACACTATTTTGTTATTGCGGTAACTATAATACTGATCGGGCGCTATGTCGCGTTGACGAACAATGAGCCTGGTGTTCGTTTTTATATTACGAACCACAAATGCAGGTATGTTCCGGTAATCAGATTCAACCATCAACACCTCATCATCACTGATCCAGACAGGGAACAACTGATCGCCTGCGAAATGTTTATGTTCTTCGGCGATGACTGCTAACGATTCCATCGTATCACCACTGCTTAACCCTGCTTGTGCATCTGCCAGTGCATTTGCACGGAAGAGCTGGTAGGTGAGACCAGTATGTCGTTTGATTGCCCGCTGCCAGGGATAAAATAAACCACGGTAACGCACGGCGTCATTTGTGATCTTTGCCCAGATGCTATCACCAAACTGTTTGCGTCCATACGCCACCAACAGGTAACCTAATTGGTAATGATCAGGCACATAGTCCCGCAATGAACCGTTTCTTAACTTCTGCCAGGAATATTCTTTATCCGCGGCCCAAAGCGAACGGTAACCGTTATAAAAAAATGGTATTCTTCCTCTTCCCTGCTGACTCATCAAAGTTTCCTGGTACACCGCATCACCTTCCCAGAAATAATCCGGCACAGCGGCGCTGTTTACCAAAGCCTCAACCTGTTCACCAAAAATGGCGTGAGCCACACGCGATATGCCTTTTCTGAAATTGCTGTATTGCTGTACATGCCGCAGTTCATGTAGTGCCAGCGACTTATGCCAGGGCAGACTTCCCAGCGAAAAATTATTTTGCAGTGGTGTAAGATAAAATTCACTGCGCCACGGCCCCAGTCCCACATAACCGTTCGAGCTTATGGTCCGGTGCTGTAAGACTATACTGATCTTACGCATGCGGCCACCAATTGTACCACCCGTTTGGGCCGGTAGCACACGATGGATATCAGCTATCTCCATCGCCTGTTTTTCAAGACCCGGCGGAAAGATGATCCTGATTGAATCTGTATTCACCTGTTTCCAGCGTTGCGAAACCGGGTGCCCGCCAAACTGCTGGGCAAAACCAGCATTGATCATTAACATGCAAAACACGGTAACAATTAACCTGTATGATAACACGCTGTTGTTGTGTTTGATTGATGCAGGAAACAGTGGTTGAAAATTTAGACGCGAAAAATAACGATAATTTTTTCTATTCCGGTTCCTGCACCTGCTTATCTTGCGTGCATTAATCAGTTACATGCAAAATGAATTGTTGATTCGTGCCGCGGACCTGGATGACATCAACACCATCGGTTTCCTGGCACATGAAACCTGGCCCACTGCATACGGAGCCACGCACTCGCAGGAGCAGATCAGCTATATGCTTAATTTGTTTTATGCACCAAAAGCACTTGCCACACAAATGAATACCGATAAACATCGGTTCCTGCTGGCAGAACTTGATGATGAAGCAGTGGGTTTTGCTTCCTTCAGCGCCATTGATGGGGAGGGCACCTATAAACTACACAAGTTGTATGTATTGCCTTCCCTCCAGGGCAAAGGTGTTGGTCGACTACTGCTCGAATTCATCTGTGATGAATTAAAACACCTCAAAGCCTCAGCACTGCGACTGAACGTTAACCGTTTGAATGCCGCCCGGCATTTCTATGAAAAACTTGGCTTCGAAGTCATCAAAGAAGAAGTAAACGATATCGGTCGGGGTTTCGTGATGGATGATTATGTGATGGAAAAAAAGTTCTAATAACCACGCATAGCGGCTGCTTTCATAGCGGCTGCTCTTTCTTTGCCGAGATATCGTTCTACGATCCAGTGGACCCCGTAAATCACCGGCGTAAACAGAATTGCGATCAGGAATTTATAACTGTAAGAGGTAAGCGCCCAGGCCGTGCATTGCCCGAAGCTAACACCCCGGAATATATAGAACGCTATATAGGTAACCACGAAGCTATCTATCAATTGAGAAAATAGCGTACTTACCGTCGCACGGGCCCAGATCCGGTTTTCACCGGTGATCGTTTTAATTTTACGGAACACAAAAGCATCAGCAATCTGGCCAATGATAAAGGCAGCAATTGAGCCCACTATTATGTTCATACCCTGTCCGAATATTGCGCTGAAAGCTGCCTGCATATCAGGCACCCCTTCTTTTGAATAAGAGCTGATCCAGAAAGCGGTATCAGGCGCAGTATGGATCGCGAAATAAAATATGAAAAATGCAAAAGCAATCAGCACAGCGGTAAGTATCGATAGAAACCTGACGCCCTTAACACCATAATATTCGTTGATAATATCGGTAAGAACAAAGATCACCGGCCATGGAACCACGCCAACCGAAAGACTGAAAGAAAGGTTATCTGTTCCCAGCAAAGAGAAGGATGCCCGCTCCCAACCCATCGTATCTTCCAGCGAAAATATCTTCACGCCAATTGATTCCGCAATCAGTGCATTGGCAACAAAAAATCCGGCAAGTACAATAAATAATCTGGTGCCCTTGTCTTTTATGATATTATGGATCATGCAGTGAAAATATAAAGTTGCGCAATCAGAAACAGAAAATTAATGATAAGTAGTGAACGGGGTAACAATTTGAGACCGGCCCTGTTCCTGAAAAACAGTATGAGCACCACTACCCCAAGAATAAGATTCAACAGCAGGGAAAGATAAGCAAGCACAATAACAGTACTGTAAATAGCATTAGTGCCGGCAACAGAGGTATAGCGGAACAACTGCGCCGCAACAAAACAGATATTGCAGATAAGCGCCAGCCGGGTTAAAAATATTAAGATCTTCATGGGTTGAGTTGGTGCAAAAATGCATTATTTTGCCCAATCATAGCTCAAACCCGGCTAACAGGCTGGGTTTACTACATATATAATCTCTGTCTGATGAATAAAACTTTGTGGCAGCAATTCCGGCCTCATGCAATTGCTATCGGTATCTTTTTCCTGGTTTCCGTGTTTTATTGTTTACCTGTGTTCCAGGGGTTGGTTCCAAACCAGAACGATGTGCTGAGTTGGAAAGGAATGGCCCAACAATCATTTGAGTTCAAAGAGAAGTATGGTTACTTCCCGCTTTGGACCAATAGTTTGTTCAGCGGTATGCCAACTTTCCAGATTATGGCAGAGTCGAAATACAATGTCACCATCGCATATCTCCATTACCTGTTTACTGCATTTTTACCGCAACCTGCAGGGCTGTTTTTCCTGGCCTGCATTGGCTTTTATATCCTCATGATTGCTATGCGGGTTAAAAGCTGGGCAGGCATCTTCGGCTCACTGGCTTATGCATTTTCATCTTATAACGTAATACTTGTTGCAACGGGTCATACCACCAAGTTCTCTTCAATGGGGTATGCGCCAGCAGTACTTGCAGGGCTGATCCTGCTGACTCAACGCAAATATGTACTTGGGTTTGTGACCACATTTGTATTCACAACGCTGATGTTTTATCAGAACCACGTTCAGATCGTTTATTACACTTTACTTATAGCGGTTTGCCTCGGCATCACTTTCCTTATCAAATGTATCCGCGAAAAAGATTTGCCGCACCTGGGGAAGGTCGCGGGTCTTGCTTTGCTTGCCGGTGCCATAGGTTTTGGATCTTATACAGTTACTTTATTATCAACCTATGATTATGCACAGGAAACCATGCGTGGTGGTAAGTCTGAACTAACTACCGCTTCGGACCCCAATGCAAAACAGGAAGTAAAATCTAAAAACGGGCTCAACCGCGATTATGCCTTTAGCTGGAGTTACGGCATATCAGAAACATCTACCTTGCTTGTTCCGAACGCCCGTGGAGGAAGTTCATCACAGCCCTTACCAGAAGAAAGCAAAACAATTGAAGCCTTACAGGAATCCGGTCTGCCACAACAGGCGCTCAACCAGGTCTTTGGCAGTGTATCGCCTTATTGGGGTGATCAACCTTTCACTGAAGGACCGGTATATTTTGGTGCCATCGTTTGTTTGCTGTTTATCGCCGGATTGTTTTTAGTGAGAAGCTGGCACGTTGCCTGGCTGGTTGCTGCCACCATTCTCGGTATCCTGATGGCATGGGGACATAACTTTGCTGCTTTCAATAATTTCCTGTTTGATTATCTGCCTTTTTATAACAAGTTCCGTGCGCCGGCTATGTCGCTGGTTATACCACAGCTCACCGTATGCGCGCTTGCTGCCATGACGCTGCAGGCACTGGTATATAACGAATGGGATAAGGCGGAATTAAGAAAAAGATTGAAGTCGGCCGGGATCGCAGTTGCCGTTGTTGTTGCACTCCTCGCAGTGACCTATATATCTTCTGATTTCAGAAGTCCCAATGATGCAAGGATCAGCCAGACAATGGCCATGCTTGCTGAAGGGCAAACCGATCCCCAGGTTCAGCAACAGGTGGCTGGCATTGCCTCATCAATTACTTCCGGCATCGTTGCTGACCGTAAAACCATGTTTGGAGCCGATTTCGGCCGGACCATTATTTACATGTTGCTGGGCACCGCTTTGTTGTTTTTTGCGGCTACCAAAAAACTGAAAGGTTTGTATGCCGTTATCGGGATAACCGTGTTATCGTTAATCGACCTTATCGGTGTTGATACAAGATACCTGAACCGGGAAGATTATGTTACCGAAGAAGAATTGATGGCACCATTTGCGGCCACCCAGGCTGATCTGCAGATCAAGCAGGATACATCTTATTACAGGGTACTTGATCAGACCCAGCCGACAACGGCCCGGTCATCTTATCACCACAATTCGATTACCGGGTATCATCCGGCGAAGCTGTCTTTATATGATGATTTGCTAACGAACCAGATTTACAAAGGAAATATGGCCGTGTTCAATATGCTGAACACGAAATACTTCATCTTTCAGAATCCCCAGAACGGTCAGCCAGTTGCTCAGCAAAATCCTGGTGCACTGGGTCCGGTATGGTTCGTGAACGCTATTCAATATGTAAACAATGCCGACGAAGAAATGAAGGCATTGGACAACTTCAATCCAAAAGACACGGTTATCATAGACAAAAGGGAACAATCAAAAATTCCTTTTGCACCACAACCGGATTCTGCCGCGAGCATCAGGCTCGTCTTTAACCGTAATGATGTGATTCAATATGAATCAAACGCGTCGACCAACCAGTTTGCAGTATTCAGCGAAATATATTATCCACGTGGATGGAAAGCTTTTATTGATGGCAAAGAAACCGACATCGTTAAAGTAAACTATGTATTGCGTGGTTTGCCCGTACCTCCTGGTAAACACGTAATCGATTTTCGGTTTGAACCTGCTTCCTTCATTTTGGGAGACCAGATTTCACTCGTTATTGGAATTTTGTCTTTCCTCATATTGGGCTGGGCAGCATGGTATGAGTGGAAACGATATCGTAACACAAATAGTGTAAAAGCCTGAAATGGCATTGTGTAAATGGATATTTTTCTTCCACAAAAAGATGCGTTAAGTGCCAACATCCAGGCGCAGGCAACGGTGTTGCTGACTAAGCTTCGGGGCCTGCCTGTCGAAACACTGGGTTTGCCATATCACTGTCTTGAGTATTTTAAAAGCAGTCATTTCAAAAGATTGTTTTTTTCAATCGAAACAAGTGCACACCTGTTGTACAGATCCATCAACCTGGTTAAAAAACCAGTGAATGAGATCGTTATCATGGATTATGGCGCAGGCGTGGGCACTTTGTATATGCTGGCAAAGATGATCGGCTGCCGCACCGTGATTTATAATGATCACCTGGAAGACTGGAAAGTCAGTGCTTCTTTGATTGCAGAAGCAATCGGTGTTCAGATAGATGAGTACATAGTGGGAGATATTGATGTAACACTGACAGCATTGAACGAAAAACAACTTCAATGTGATATCATTACTTCACGCAATGTGATCGAGCATATTTATAACCTGCGCGATTTTTATTCAATCGTTGCCGAACACCAGCCCCGGGCTGTGGTATATTCATCTACTACGGCGAATTATCATAATCCCGCGGCTCATATTAAACATATTCTGTGGCACCGCAAATGGGAGAAGTTGTTTTTGCCCCAGCGCATGGACCTGATCAGACAAAGACTTCCGGGTATCGCGGAAGCAGAAGTTCAACGTTTAGGCAAAGCAACACGCGGACTCGCATTACATGACTTTGATGCGGCTTTGGACGAATACAAACACACTAAAAAATTACCCGACCCTTCTGTTCATCATACCAATACCGTAGAAACCTCAAGTGGCGTATGGTTTGAACACCTGATACCTTTTGATGAGTACAGGAAGCTGGTACCAGCGGGAAAATATGAACTTCGTTTTGAACCTGGTTTCTGGGACACTCACAATACCAGCATTTTTAAAAACCTGCTTGGCCGGACATTGAACCCATTAGTGAAACTATCAGGCGTAACACTCGCGCCTTTTATATATGTGATAGCTTTGCCCAAAACGAGGAGGGAGAAAAACAATGGCTAATACCGAACGCGTTGACAAATCATTGTTCCGTGATGCGCATTACCTGGGCAAACCAGCCGATGATGTTGATAAGATCATTACTAGACGCATCCGGATCCTTGAATCATACCCTTCATTTTTTGATAAAAATGCAGATCTAATCGAGGTGGGTTCTGGTAGCGGCGCAACGATTACACGTATCGCCAATCGTTTTCGTTCAGCACTGGGGATTGACATTTTTGACTATTCAGAAAGTTATCGCGCGCAACAGGAAAAAAACCAGGATACCTTATCTGTTTTCAAAAAGCTTGATCTTGAAAAAGAGCCGCTGCCCGGAACTTACGACCGGCTGATCAGTTTTGAGGTGATCGAGCATTTGCAAAGTGAGGACAGCGTTGCCCGGTATAATGAATTGTTGCGACCCGGAGGATTGGCCGCGATCACCGTTCCGAACAAATGGTGGATTTTTGAAACACATGGCGCAAAATTGCCGCTGTTGCCCTGGAACCGCGTTCCTTTTTTTTCATGGTTGCCCACCGTGATTCATGAACGTTTTGCGAATGCAAGGATCTATACAAAAAACAGGATACTCAGTTTGTTTCGCAAACATGGTTTCGAGATCCTCGATTGCGTTTATGTTACGGCACCGATGGATGTTTTGAAAGAAGGCAAGCTGAAAAATTACCTCACAAAAAATGTGTTTCATAGCGATACAACAAAGTCGCCCTTCCTCGCTACCGCTATTTTTGTTCTGGCTAAAAAGAAATAATTTTGACGCCCATGGGAAAAAAGCCACGCGTAGTCAGTATTATTCCTTACAAAATACTCCCAGCGCGCTTGGGTGGTGAAAAAGGTATCGCATTGTTTAACGAGTACTTGTCCGGTCATGTCGATATAACCGGCATATCAACACAGAATAATGACCCGGCCCTGGCAAAGGGATATCAATTGCAGAACATTCTTTCAAACGGCAAGTCAAAATACGGCAATCCATTGCTCTACTTCCCTGTAAAACGTATTATCAGGCAAACCGGGGCCACACATCTTATCACCGAGCATCCTTATTTTGGTTGGCTTGCTTTTATGTTGAAGCTTACCCTTCCCCTGACCTGGGTGGTGCATTCTCACAATATTGAATATATGCGGTCAAAATCGATTGGCCGCTGGTGGTGGAAGGCTTTGATGTGGTACGAACGATGGGTTTATAAAAAAGCTGACCTGGTATTTTTTATCTCGGAAGATGATAAAAAACATGCTGTCGACGTGATGGGTATCGATCCGGTTAAATCAACTGCAATCACTTATGGCATAGAACAGGCCCGCCCCCCACAGGATGTGGACGCGGCGAGGGATGACATTCGCGTCCTGCATAATATTCCTGCCGGTGATAAGATCCTGCTCTTTAATGGTGCGCTGTATCATCACACCAACTATGATGCTTTGCAGGTGATACTTGATCATATCAACCCTGTTTTACTCAAACAAAATGCGGGTTATAAGATTCTCGTTTGTGGCAAGGGCCTCCCCGATTCGTTTAATGAATTGCGTGACTATGCCGGCAAAAATATTATTTACGCGGGTTTTGTAGATGATATCTCGGTTTATTTCAAAGCCGCACATATATTCTTAAATCCGATCATCAGTGGTGGTGGTGTTAAAACCAAAGCAATAGAAGCGATCGCGATGGATTGTACGGTGATCTCTACCGAAATCGGAGCCCTGGGTTTGATAAGATCTGTATGTGGTGACCAGTTGCAGGTGGTGGCTGATCGCGACTGGGACCGGTTCTCACGGCTTGTGGTTCAGGCACTGCATACCGATATTCATACACCGGCAGCTTTTTTTGAATATTATTACTGGGGAAACATAACGGCAAAGGTTGCCAGGATCCTTGAAGATTCATCCCCGGATGGTCGCTCAAATGCACATCCATCTTCAAATCAACAGCCGGTTTAAGTATGCATAACCTTACCAAAATAAAGATCTTTCGATTTTTGTTGTGGATCACTTACCCGGTGGCCGTCATTTTCGTGTATCCATTTGTGTTAGTTCGGAAAAAAAACCCTTCGCACCTGTTTTTCTTTTTTGACCGGTATGCCATCGGAGGTGCTCAAAGGATTCACCTCGATATCCTTCAAAGTGTAGCGGATATTCACAAACAGGTTTACTTCACGCGTAAGTCGCCGAACGACCGGCTGAAAGCCGCTTTTTATAACGTGCCCAGTACTGACAATCGCGATATACATATTTGGTGCGATTACCTGTTGTTCCGTTTGTTTTCGGTCCATTATTTTTCCTTTTATATAAACCGGCATCGTCGTGCGCATGTTTTTAGTTCAAACAGCACCTTCTTTTACGACATGTTGCCGTTCCTTAACAGGCAGGTTTATACCACCGAGTTGTTGCATAATTTTTCTTATGGTAAAAAAGGAATGGAATTTTTTGGTTTGGCAAATCACCGGTTGCTGGATGCAAGGATAGTCTACGACAGTTTTACCCTTTCAAATATCCGGAACCAATACCAGGAATACAAGGTTGATAAGACTTACCAGGAACGGATCTTATTTATACAACCTGGTGTTGAAATACCCGGTGTGATTGCCGCCAGGCAGTTACCGCCCCTCAGGATCCTGTACGCCGGCCGCGGTGGTCCACAAAAACGGGTTTGGCTCATCAATAAAATAGCCACATATTTTCTGGAACGCAGTGCCCCGGTTGAATTTCATTTTGCGGGACCACTCAGTGGAGAAATTGCGCCGGATGTAGCAGCCGTTTCAAAGGTTCATGGTGAGATAGGTGATAAAGAAACAATGAACCGGCTCTACAACGAATGTCATATCATTATCCTCACTTCGGCGTATGAAGGTTTTCCAATGGTCATTAAAGAAGGCATGTCTTATGGTTGTGTTCCTGTTGTAACGGCCCTGGAGGGAAACAAGATGCATCTTACACATCAGCAGAATGCTTTGTTAATTGATGCCGTGGATGATGAGGCTGAAGTCGTAAGACTTGGCATTGAGCAATTACAAAAATTAATAGATGACGAGGCTTTGCTTTTTCGGCTTGCAACTGCCGCGCGTGAATATGCAGTGCAACATTTCAACCGGGATCTTTTTATGAAAGATTACCGTGTCTTTCTGCTAAACTCTCCCCCGGCAAAAGACTAACCTGCAAAATTTCCTGCCACCTGGTTATAGGTATAACTGGAAAGCATAAGCGCTTTGGAAACAATGCCGATCCTCAGCAAACGCAATGGATAACGTGTTTGAAAATTAATCATGCTTAACAAAACCGCTGGCAGCTCGCCCTGGTACCCAGAAGCGGCAATTTCGCTTGCATTCCTGATCTGCAGATTTCTAAACAGGCGCCACCAGGCATCATACACCAGCAGATTTCTTAATTGTGAAATGCCCGTTTTTTCCAATACATGAAAATGTTCGGGAATCTCTACTTCCCGTACGAGCGAACTTGATTTTGTTACCTGTAGTTCGTTAAGTCCTATATTGACGAGTTCTTTATCTATATGTACCGCGCGGTGATGTTCAAGATACCGTATATAAAAATCCATGTCAACCAGCCATCTCAGATTTTCATCATAAAAGTGTTTTTGATCATTCCGGTGAATGACAACACTTGGCGGTCCTATGATATTTTTTGAAAGCAGGGTAACCGGGTTTTGTTGCAGTGCCCGCAAACGATAGGGAGACGGATGAACGGCAACCGATGATGATTGACCAGTGACATTCCTATAAGATGAGATCAAAAAAGCGGCGTGTTCATTTTCTTCGATAGCGGCTACATAATGAGCGAGACTGTCGGGTGCCGCCAGCCAGTCATCGTCGTGAATAAGTTTGATCCATTGGCCCTTTGCCCTGCGCATGGCTTCATTCCAATTGGCGGGTGTTCCCAGCGCGGGGCTGTTACGATGATATCGAAGCGTTAATTTCTCCTGGTATTGTTGTACCAGTTCCTGGACACTGGTATCGGGACTATCGTCGGTGAGCACTACCTCAAAATCGCTGAATGTTTGCGATACCAGCGAGTCCAGCAATCTTGCAACATATTCCGGATGTTTATATGCAGGAACACAAACTGATATCAGGGGGGTATGGTCAGCCTTTTCTACCAACAATCACATAATTTAATGTAAGTAATTCGTCGTAAAATTTTCTATCCATCCAGCATCCGATCGTATTGAAAACTGTCGTTAAGCGAAGATGAAGAAATAAGACCTTTAATATCCGCCGAAAAAATGTCTTTTTCCTGAATGTAGAATAGATGATATTAAGATTCATTTGGAATATTGCTGCCCACTTCCCACCGTTTGCTTTCAATTCAAGTATTTCAAAGCCGTGTTTTTTAAACATCGCTTGCAGGCCATATTTGCTATACCTGTAAAAATCATAAGGTTGTTCATGCAGCTCCCAGCAAAATGGAGCAGAAACTATTATAATACCTCCTGGCTTTAAAACACGATTTGCTTCCGATAACATGCGGAAAGGATCTTCAACGTGCTCTATAACCTGTGTGGAAAAAGCTGTATCGAACTTTTGATCAGGAAATTTCAGATCAACAGCTTCGCATAGCACATCAACCTTATTCTGACTGCTTTGAATCACATCGCAACCCGTGTAGCTGGTGCTAACGCCGGCAAACAACTGCTCATAAGGCTTGTTACCGCAGCCGATATCCAGTACCTCGCCCCTGGCATATCTCGGGACGAGTTCGCGCAGATCGTCAGTAAGATGTTTCATCACGATATAATCATGATCATTTTTTCTCAGCCGGATCTCACTTAATCTTGCCAGTCCCTGTTCTCGCATAATTATTTTTTAAACATCGACTTAACATAACGCTTCAGGGGATATAGCCGCCACCGGGTATAACCCATCCAGGTTTTGGTTTTTACAATCTGCTTGTGTTTATAATAATATATCCAGGGGTGAATACGCAGAAGATGTTTTGAGGTTTTTTTCCTGCTTTCGGCAAGTTCAGGAAAATCTTCGAGTCGCGTTTTTTTTACGTAAATCAAAAGATTCTGCTGATACCACCATTCAATGTCACTATCGTTCCAAATCTTATCTCTCAGATAATCGACAGGAACATACCCATAAGAATCGAAAATATCGGCCCAGTATTCCGGTGGTTGTTCGTTAATATGATAAGTTCCTTCCTGCCCTATGATTGCGGCAGAAAATAGTATGACATCACTCAAAGCCGTCAGCGATTTTATGAAATGATGTGCAGAACCGGCAGGCAGGTGTTCGGCAACCTCAAGCGACATAGCCAGGTCGAACTTCCCGGTGACCTGGAATTGTTGTTTCAGATCCTGGAACAACACGTAATCCGGCGAAATCTGTAACAAGGAAGGAGAAAGATATGGCCCTTCAATTCCTCTAATGTTTGCAATGCCGATATCTTCTTTCCAAACCTTCAGCCAATTACCCACACCGCAACCCACATCAATTACCGACTGAGGGTTAATAGCCTTGTTCACTAAAGGAATTACTTTTTTCGCTGACGACAATGCACCGTTCTCATGGCCCTCAAAGAATCCGGTTGTATAATGTTTTGATTCAATCATATCAGAGTCCGTTTCGGATTTTGTTGGCTTTTAGCAACCTTTTGTGGTAAGCGGGAAAATATGCCGTAATTATTAATTTCATTAAAAAGAGGAATGGATTTTTTTTGAACCGTGTAGTCATATTACTTGTGATCCAGTGCTGCCCCATCTGTGCAGGATATTTGGAATGTATATAATTTTCCAGATAATTCGGCTTTTCATACTTGTTATATAGCTTTCGAATCATTGACTGGTCTCCTACCCGGTAATCAAAAACTACCTGGTCAAGGTAATGGAATTTGTAACCCGCGAAGCTGATTGCGAGCCATCGGTCCCAGTCCTCCCATCCCATAAACTTCATTCCTTCATCATAATAGCCCACTTTGTCCAGCACACTACGCCTTATCAGGGCACAGGCGTCGATAAAATTAGCGATCATAAGTTTTTGGAGATTAAAAGGCCCGGGGTTCCAGTCGCCTGTTTTGCTACCAAAATAATTGGCATTTCCATAAACAACCGCAATTTCAGGATCACGATCCATAGCTGCCACACCCTGGTCTACATAGCCGCAGCGTATTTTGTTGTCGGCATCAAGCGGAAGAATAAATTCTCCTTTAGCAGCTCGTATGCCGGCATTTCTTGCAGCCGCGAGGCCTTTATTATCCTGGAAAATAACCTGCATCCCCTTAGCAGCCAATTCCTGTAAAATCGTATTGGTTTGCGTGTCGGTGCTACCATCATTGATGATGATTATTTCGATCAGGTCCGTGTTGCAGGACGCTACACTTGCTAGTGCCTCTTCTATAAAATTTCCCTGGTTATAACAAGGGATTATGACACTGACTCGAACCGGCATAAATCAATTATAAAGGCGCGAATATCAGATTTAATTTCTATTTTACGCGCGTCTTAAAAACAGACCTGTTATTACACCCAAAACCTTAACTAAATACATCCTGCCCACTGGCAAGATGCCAAAACTGCTACCCTATCTTTTATGAAACGGTCTGTCGTGTTCCTGATCCTGATGCTGCTTCTTTGCTCAAACCTAAATTCCCAAAACTGTAATAGCTGGTTATTTTTACCTTCAACCGGTTCACATGTGTCTATAGGTGATGTTGACATAGCCGGGGATAAACTTACGATCGAAGCGCTTATCAACCGTACCCAGAACTATGGAGGCGGGCGGCTTTTTGCAGGAGATATAGTTTCTAAACATGTAAATCCAACAGATGCTAACTATCTGCTCAGACCGAATAGTGCAGAAATTACAACCACCAACGGTTATTTCGTAACGCCTGATATTTGCGAAATAGAACTGAACAAAACTTACCATGTAGCCATGGTGTATGATGGCCAGGTATTGCGTTTTTACCGCAATGGCTTTCTGATGAGCCAGGTGGCGGCTTCGGGAGATCTGTATCAAAACGATTTTCCGACCTGGATCGGCTACTATGCGGCGCAGATGCACAATACTTCTTTTATAGGCTATATTAATGAAGTGAGAATCTGGAATGTCGCGCGTTCCCAGAACGAGTTGCAATCAACTATGAGAACTGTTTTGCCCGCGCCGTCGATAACTCCGGGACTTGTTGCCTACTATAATTTTAATAACCTGCTGAACAAACAGGGAAACATGGCATACAACGCAACGAGCGATGGTGTTGTCACACTCAACAATACCAACCCTACCTGCGCAAGCTTCGTTGCCGACTCTTGCTCCACCAATTGTACCTTGAATGAAGATTTCAGTTTCAAAACCCTGGTCTGTAACCCCCTGGAAGCCACCTTCAACACTTCCGCTACCGGATATAACACAGTTCGCTGGCTTTTTGGTGATGGAACTGAGTCAACAGGATCGACAAGCGTGGCGCATGCTTATCAGGCCGGGGGCACTTATGCCGTTAGTCTGATCCTCACAAATGCTACCTGTACAGATACAATTACCAAAAATCTTCTTGTAGGTGCTGAATATGATAATATCCTTCTCACCAGGGATACAACCCTCTGCGCGCCCGGGCCGGTTCCTCTCAGGAGTCAGCCCGCCCTGAGTTTTTGTTGGTCACCCGCTACCTATCTCGACAACCCCGCTTCACCAAACCCGGTATCAACCAGTCCGGTAGATATAACTTATACATATACCGCTGAAGTTGTAGGCACCAATCTTATTGTGAATGGTGATTTCTCCGCGGGTAATACAGGGTTCATTTCGGGATATAATTACACTGCCTTCAACACTACCGAAGGCGAATATTATGTTAGTCCCTATCCACAGTACTGGAACTCCGCTTTGAGTGCCTGTGGCGATCATACTGACGGCTCGGGAAATATGATGTTGGTGAATGGCGCACCGGCGGCGGACGTTGGCGTATGGTCACAAACCATAACAGTAACGCCTAATACCAATTATGCCTTTTCTACCTGGATCCAGGCATTGTGGCCGCCAAATCCGGCGCAGCTTAGTTTCTCCATAAACGGGAAAGACATCGGGAGCCAGATTACCGCAACCTTGCCTACATGTAACTGGACGCAGTTCTATACTACATGGAACTCAGGAAATACAACCACTGCCACCATTGCGATTGTAAATAAAAACACACAAATCCAGGGGAATGATTTTGCATTGGACGATATCTCCTTTGCACCTGTCTTTATACGCAAGGATTCTGTACGGATAAGTTTTCAGGAGCCTAAGATAAAAACCATAGCAGATACAACAATTTGTGCAGGAGCTACGGTTCCTTTAACCACCACCGGTGCGGACACTTATAGTTGGAGTCCGGCGGCGTTTTTAAGTAATCCATCCATTGGCAACCCGACTGCCACCCCAAATGCAACAACAAGATATATTGTGACTGGTACACTGGCATCGGGCTGCCAGGGAAAAGACACAGTGGATATAACTGTGTTTAATATGATAAGACCTCCGGCTTTAAGAGACACTTCGATCTGTAGTAATGCAACGATTCAATTGTCTGCAACAGGGGGCGTAAGCTATAGCTGGTTCCCTTCCAATACACTGAGTAATCCAAATGTCGCCAACCCGATAGCGGCCCCAAAAACCACAACCGAATACGTGGTGGAAATCCGCGATGCAAATAGTTGTATCATGAAAGACACGGTTCTGGTATCGTTAAAAGAGCTTCCCAGATTTGAAGCAACCACTGATACCGTTGTTTGTGCAGGGACCAGTGTGACCTTGCGGGCCAGCGGCGGGGATAGCTATCAATGGAGCCCGTCAACCGGTTTAAGCAATCCTAATATTGCAAATCCGGTCGTGAGACCCACAGGTACTTCGACCTATATGGTACAGATACGGGATAATGTCTGCGGATACGACACTACTATCAATGTTTCATTGTCAGTGGCTTCAAATCCAAATATCACGGCCTCAAAACTTGCGGATATCAGTTGTGGAAACCCGACAACCCAGTTAATAGGCAGCGGGGCAGCCAGTTATTCATGGACACCGGCAGTTGGACTGGATGATCCTTTGAAATCCAACCCTGTTGTTACTGTTGACAGCACCACGACCTTCATTCTTACCGGAACAGATAATTTTGGATGTACGGGCAAGGACACTGTAACGGTGAATGTGGCAAAAACAGGCATGCCTGTCTTTATGTTGCCCAACGCATTTACACCAAATAATGATGGGAGAAATGACTGCTTCGGTGTTCGTAAATGGGGCAAAGTGCAATTGACCCGTATGTCTGTTTATAACAGGTGGGGGCAATTGGTTTTTGAATCCAAAGATCCGGGGCGATGCTGGGACGGCCGGTTTAAAGGAACGATGCAGCCGTCTGGCGCATACGTTTATATTATCGAGGCAAAAACTTTTTGCGGTGATGTGGTCCGGAAAGGAATCGTGATGTTACTTAACTAACGGACGGGCACAAGCGCTTCGCTACGGATTTTCTCCAGGAAAAGTGAAAGCCCCTCCCGCTTTTTGCTATTGAGAGGATAGGATAAATTCTGATGAAAGTATTTTCCGAGATCGTAATGTTTGTAATCTATTGTTTGTAAAACCTTATCAATATTCCTCACCCCTTCGGCGTTGGCTTCGTTGAAGGCGGCAACAAAGGTCGGATCCAGCTGCTCACGGCTCACCCAGGCTGCAAACACAAATGGCAAACCAGTATGCCGTTTCCACTCACTACCCAGGTCGTAAATGTATTTACTTTTTGAGCGTTGTTCAAGACACCTGTCGCCAATTACCAAACCCGCAGTTTTTCCTTTGATCAAAGGACGGTAATCATTTTCAGTGGGTACAATCGCGGGCGACAATTTCCAGTGTTCCCTCAATAACAATTTGGCAAGTGCCACTGAAGTACGGCTCTGATAATCCATCAGCACCGTATCTACCTCTTCAATAGGCACATCACTGAATAAACAAACAGAGGCCACCTCATCTTCAGTGCCGATACAGAAATCAGTATTTATATAATGTGTAGGTAAATATGGTATCACAGCAACCGGCACCAAACCTATATCAATGGTACCCTCTATTAACTGCCGCGCCAATCGCGATGGATAATCTCCTGAATATTCAATTTCCTTCATAACCGGTGAATGCTCAATACCATATGCCAGCGGCCGGGTGTTGAGATAATTCACGATTCCAACCTTAATCTTCCTCAATTCATTTAATTTTGGCCGCAAAGTTAGGCACTGGCCAACTGTAATTCAATTAAAATTCATGGAACTAAACGCGCTCACAGCCATCTCCCCGATCGATGGCAGGTACAGGAAACAATTGCATCACCTGGACGAATACTTCTCAGAATATGCCCTTATGAAATACCGGGTACTGGTAGAAGTGGAATACTTTCTTTTCCTGGCAGAAAAACGTTTTTTTCCAATGCCCGCCGCCGTTAGGACCGCGGTGCGCGAGATAGCCGAAAACTTCAGCCCTGCTGATGCTGAAAAGATCAAAGAAACCGAAGCAATCACTAATCACGACGTTAAAGCAGTTGAATATTTTCTGAAAGAAAAACTGGAAGCGCTCAAAGCCGGACAGGCAAAAGAATGGGTGCATTTTGGTTTAACCTCTCAGGATATAAATAACACAGCCATACCGCTTTCGTGGAAACATGCGCTGGAATTTGAATACCTGCCCTCATTATTGAATCTCAACCGTGAACTTGAGTTACTGGCGCAGGAATGGAAAAATATACCAATGCTGGCGCGCACGCATGGCCAGCCGGCAAGCCCAACAGTTCTTGGTAAAGAAATTATGGTATTCGTAGAACGGATCTCTAACCAGATCGAATTACTGCTCCAGGTACCCGTATCGGCAAAGTTTGGCGGAGCCACCGGAAACTTCAATGCTCATCATGTGGCATTTCCAAAAAAGGACTGGATAAAGATGGGTAATGAATTTGTTGAAGAGACACTGGGTCTGGAGCGTCAACAATTCACCACGCAGATCGAGCATTACGATAATCTTGCCGCACAGTTTGATGCAATGAAACGTATCAATACCATCCTGATCGACTGCTGCCGCGATCTATGGACCTATATCTCCATGGATTACTTCAAACAAAAAACCAAAAAAGGTGAAGTAGGTTCATCAGCCATGCCACACAAAGTAAACCCGATCGATTTTGAAAATGCCGAAGGTAATCTTGGCATCGCCAATGCGTTATTTGAGCACCTCTCTTCAAAATTGCCCGTCAGCCGTTTGCAGCGTGATCTTACAGATTCAACGGTTTTACGCAACCTCGGCGTTCCGTTTGCGCATACGGTGCTTGCTTTCCGGTCGATCGAAAAAGGACTGGGCAAACTGGTACTGAACGAAGAAAAGATCCATGCGGATCTCGACAACACCTGGGCCGTGGTGGCAGAAGCCATTCAAACGGTATTGCGCCGGGAAAACTACCCGCAACCTTATGAAGCCTTGAAGGAATTAACCCGCGGCAAAGGAGGAATCAATAAGCAAAGTCTTCACAAATTCATCGATGGACTTGCTATTACCGCTACTTTGAAAAAAGAGCTGAAGAAAATATCACCGCATAACTATACCGGGGTAAACGCAATGTAAACTTGTTCTAAACTGGGGCGGAACCTGGTTCCGTTCAGCAACAAGTTAACGCTCTCAGATCGGTTTGCTCCACACGAGCATGTTTTCGCGTTTGTTGACCAGTTCAAAACCGTTATTGCGCAACACTGCCTGCGAGGGCTTGTTGTCAATATCGGTTTCACCGGTAACGGACTTGATACCTGCCCGTCCCTCACACCAGCGGCAGATTGCCCCAACAGCTTCGGTCATGTATCCGCGTTGTTGAAAAGCAGGAAATGTGCTGTAACCCAGCTCTACCTCCCCACGCGTATTTGGCAATCCTTTAAAACCAATCTCCGCGACAAGCTGGTTTTCGGCCTTGTCAATGATGATCCAGAAAGTAAAAAAATAGTAGGTTGATTCGGTGGCTTTCTCCATCGCCGGTAATGAATGCTGTTCTATCATTTCCAGCAGTTGCGGTGAGATCGTCCTTTCACCTGTTTTCAATCCAAGCGATTTTTCGAGATGGTTATCAGCTTTGATATAAAGATCAAACTGCCCGGGATCGAGCGCGGCGATAAGCAGGCGGTCGGTTTCTATTACTGCCTGGTTTTTCTTTTCAAACAGCAAAAGCTCCTTTCCATCCTGCCTGATATCAGGAAGCTGCTGAAACGCCAGCTTGTTAAGCACACGAACTGACCGCTCGTTATCTGGTTCAACAATAGCCAACAACCTGGCTAAAAGCATTTTCCTGAATGCATATGACACCCCTGTTTCCAGTAATTCGGTCGCAAAACCTTTGCCCCACTCATTTGCAAGCAGCGCATATCCAACGTGCCAACTGTTTAACTGGTCGAGGGGTAAAATGGCAAACGTGCCAATAAAGCGACCATCATCCCGGGCCCGTACGGCCCACCGGCCCGTCATGGGGCTGGTGGTATAATTATCAATATTTTGAAGCAGGAAATGTTTTGATTCCTCCCGGTCGCTGATCAGCCGGATATACCGCATCACCAACCGATCACTGTTCAGCACGAAGAAGTTTTCTTCATCAGCGGGTGTATACCGCTCAACGCTGAGGCGATCGGTCTGGAAAATCTCATCGGCCATATCAGGCAGTCTCTTTGTGTATTTCGCTCGTGAAGTGGAACTGGATATCAGGGTTATTGTTACGTTCAGTGTTCAGGAACCATTCACTCTGGGCCAGGTACACCTGGTGGCCATCTTTATCAAGAGCAATGTTTGCTGATTTGAAACGGGTGAATTCGTCTACCTTTTTAGGGTCGGAAGAAGTGATCCAACAAGCCTTGTAAAATGGTACAGAATTGAACTGCACCGAAGCCCCATATTCCTGTAACAACCGGTATTGGATCACCTCAAACTGAAGTTCACCCACACAGCCAATGATCTTTTTATTACCTCCAAACTGAGTAAATAACTGCGCAACACCTTCATCAGTCAACTGCATTAATCCTTTTTCCAATTGCTTGGTTTTCATAGGATCTTTATTAACTACTTCTTTAAAAATTTCAGGTGAAAACGAAGGTATTCCGGTATAGAAAAAATCTTCCCCTTCAGTCAGGGTATCACCTATTTTAAAGCTTCCGGTATCAAACAAACCAACTACATCGCCAGGATAAGCCTCATCAATGATGTCCTTATCACGGGCCATAAATGAATAAGGATTGCTGAAACGAACATCCTTATCCAGTCTTACATGGTGAAAATATTTGTTGCGTTCAAACTTGCCTGAACACACCCGCATAAAAGCGATCCGGTCGCGGTGTTTGGGATCCAGGTTAGCATGAATTTTAAAAATGAACCCGGACATTTTTTCTTCCCCGGGGCAAACTTCCCTGACGGAAGTTTGACGACAGCGTGGTACCGGTGCAATCCGGATGAAGGTATCCAGCATTTCCCTGACTCCGAAGTTATTTACGGCCGATCCAAAAAACACGGGTGCTACCTTCCCGGCGAGATACTTTTCGGTATCCAGTTCACCGTGCACAGCATCAACCAGTTCAACATCTTCCCGTAACATATTAGCGTCTCTTTCGCCCAATCTGGCATCAAGATCAGAGGATGACAGATCACTGATATTCAGCAGGTCATCATCAGTTGCTTTAGTATTTGCTGTAAATAAAACAAGGTTTTTATCGTGCAGGTTGTAAACGCCCTTAAATTCCTTTCCGCTGTTGATCGGCCAAGTCATCGGGTGCAGACTAAGGTTCAGCTCCTTTTCGATTTCTTCTAACAGATCAAATCGGTTTTTACCATCACGGTCCATTTTGTTGATGAACACGATTACCGGGGTATCGCGCATTCGGCAGACTTCCATCAGTCGACGGGTTTGTGCCTCTACCCCATTTACACTATCTACTACCAGGATAACACTGTCGACCGCTGTCAAAGTGCGATAAGTATCTTCCGCAAAATCTTTGTGACCGGGGGTATCCAGGAGGTTGATCAGAATGCCGCGATACTCAAAACTCATCACTGACGTGGCCACCGAGATACCTCTCTGTCTTTCGATTTCCATGAAATCGCTCGTCGCATGTTTTTTGATCTTATTGCTTTTTACAGCACCCGCCACCTGGATCGCGCCACCAAAAAGCAGGAACTTTTCGGTAAGGGTTGTTTTACCGGCATCGGGGTGGGATATAATGGCAAATGTTCTTCTCTTATTGATTTCGTTGATGTACTTCATGTGTTTTGCGGCAGATTAGTGCCTTTTTCAGCGCGCAAAGGTAGTGTTTCTTTTCTTCGCCCGTAGAAGGGATCAGAAGAAGCTGGCCGACCAGGTACGGGTAAAACTGTCCTGTGCCGCCAGCCGGTTTATTCCCTCTTTGTTTGTGAAATCGCCCGACGCGTTTTCTGCATCTGCAATTCCGCACCAGGGTTCAATACAAACAAAGCTGGCACCTTTCACTGCCCAGATTCCAAGAAAAGGAAAACCGGTAAAATCGAATTTTACACCGTGTGGTGTACGGTCGCTTTTCAGGGTCACGGTACCGGACCGGAGTGACTTCAGCACCAGCGCGTCCTGGTTAAATAACTCCCGCGTTAGCTGGATGGTATTTGAATTATCCAGCAGAGGCTGGGGCACACTGCCGATCAGTCCATCTTTGGTAACCGGCCATCGGGGTTGATTTTCCAGGGAATCAAACTCCAACCGGTAGTCTTCGTAACTGGTATCTTCAACAAGTGGTGCGCGGAAAGCGGGGTGACCACCCACAGAAAAATAAAGGTCTTCTGCTGAAGGATTAAATATTTCGTAAGTAAGGGAAACCGTGTCTTCAAACAGACTGTATTTCAGCCGGAACCTGAACTGAAATGGATATACGGCCCGGGTTTCCTCATCATCAACCAGGGTAAATACGGCTTCGTCTTTTCCGGCATTGGTAACCTGGAACATTTTTTCGCGGGAAAAACCGTGACGCGGCAACTCGTAAGATTTGCCTTTGTATTGAAACTGCCCGTTCTTAAGCGTGCCGACAATCGGGAAAAGCACAGGCGAATGTTTTGGCCAGATCTCCGGATCGGCCTGCCACATATACTCCAGCCCGGTATTTTTATTAATGATACTGGTCAGTTCGGCGCCTCGCGGGCTTATGTTGACTTTCAGGATTTCATTTTCTATGGTGATCATATTCCGGTTTTAAATCGCAATATAAACCATATTCATACCACCGTTCCTCACAAATCCCGCTGAAAAAATGTTAGTCTCTCAAAACCTGATTATATTTGGCTATGCGTCGTTTCCTGGAAATCATCTGGTCAAGTCTTAAAATGGCACTGCAGGAATTCAAATCGAACAAACTGCGGACCTTTCTTTCGCTGTTTGGGGTAACCATTGGAATTTTTTGCATCATCGGGGTGTTGTCGACTGTGAACAGTCTTGAACAAAAAGTGCAGTCCGACATCAAGTCACTTGGCAACAATACCATCTATATTGATAAATGGGTATATAACGGCGGTGATGAATATCCCTGGTGGAAATATATGAAACGGCCCACTCCGAAATATGAAGAGATGGAGGCGCTTAAAAAGAAAGTACCCAACGCAGCCAATATTGCTTTTGTTATCGAAATGACTGCAAATGTCGAATACGAGAGCGACCAGATTTCCGGCGTGAACTATTATGGTTATTCAGAAGATTTTCCGAATATTCAGAAGGTGGAGGTACAGGAAGGAAGAAACCTGATCCAGACCGACTATGACCAGGATGCCAATGTGATCCTGATCGGTTATGAAGTGGCAGAAAAATTATTTGGCAATGCTTCTGCTGCCGTAGGCAAACAGGTAAAACTGAAAGGCGGACGCGCCGCAACCATAGTGGGGCTGGTTAAAAAACAGGGTAAAAGTATGGTCGGCGGCTG
This sequence comes from Bacteroidota bacterium, assembly GCA_023416995.1. GTDB lineage: Bacteria > Bacteroidota > Bacteroidia > Chitinophagales > Chitinophagaceae > DATHKG01. The sequence continues at coordinate 40,480 of JAEZGI010000006.1, forward strand.
GGAATTCGATAACAGTATCCTGATGACGCGTGGTTTGCTGAAACAAATGAACCCGGAAGAATATTCCAGTCCGAAAATCATGGTCCAGGCAGGTGAAAATGTTTCACTGGCAATGGTGATGGACGAACTGCAGGGAGCGATGCGCTCGCTTCGTAAGTTGAAACCCACACAGGAAGATGATTTTGCGCTGAATGATATTAATACTTTCAGTGGTTTTGCTTCGGAGATTTTTGGCAATGTAAACAAAGGCGGATGGGCAATTGCAGCGTTGTCATTAATCGTGGGGATGTTTGGCGTTGCCAATATTATGTTTGTTACGGTACGCGAACGAACCAGCCAGATCGGACTCAAAAAAGCGATTGGTGCAAAACGATCCACTATACTTACTGAGTTCCTGCTTGAGTCTGCGTTTCTGTGTATCCTCGGCGGACTGATAGGTTTGATACTTGTGTTTATTCTCACCAAAATATTCAGCTCAGTTATTGGCTTCCCGCTGTTTATTGCCGGGGATATCATGTTGCTGGCGATTGGGATCTGCATATTTGTGGGCATGCTGGCAGGCATCATACCAGCTTCCATTGCGGCTAAGATGGACCCTGTGGTGGCCATCCGCAGTAAATAATTTTCCCCGGCTACGTTGTACCTTCGCGGCATCATGGAAAAATTACCTGGTGACATCATTGTGCTTGCGATAGAATCATCCTGTGACGAAACCGCTGCTGCGATTTGTCGTAACGGAAAAATTCTTTCAAATATCATTGCCAGTCAATCGGTACACGAAGCTTATGGTGGTGTGGTACCAGAACTTGCATCAAGGGCACATTTACAGAACATAGTGCCGGTGGTTGATAAGGCGATTCATGATGCCGGGGTTCAGATGGATGATGTGGATGCTGTCGCTTTCACAAATGCGCCGGGTTTGATTGGATCGTTATTGGTCGGCGCCCAGTTTGCCAAATCGTTGGCGCTTTCGCTTGGGAAACCACTGATAGCCGTTCACCACATGCAGGCACATGTGCTGGCCAATCTGCTCAATGATCCGGCACCGGAATTTCCATTTTTGTGTCTGACGGTGAGCGGTGGTCATACCCAGATCATACGATGTGAATCGCCGGCTGAACTCATTATTCTTGGCCAGACGCGCGATGATGCCGCAGGTGAAGCGTTTGACAAATCAGCAAAACTGCTCGGACTTCCCTATCCGGGCGGGCCACTAATAGACAAATATGCCAAAACCGGTAACCCGCTTGCATACAAATTTCCGGAACCACAGATACCGGGTTTGGATTTCAGCTTCAGCGGGCTAAAAACGGCGATTCTTTATTTCCTGCAACAACATACGGCAAACGACCAGGCTTTTGTAGAAAAAAAACTGGCCGACATCTGTGCTTCGATACAATACCGTATCATTTCCATCCTGTTGAATAAACTTGAACGTGCAGCCGTTGAAACAGGCATTCCTCGTTTATGCATTGCCGGTGGTGTATCCGCCAACAGCGGGCTCAGAACCGGGTTAACAAAACTTGGAGAAAAACATGGTTGGCAAACCTTTATCCCGAAGTTTGAATACTGTACGGATAATGCTGCAATGATTGCCATTACTGCTTATCATAAACTGCAGGCGGGCGACGTAAATGAATTAAATGTACAGGTGACAGCGCGGGCTGAATGGTAGCTTATGGGCAATTCTTATTTTCAATTCAAACAATTTCGCATTGAGCAGTCGGGCTGCGCCATGAAAGTCTGCACGGATGCCTGCATATTTGGTGCCTGGTATGCCAGCAGAATAACGAATACTTCGCATATACTCGACATTGGCAGTGGTACAGGTTTATTGATGATGATGCTCGCGCAAAAAACGGCAGCAGAAATTCATGGGATCGAAATTGAACCTGGTTGTTATCAACAGCTGGTTGAGAACACCTCCGGGCATGAATGGTCCACAAGAATGCGCACCTTTCATGGTGATGCAAGAGCTTTCAGCTTTCCGGTTAAATATGATTTTATCATCAGCAATCCACCTTTTTACGACAATGATCTTTCGAGTGATCATAAGGGCCGGCAACTTGCTATGCACAGCAGCGCGTTGAAACTCGACGAACTTGTCGGCATCATTGGCAATAATCTTAGCAGCGATGGCCGGGCGGGGATTTTATTACCTGCGCACAGATCGGATGCTTTTGATAAGGCGGCTGAACGATCCGGGTTGATGGCCGTGGAGCGGCTCCTGGTGCGACACACAGCTAAACATCCCTGGTTCCGGATTATTACGACTTATGTTCACACTTCTACAGATAGCAGGGATAGTATAAACGAAAATATTGCGATTGATGAGTTAACGATCCGCGATGCTGGTGGAGTTTATACAGTTGAATTTCTTTCTTTGCTGAATGATTACTATTTATAAACCTGCATACTCCCGGAGATAATTGTAATGTGGTGCGAGTTTGCCCTGCTTGACCATTGTGGCCCTGGTAATGATTTCGGAGCCTCCTTTCACAAGATCCTCCAGTACATATTTTATCAACTGTTCACCAAAATACCGGCTCGCATCACGCGGCAGTTCATTTGGCAGGTTGCCGACAGCCATCACATCGATGGAATTTGTGAGATAAGGAGCCGTTTTATGAAACGTTTCGCGGTCCACCCCGTACACCGGATCTTCAATGGTCTGATCACCCAGGTTAATTGGCACCGAGCCATTGGCATCGTCTGTGATATCAGCAATTGTCCTGATAAGGAATGAATCAGATGAAACATCGGGCAGCTCAAATAATCGTGGGACGGTTGCATCCCAATAAATACCATTCATCAGGATATCGGTTTGTTCGGCATAGGGCAGAAAAACACAATTGAACTGATCGGGATGATGGTGGAACTCGTCGCGGTCATACTTGCCGGTTATTTTATGACGATATAAGTCAGGGCCCTTGAGCTGAACATAAACAGGGTATGAAAATCTTCTCTTAAGATACATGTCGGGTTCTACCTCATGAATACCCATGAGGTTCATGATTTCAAGTATGCCATGAGCCACTCTCCCCGACCCTGTTACAGCAATCTTTACATTGGGCAGCCTCAGACCAAAATAAGTATGAATTAATTCACGGAAGCTTCTTTGTTTATACACGCGATCCAGATCATACAAACCGGTCCGTTTGCCATAAGCCATCATACCATTATGTGCGCCGACTACACCGGCAAAAAAGCCGAAGCCCAGAATCCTTTGTCCATCTTCATGTTCCAGGCATTCATAATCAATCAGCGTAATACCCTGGTCAATGATCGCACGGAACAAGGCGCGGTTGTAGGTTTGCTGTTTTTTTGTATGAGAGAAAAACAGGTATGTCTTGCCCGGCAATAACGAGCTTACCGGAACTTCTTTGATCCCCATCAGGATGTCACACTCAGTAACATCTTCTTTTACTTCAACCCCTGCCTGAATATATTCCCGATCTGAAAAACATCGGTCAGGCGAAGACTGTGCTATGATTTTTACCTTTGGCAGATTTTTATGTATCCACCGGCATTGAGGCGGTGTAATAGCCACCCTGTTGTCTGCAGGAACTTTTCCTTCCTTTATTAGTCCGATCCTGATCATAAAGTATGTATTAACTCAAGTGTATCGTTAAACGATCATATCATCGTTTATCGTTGGCACACCCAGTTTTTGTAAGAGATTCTGCATTTCATTCGCGATGTGCATTTGCATGCACGTGGCTCCTGATAACTTTGAAAAAAATCAGGAAATGAAATTACTACTTCTCCTTCTATATATCACACTGCCATTTACTGGCATGTGCCAGTTGCTGATACAACCTGGTAATAGCTGCATCGAATACAAACGTATTGCTGATGAAGAAACAACTATGAACTGGTATCTGCTTCAGGATACAACCAGGATTGAGATAGGTAAAGTATGGCAAAGGATCATCACCGACAGTCAGCATATAACGCTGGTGTCAACAGTGCGGTTGCGGCACGATGCTGATCCGCGGATCGACACGACAGTTGCACAACGAAACACTTTACGACCTGTTTATCATGCTTCGTACAACCCCGACCGGAACATGACTTTATATTTTAACGATATGGTAAGAGGTTCATATGCCGATAAAAGATTGGGTAAGGATCTCCTGATCAATGATACCGTGGTTTCACCCTGTTTTGACAGCAACCTTTACCCAACGCTTATCCGCTGGTTGCCTTTAAAGACAGGTTTTATGAAGGACCTTGCTATTTATGATTTTAATCCCCGGGGGCGGAAGGGTGTCATGAAAGCTTCCATCATTGCGGTGCGTCAGTGTGATTATGAACCTGAACCTGATGTCTTAAAAAAAGTCTGGATGGTCGTTGTGCGTGACGATCTGAGTGCCGGCACCACGACTTATTTCATAGATGTTGAAAGCCGCAAGTTGTGGAAGATGATCATTGCAGTTGGTGAACGCAAAATGTTAATGGAAGCAGCATAAAGCCTACCTTAACTTACCCTGCGAGCGCAGTGTTTGTAGTAGCAAGCCATGATTGCGAAGATCGGTGACAGTTGAACCGCTTGTCGGGTACCCGAGGTGCATGGTTACACTGGTGTTATTCCACGCACTCATTGTAATTGATTCACCACAGGAAGAACTTGAATACATTGGTTTGTTTATAAAGTAATAAAGCGGTTCACCGTTAACGAACAGCGCGAGGGCGTCGTTATCCATCAGTCCTTTGATTTTCAGCATAGCTGCCGGTTTTAAGGTGAAGGTGTAGGTAATTTGATCATAACTTGCAATATCACTGTTTGCAACAATTGGATTATCAACAAACTGGACCCCGGTTGTTTCCACCTGGCATTTGCCGGCAACCATCTGGAAGTTTTGAAGCTTATAAAATTCAACACCACGCCCCGCGGAGTTTTTTTTGTTGCATCCAGTTGCGAGGACAATGACCGCGGCAATCAGCCAAATTGTTTTCATGACAAGTTTTTTGGGCCAGACAAAAAAATACATGGTTCCGTTGCACGAAGGCGGCGGTATCTGCACGATGGAATTGTTAGTTCCAGGCTGACAGCACTGGCTACACGAAACCTGCCGTTTTAAGAAAATTTGTAACTTGTCACAGTACTTGCTTCCAACCAAAATTTTCTGCATGTTCAAATTTACAACTGCCCTCCTGTTTGTCCTCATAGCCTGGCCCAGGGCGCAAGCCCAGATGGGGCTGAACAGGATCGCAGACAGCCTTTATAACGCAAGGGCCTACCCTCCTGCCGCACGTTATTATCTTTCTGTTGCCCTTGAACAGAATTTCAAAGTTGCTGCGATCAGCAATTATTACAATGCTGCCTGTTGTTAAGCGTTGGCTGGAAACAGGGACAGCGCATTTGCTGCCTTGAATATTGCGATATCATTGGGTCTCAGCAGTCGCAATGATTTGCTCAATGATACCGATCTCAGTTCCTTGAAAGGTACACCCGACTGGGATGAATTACTTGCCAGGGTGAAAGAAACTTCAGCCGCAACAGATGATCCCGAAAAAGCCCGGCTGATCACACCAGACATCAATAATTTCTGGATCGCCCGCGATCTGGCAATGGCCGACACTGCCAATCGGCTGAAAATTTACAGGGAACATTATATTGATAAGGGATCAGATGGACTCCAGGATTAATTTCGCCATCAAAGTTCGAAGTTTAAAAAACTTTGTTGCGGTTCATGATGCGCGGAAACAATTTTACGCATCAATCAGAAAAAACACATTGTCGGTAGAAGCACAGAAACCCCAGATGATGGAAAGCTTCAGAAAATTCAAAGCGCTATATCCCCCTCTCCGTTTCCCGGATGTATATTTTGTGATTGGAGCTTTCACATCAGGCGGTACGGCGACACAAAAAGGGTTGCTGATTGGTCTTGATCAAACGGTCAGAACTCCCGACATACCGCAGGATGAATTAACCTTATGGCAAAAAAACAACTTCAATGATCTTGCAAGCATTCCAAACCTGGTGGCTCACGAGTTGATTCATTTTAACCAGGACAATCTTGCCGGCGATACCACACTATTGAAGTCAGTTCTGGTGGAAGGCATGGCTGATTTTATTGGTTATCTGATCTCAGGAAAATCTGCGAATGAACGGCTGCATGTCTGGGCACGGGGAAAAGAAAAAGAGGTGTGGGCAGCGTTTGATATACTCAACATCAAAGACTACAAAAGTTTTTATGAAAAAAGCGGTGCGGGTAAGATGTTTAAATAATGACTAAACCGATACCAAATGAAAAAGCCTTGTAAATCGAAGATCTACAAGGCTGCTCTTGTGCCCAGAACAGGAATCGAACCTGCACTACCTTTCGATAACAAGATTTTGAGTCTAGCGCGTCTACCAATTCCGCCATCTGGGCTCAAACACATCAACTACGATGCGCTCAAAAGGGATGCAATGTTACGACATTGCATCATTTCATCCAAAACAAGGTTGTAGAAATTTACCTGCAACAACTCTTTTTTGGAAAAATCCATTTCCGTATGAATCTGATCAACTTCCCCAGCATGTTGCAAAGGTAGCCCACTATCCCCCATTAGTTGAACTTTTCTCTATACGCTTTGGGCGACAATCCTACATTTTTCTTAAACAACTGTCTGAACGATTTCAAATCATTATAGCCTGTTTCCAGCATAACCTCAAGAATAGATTGTCGTGAATGTTCAAGCAGCCTTTTTGCTGCCTCTATCCGCGTGTTTTGCAGGTATTCAATTGGTGTAATTCCCGTAGCCTGTTTAAAGCGACGCACCAGGTTACGACGACTCGCGGGTATCTCTACCAGTAATTCTTCAATGGTGTTGCTTTTATTGAAACTATGGCTGATTTTCTGTTGGACCATATTCACCAGTTCATCACCGTGATCCTTCCGTGGAAAAAAGGTATTGAAATAAGCCTGTTGCTGCCGGTCCATATCGATAGCAAAATATTTCGCCGCCCTGATAGCTATCTCCCTGCCACAATACGCTTCCACCAGTCGCAGCATCAGGTGAAAACTACTTGTGGCACCACCACTTGTATAAACCTTGTCCTGCTCCGTAACTACCGCCCTTGGCTGGATACGAACTTCAGGAAATGCCTTTACAAAAGCATTCACCGCCTGCAGATGGGTTGTTGCCGGCAAATTGTTCAGGAGACCGGTCGCAGCAAGCAAAAACGCACCGGTGCAAAAACTGGCAATCGCCGCCCCTTGATCATACTGGGATTTCAACCAGGCTATGGACTCTCCGTTTTGCGCAATCGCCGTTTGTGGGTCCACGTTATTAAATGCCGGCAATAAGATCAGATCCTGTTTGCCCGCCTGTGCCAGGGCCACTGGTTCATAACCGGGATATCCCGGCAATTCAGTATCTGAGGGCCTGACCAGCGTGATTTTAAAAAAAGGTTCTGGTTGTTGTTCCAGACCGTAACCGTTTACAGTCTCAAACATATCGAGCATAGCGGCCACACTTAGCAACCGGTGTTTATGCGACAGCAAAATAGCCAGCTTATTCATATTATGCTTTATGAGCATTCAAGATATGAATTTTGGCCGAATTGCCCCCTTTTTTTGAGCAGCGCATTATTTAATGCTTACCGGGCAAACAACTGCACAAGATTAAGCGGACATTTGCTCACATTCTTCAGCGCATTTCCGGCACGCGTCTGCACAGGTTCTGCAATGTTCATGATGGTGTTTTTCACACTCGGCGGCGCACTCCCGACACAGTTTGGCGCACAACAAACAAATTTCTTTCGCATGAGCACTTTGCATACTCATTAGCTGTGCCGCGGAATAGCAGATGGCAGCACATTCCATATCTGTTTGTATACACCTCGTCATCATTTTAACATCGTCTTCCTTCAAACAGGAAGATGCACAATGATTACAGATTGCTGCACACCGTAGACAGGCCATGATACAGGTTTGATAAGGATGATTTTCCATGATTTATCATTTTAAAGATACCAGGGCACAAAAACTCAGCCAGCGCGGTTCCGATGCGCATATTGACTATGCGCTCTGTGGAACAAATATTTAGTTGACTTTACCGCGGAACAATCAAGCAATGAAAAATGGATACCCTGTCAACACAACTTAACCAGGTAAAACAGTTTGCTACAATAGCACACGGATCGCAATGGAGAAAGTTTGCAGATGAACCGTACATCAATCATCCCATTCGCGTAATGAACATCTGCGCTGAATATACCAGCGACGAAACGGTGCTGGCAGCAGCTCTGTTACATGATGTTATTGAAGACACCAGTACCGGGGCCACAGATATCCGGTATTTTCTTGAAGGTTTGTTATCAGTTGAAGCCGCCGCCCGTATCACCGGGCTAGTAGTTGAACTTACCGATGTATATGTAAAGGAAAACTATCCCGCATGGAACAGGCGCAAACGCAAACAAAAAGAATCAATACGAATGTCAACGGTCAGTAGCGAAGCGCAAACAATCAAGTATGCTGATATACTCGACAATCTCCAGGACATCCTCAAAGCCGGTGATGAATTCGCCACAAAATATGTGTATGAGTGTCGCTCATTGATCCAGTATATGCGAAATGGCAACAGCTCACTCCGAAATAAAGTTAATGATGAAATTAAAAATGCACTCAAGCTGCTTAAGAAATGAAACCATGCTGAATCCCTTTGCTGGCAGCACTTTCACAATGTGGTTCATCTGTTCTTATATCGGTTACAGTTGGTCGTAAGACCTCTTCTAACTTCGTAAGTTATCCATACAATCCATACGTGGCACGAGTTTTTTACATATAATTTTTTATTAACTCTTTAAATTATTGACACATGGCTACAAAAAAGAAAGCCGCTCCTAAAAAAGCCGCAAAAAAATCGGCTCCAAAAAAGGCCGCAAAAAAATCAGCAGCAAAGAAGTCAGCACCAAAGAAGTCTAATAAAAGCGCCGATGACGCATCACTGATCCGCGAATTTTTCCTCGATGGAATCAAAGACATTTATTACGCGGAGAAGTATCTCGTAAAACAAATGCCCAAAATGCTGAAAGCAGCCGGTGCACAAGAACTCAGAACAGCTATTGAGGACCATATGGAAGTTACCATGGAACAGGTTGCAAGACTTGAAGAAGTGTTTAGCCTGCTGGAAGAAAGACCACAGGGTAAAAAATGTGAAGCCATCCTTGGCCTTGTTGAAGAAGGTCTGAGCATCATTTCAGAAACAAAAAAAGGCACTGCAACACGCGATTGTGGAATCATTATGGCAGCGCAAAAAATTGAGCACTACGAAATTGCATCCTATGGCGGTCTTGCCCAGCTTGCAAAAACACTGGGATTGGAAGAAGTAAAAAATCTGCTCGGCCAGACACTGGAAGAAGAAAAACAAACAGATGAATTATTGACCCAAGTAGCGGAAAGCAGCATTAATATAAATGCTGCCGGCGAATAATATTTTCCTTTATTTTCGCATTGATGCACATACAGCAATGCGCATCATAAAAGCCCCCTGTTATTATCACGGGGCTTTTGCTTTTTTATGCATGCTACTGTTCTGCAACCATCTTTTCCAGTGTGGTAATTACTTTTTGCATATCGATCCCCTTCCCCAGTACTGGTTTAAATAAATCGCCGGTCTCCCTGATCCTTGCCATGGCATTCGACAGGTTGAAATTCTGAATTTTCAATCCTTTTTTTACTTCTTCCCAATGAAGCGGCATTGATACCGGCGCAAAAGGTTTTGGCCTTACTGAATATGGAGCTGCGAGTGTTGCCTGCGGCCGGTTTTGCAGGAAATCGAGGTAGATCTTTCCTTTGCGGTTCGATGTCAGTCTTTCTATACTTGTAAAATCAGGCAGGCGGCGATGCACCAGCTTTACTATCATCCGCGCAAATTCTTTCGAATCTTCATAATCGTATTTTGCTCCAAGCGGGATATAGATGTGCAGACCGGTTGAACCGGAGGTTTTACAATAGGAAGGCACCTTGAGTTCTTCAAGCACTTCATGGGTAACCTTTGCCGTTTCAATCACCTGGTTGAAGTCATTTTTATCCGGGTCAAGATCTATGATACACCAGTCTGGATTGTCTGGCTTATCTACCCGGCTGCTCCAGGGGTTTATTTCAATGGCACCGAGAGAAGCCATGTATAAAAGACTGGCTTCATCCGTGCATACGAGGAACTCTTTATCCCGGTTGTCCGCATCGCTATGATAAGGAAATGTTTTAATCCATTCAGGAGCCATTCCCCGCACGTCTTTCTGGTAAAAGCTTTTTCCCGTGATGCCATTAGGAAAACGGTTCAATGATTGCGGCCGGTTTTTGATATATGGCAACATGATCGGCGCTACCTGATAGTAATAATTCAGCAGATCGCGTTTTGTGTATCTTTGATCGGGCCAGAACACTTTGCTCAAATTAGTAAAGGTGACATCATGCCCGTTTATTTTTTTGACCTGTCTTTCTTCCGAAGGGTTTAATAAGGTTCGGCGGTCCTTTGATCCGCCAGAACTGAATAATGTATCAGATTTTTGTTTACCATTTTTAGTACCTGTGCCCTTTTCGGTACCGGGATTTAAAAGCGCTTCAGTCTCTTTTTTCAGTGTTTGTTTTGTCTTCGCAGTTTTTTCTGTTTTTTTGCTATCCGATGCAACAACCTTATCAGTTGCTGTTGGCTTTTCAAGCACCACATCTTTAGCGGCTTTATCTGTGCGCATCCCTTCAAAAGAAGGATGTCGCATCACACCATCACTTGTCATCTCCCTATACGAAACTTCACATAATAATTTCGGCTTCAGCCAAACCGCCGTGGCCTTAGGTGGATCATGTCTGAAGCGGGACGGTTTATTTACATCAGGCGCTTCCGTAAACGGTGGTGTTTGACGAACCAACGATTTAAATTGCTTCATCATCTCCTCCTGCATTTTGCGATTGAAACCCGTACCTATCTTGCCCGTATACCGCAATTTCCCTTTGTCCATCACACCAACCAATAATGAGCTGAAAAGCTTTGTGGTTCCTTCATTCACTGTATAGCCACCGATGAGCACTTCCTGTCTTGTACTTGTTTTGATCTTGAGCCATTCTTTTGATCTTGCACCCGGCACATATAAGCTATCTGCTTTTTTTGCGATGATCCCTTCCAGATTCATCTCCTGCGCCATCCGGAAAAATTCGGTTCCGGTAGCATCAAAGTTTTTACTTGGAAATATGGTATCATGTTGCTCAGGGATCACGGTGGTGAGCAATTCTCTTCGTTCTGAAAGCGGGCGATCCATCAGGTTTTCGCCATCTAACCATAACAAATCAAACACATAAAAGCGGAGATCCCCATCCGCTTCACTGCGCCAGTTCTGCAGATCCCCAAAGTTTGCGTGCCCCTTTTCATCCGCCACAATAATTTCACCATCCAGCACCGCTGAGATACCAAGAGCAGTAAGCGAGTCGCGTATAGTATAATATTTTTCATTGAACGACTTATCATTACGTGAACGCAAATCAACCGAAGTTTTGTCTACCAGCGCTATGGCACGGTAGCCATCCCATTTTACCTCATATATCCATCCGGACTCATCAAAAGGCTGGTCCACCAGCGTTGCGAACATAGGGCTCAACTGTTTTGGGAGGGAACTCTTTTTACTTTTGCTAACCGCTTTTTTCTGGTTGCTGTTTTTGGTGGATGATGTCCTGGCAGGCATATCAGTAATGTTGTTTAAGAATCTATTGCAAATCAGATACCCGGTAATGAAGCGAACCGTTGACCACGGATGGCACGATTTGAGTATCTGTATAAAAATCGATCTGGTACTCATGTCATCTATACATTATCATAAGGCAACTGAACAGGCGGATTTATTCAGGACTATGTTTGAATCTTTCCCCCATGGCGTTCTCATTACTACGCCAGATGGGATCATACAATTTTCGAATAACGCCTTCCGCAATCTTTCCGGATGCAGTGAGGACTATGTGACTTTTAAATCTGTTGATGAGTTTTTTCAAAGCCGCACACCAGAGTCTTTCCCGGTGAGTGTTATATTTAAAGAAGCCGGGACGAGCCGCATTGAGTTGTCGGACCGGTTCATGGGGAAAGGCGAACAACAGGTAAGAGTCAATATTTCCATTACGGATATGTCACCCGTGGTTTGTTATACAGTGGTGCCGCTGCCTCATATAACAGAGGTTCCGGAAACTTATGAGGACCTCAAAAATTTGTATGAAACGCTCACCGCTAAAAACGAAGAACTTTCGAGGGCCAATGAAGAGCTAATACGCTCAAACCAGGAATTATCACAATACGCATACGTGGCGAGTCATGACTTACAGGAGCCCTTAAGAAAAATCAGGATTTTCAGCGACATACTTGCAACCAACAGCCAGCTTTCAGGAAAGGATCGTTTCCTGGCCGGTAAAATCAATAAAGCGGCTGAGCGGATGAGTGTATTGATACGCGACCTGTTAAGTTATTCCAAACTTATAAAAACAGAGGTTGAATTCGAACAGGTAGATCTCCAGGAAATATTAAAAGCGGTTTTGAATGATTTTGAAGTTTCCATCCAGGAAAAAAAGGCTGTTATTGCTTATCCTGATCTTCCCGTTATCACAGCGGTGCGTTTGCAGATGAACCAGTTGTTTTTTAACCTGGTGGGTAATGCGATGAAGTTTACTCCACCGGGAGAAGCGCCAAGAATCGAGATTGATATACAAAACCTGGACGCTGCTGCGGCTAAAAAGCAATTGCAACATTATGATCCATCGCTTTCATACATCAAACTAACTTTCCGCGATCACGGAATCGGGTTTGAAAACAAACACGCGGAAACTATCTTCAAGGCTTTTGAAAGATTGAATACCAGGAATGCCTACCAGGGCTCAGGTATCGGGTTGGCACTTTGCAGGAGAATCGTGCAAAATCATCGCGGGCACCTGTACGCTCATTCCGAGCCAGGTAAAGGATCATCATTTCATATCATTCTTCCAACAACCCAGGGTTCAGTGCAAAAAAAAGGGCCAGAATGAAAATTCAGCCCCGTTTTAAATCCAATATCCTATGAAAAACCTAATGCAATATACACCTGAGGGTATACCCAGCTGAAGTGTATTTGAGCAAATGACAAAAATGTTGTGTGAATTGTAGATTATTGCCGGCAGATTGCAATTTTGATCCCTCGGCCGGACTTCCGGAGCATCAGGGGTTCAGACGGTTCTGATTCCGGGCCTGGTCGGCTACAGAAAGCAAGGTAATCGCCCCGACAATGCCTGCAACAATGGCTACAAGAAATACTGTTTTCATACTAAAATATTTTTAATGGTTTTTTTGCGCGATCCCGGAGTTTTTTCACTGTGTCGTGTGCATGAAGCAGATGGTCGAGCTGGTCCGACACCATCTCTCTTAAATACCCTTCAAGTGCTGGTTGTTGCATGGCAGCTCGATAAACGCTTAGCGTAACATCTTCCATATCTTCACAACTATCAAGAATGGAATAGCTCGAATGCTTACTCAGCATGGTCCTCACATTCATCCAGGCGCGGTAAATTCTGCCCTCCGTACTTGTACCGCTGTTTGTGTTTCCCCCCATAATTTCAACCTCGCGGGATAGCGTATCGATATAGCGTTCGCTGTCTTTAATCATCTGTTTAAAAAACGGAAGCAGTCGCTGATCGTCATCTTTTAGTTCAATTACCCCGATACGGTATAATTCGGCACGGTCATAATTGATCTCAATGAGTTCGTTCAAAATCTCTGCAGTAACGGCACAAGTAGAAATCATAACAAAGGTTCACAGGCACACTTAAAAAAGGCGTGCCAATGCAAACCAATCAGTCTGTGTGATCCCGCATTACAAGAATGGCGTGCCGAAAGGTGTCAATCCGCGATTCGTGGTCGGTAAGGATATCTTTTAAATAAGCCGCGAGATCTTCCGACTGATGTGCTGCATGATAGGCTTCCAGAACGGCAGCTTCCACCGCTTCTGAAAATGCGAGCAACTGATCCCGGTCAGCAGTGTTGGCAGCAGGAAGCATCTGTTGATAACGTGCAAAGACCTCACCGCGGCGGGCCGGCGACAGGTCAATGTGTTCGCCCATAGCATGAAGCTCCGTAGCCAGGTATATTTTGTTCTGGTGACTTTCGCCGATGATGCTTGCAAACAGGAAACGAAGTTCGGTATCGCGTGGATCGATATGCGTCATCGCGGCCTCATACCGGGCGATACGGGAATTGTTTACTTCTATAAGATCGTTCAATACTTCAGGGGCGGTAAGGTGCGTCATAAAGCCGGCTTGGAAGGGTTTCGCCGTTAAATATAACGTATTTACTTATGCGAAGACGTGCTGTCAGGAGCCTGTACACCAATAGATATCGCATAAGGCGATTTTGAAACCAATTCATTGAACTTTTTTGTTGCGATCGCAATGCTGTCGAGTCTTGCCTCGTATCGCTGACGGAATTCGCCGATCAGCGGAGCGTTCTGCCAGCGCGGTTCCTGCGAAAGCCGGTTAAAAAGTTGCCCAACCGAGTGTTCGATCTTTTGTTGATGTTTTACAAAGGTGTTGATGTCTTTCCGGGTAGTAACGGGTTTATTGAAATCGAGGCTGACCACAGGTTCATTTTCCAGGGCTGTATTAATTTCTGAAACCGGTACCTGGGCATCAACACTCACATTCGAAACCAACTCAGCCGCAAGGTCACCCAATTTCTGGTATTCTATTTCAACAGTATCGTAAGCAGCAATTATCGGTTCGGTTAATGCCGGGTCGGTATCATCAGAACTACAGGCTACAAAAAACAGCGTTGCGAGGATGCTTGCAAAGAGAAACTTCATAAAGAGGTTGTGAATTTAGACACTTTTCTATTATAAATTCCCTGCCATCTTAATACCGTTGCAAAAACATTAATGTAAAGGATGTATCTCACTCGCCCGATACACAATATATTTGAACCAATATTTAACCACATAAAAGAAATAATGAAACGTATTTTGATTGTTGTGATGATGCTGGCCAGTGTGACCGGTTTCGCGCAGAAAAAGAAAGACAAATCAGGCAATCCCCTTTTTCCCGGCTGGTATGCCGATCCTGAAGCAATTATTTTTGACAATACTGTCTGGATCTATCCCACTTTTTCTGCTCCTTACGAAAAGCAGGTGTTTTTTGATGCTTTCTCCTCAAAGGATCTTGTTAACTGGAAAAAACACCCGCGAATTCTCGATACAGCTGCTGTTAAGTGGGCCAGGCGGGCGGTTTGGGCACCTTCGATTATCAAAAAAGATAACAAGTATTTCCTGTTTTTTGGCGCCAATGATATTCAGAATGACAATGAATATGGCGGCATCGGTGTAGCAGTTTCAGATAAACCTGAGGGACCTTTTAAAGATCATCTCGGAAAGCCTTTGATTGATAAATTTCATAACGGCGCACAGCCAATTGACCAGTTTGTTTTCCGTGATAAAGATGGCAAACATTACCTCTATTATGGTGGTTGGCGCCATTGCAATGTCGCGCAGCTCAATGATGATTTTACCGGTTTTATACCGTTTGAAGACGGCACTATTTTCCGCGAGATCACTCCGGAAAAATATGTTGAAGGTCCTTTTATGTTTATCCGGAACGGCAAATATTATTTCATGTGGTCAGAAGGCGGTTGGACAGGACCCGACTACAGTGTTTCCTATGCCATCGCGGATTCACCATTGGGACCATTCAAACGGGTTGGTAAGATTCTTCAGCAAAACCCCGAAATCGCTACCGGTGCCGGGCATCATTCTGTAATTGGTAATGCAAAAAAAGACGAATGGTATATAGTCTATCACAGGAGACCGGTGAATGAAAAAGGCCGGGACAGTCGCGAAACCTGTATCGAAGTATTGCGTTTTGATGAAAATGGGCATATACTGCCGGTTGTTATTACCCGCGAAGGAGTAAACAAACTCAGGAAATAAGTACCCGTATTAATACCTAAAATTTTCGGTAGAAAAACCCTTGCTATGTGGCATTGAAGGATGTAATATTGTGAAGGTTTTTCATAGGATATTGGATTTAAACCGGGGTTGAATTTCTATTCAGACCCCTTTTTTTTACCCCGGGTGATATACTTTTTTCGCCTTCTGCAGCACTGTCTTCTTGTCAAGCGTCATTGGTTTTAACTGCTGTTTTTGAAACATGTCCATCTGGTCCTTAAAATGCGGAGAACCAGGATTCGAAGAAGCTCCAAATGTGTTAACGGATTCTATGATCGGCAATCCTTCTTTCGGGTAACGTACAAAACAGATATAGGCATCTCCCGAAACAACTTTGCGTAATCCGTTTTTATATGGAGCAGTATATTCGGCTGTTAATACATCCGGTAAACCCCAGGCGGGCCGCACATCATCACCTCTCACCAGTTTTTGAATATCTCCTAATACGAGGTTGCTACGGCCAAAATGTTTCATAAAATAATTATGAACAAAGCTCATTGTCTCCACAGCTTCAGCAGTTGTAACATCCCGGGACGCGGAACCTGATAGTTTTTTAGAAAGAAAATCATACACCATCAGGAACACGGCGGCGCCTTTGCTGTCGGCCACAGCATTGCGATCCCAGTCCTGCAGATTCAGCAACTCTTCTTTAAACAGGGGATACTTTTCAGCATCGAGGTTAAACAAGCTATCAAGGCCATACGGATATTCAAGCACCGATGGCAGCTTCTGATCAAACTTGATTTTTTTCACGGTGGCATAATCTACCTTTCCGATATCTGCCATCAACTCTCCCACCCTTACACTTCGATTATTATTGAAAGTTTCGAACCCATCGTTTCGGTCAAATGCTCCCGGATCCAGATTATACTTTTTATCAGTTGCCAGGAAAGGGGAATGATTGGTGTTGAACACATATCCGGAAGGGGGATTGAGATATTGAGGTAATGCACTCAGCGGTTTAAACTCTGTCCACAACGTTTTTGAGGTGTTTCCGGGTATGGTTGACTTCCAATCATACTTCGGATCAGGATTTCTTACCGGCATTTTTCCATTACTGATATAATAGATGGTATCATATCTGTCGGCATAGATGATGTTAAACATCGGGAGGCTGGTCATACTTAAAGCCTGCCGAAATTCTGTAAAATTGCGGGCCTTGTTCATCCGGTACCATTGCTCGAGGCCCTTCGCATCCATGTTGGCGCTGAGACGCATGGCAAATGCACCTTGTTTTGTTTTAACGGTTGCACCGTATTTGCTCCAGTATACCATCCGGCCCACTTTGAAAGGAACACCCTTCACTTCCAGTTTAACTTTGGTGGACTCAAGTTCCAGCCACTCACCATCAAACTTATACTGATTGTTGTTGGCAGGATTCAATTCAAGTTGAAAAACATCAATCTTATCCTGGTAATTTACCGTATGTGCCCAGCCAAGATTTTCATTGGTACCATGGAAGATCAGACAGCCACCGGGAAATAAGCCACCCAGCATGTTCCAACCCTGTTCACTTTGAAGGTGTGCCTCGTAAAAGGCTGTCATACCCTCAAGTGGCTGGTGTGCATTAATTGTAAGCATTGCTTCACCGGTGGTTGTGCGCTCCGGGTGAAAAGCAAAAGCATTTGATCCCTGGGCGTTGAAACCCGGTATTGTTGGCATTCTGCCTCCAAAAATCCGTGGCAGTACTTTATCAACTCCGCAAAAAACGCTTGTTGAAAAAACAACTGCTGTCAGGTAATCGCGTTCATCGAATGGAAAAGCTTTTTTGTATTTGATTTGTTTCGGATGCGCCCGTGCAAAAGCATTCAGTCCATCTACATAACCCTTCATGAGCGCTATAAAGTCGGCCCCCATAGTGTTCCATTGTTCATCCACCAGTTCACGGCACCGTAACAGCCTGTTAACATAGTCGGCTTCCGCACCTTTTCTGCCCAACGCAGTGCCCATCTTTGCTTTGCCCATGAGGACCACCAGTTGCAGGGTTTCAAAATCATCTTCAGCATGGGCCCAGGCGAGACCGTATGCAACTTCGGGGTCGGTAGGAGCAAATATATGTGGAACACCAAAACTGTCTCTTGCGATCTGGATGCGTTGAGGATTAATTGGTAAGGTTGTCTGTGCTATACTGTGGATACTAAAAACAAGGAGGAACGGTAGAATCAATTTCATCGCTGTAAAATAAGGGAAAAAGCTTAGCGGTTTTGCACCGGCTGGTGTTCCCCGGCGCTGGCACGCTTTTTAACGCAATTTTTAGGAACCGGTGCTACCAAATACGTATTTAAAGCATCTAATAATTATTACTCATCAATTGAAATGCTATGGAACAGGCTACTCAACAGGAAGTATTGTTATTGACCGGCACCAGCTTTTCGTCGAGACAAAGAATTGAAGCGGATGAAAAAATGATTCAACCGGCACAGGATGAGCAAGCCGTGCTGGAACAGGCTTGCTGGAATGGACTATTACCAACAATGTTACCGGAAATATGCAGCCATTCAATGTCTGATAAACCAGTTTATATCTGGAAGATTCGTGAAGGCGCGACTTTCCTCGAAGTAGAGATCAGTGATGTACCGCGGGATATTGACGCATACTTTTCACTGGATCCCTATGCTTATGCTATTACGCGGAATTACAACTGATGTTGTCTATAAGACGCCACTTAGTTGAAATACCCATGCGTCCTGCGACAACATCGCCCCTGCAGGTGGGGTTGGCAATGTGATAGTTAAAGTGTTGCCGGAATGTGCATATTTAACCGCGCCATCATAGCCGAGCAGTTTCACCTGTCCCGGCTTTTTTACGCCTTTTACTACCACTTGTTTATCCTGGAAACCCGTAACCATGGCAAACAGATCGTTGCCCTTTCTTGAATAAAATATTTTGGTTTCTTTGGTAATTGCCGGCGCTTTCTCCCAGTTCCTCGTGCCATAGATACCCGCACCGTTTGTTTTTAACCAACTACCCATATCAAGTAAACGTTGTTGCATGATGACAGGGATACGACCATCGGCGGTTGGTCCGATATTCAGCAACAGATTGCCACCGCGCGCTACCTTATCAATCAGCATATGAATAAGCTGTCTGCTGGAGGAATAGTCAGCAAGATTTTCATTGCGGTTATATCCGAATGATCCTCCGATACCGCGGCATTCTTCCCATGGATGCGATAGAAGTTTACCCGAGGCATCATCATTATGCACGAGGTCGTATTCAGTAGTATAAAAAGATCCGTGTTTACTCCTGGTTTCTTTACCCCAGCGATCATTGACCACTACATCTTTTTTTACCGGGCTTTCATTATAGAGCCACGCAAGGAAATCAGTGCTCTTCCACACCTCGCTGGGATGATCCCATTCCCCATCGGTCCACACTACATCAGGATGATAACGCGTTACCAGGTCCTTCATCTGTGGTAACATATGCTCATCAACATATTTGTTTACGTTTTCATGGTATAAGGGATTATACCATTCGTACAGGGAGTAATAGAAACCCATACGCAAACCGGCTTTCTTTACTGCCTTGGTAAGTTCGCCTGCAAGATCGCGGTGGGGACCAACATCCATACTGTTCCAGTTCCATGAATGTTTGCTTGGCCACATAGCAAAACCTTCGTGATGTTTTGATGTAAGCACAACATATTTTGCGCCCGCAGCTTCAAAAAGTTCGGCCCACTGCCCGGGATTGAACATTTCTGCTTTAAAGCCGCTTACAAAATCATTGTATGAGAAATTGGGTCCAAAAGTTTTTTTATGATACTCTTTAAACAGCTTACCGACCGCATTGTCATCGGTCATTCTTTTACCATACCATTCTGCATATTTTGAATAAGTTGGTATTTCAGGACCGGTTGGGGCCCAGGCAGGAACTGAATAGAGCCCCCAGTGTATAAAGATGCCAAACTTGCTGTCTTCGAACCATTGCGGAATGGGTCTTGAATCGATCGATTCCCAGTTGGGGGCGTAAGTTTTCTGCGACCAGGCATTACCGTTAGAGACTGTCATAACAAATGATAGGGCACCAATTAACAGTTTGTGAAATCTTGTTCTCATTATGGCATGTTTAGCAAAAGGAAACCGTGAATCTAAGGATTAATCGCTTATATATTTTGCGTCAATAGTAATTAGTTACTCAAACGTTTTCATGGCTGTCTGGGGAAGTATTATAGGATGACATTCGAAAAAATGCTGCCTGGAACGTTTTGATGTGTTAGCGAATTCATCGATCCTGGTCAGGAATATCGTATTTTAAATGTTTAATTGAAATCATATGTCTGCAGTGAACAAGTCTGCGCGCACTTTTATTGATGAGACAGGTGCTGATCAGATCATAGCCGAAATATCGGCAGGTATATCCGCACTAAATGATGGAAGCCGTCCGCATTATTCCGACCTGGTACTGGAACATGAGGGCCAGGAAACCGAATTTGTAAATTATGTTCAGGAAGGTGGTGGCGTATTAGGTATTGCACTGATCGGTTATACCTATGCGCTTGAGAAACTCGGGTTTCGTTTTCTTCGGTTGGCGGGTACGAGTGCAGGGGCAATAACAACAATTATGCTGGCCGCGGTTGATAAAAAGAATTATGAAAAGGAGAATTTGGAATTGTCATCAGAGATCATGTTGCACGAGTTGCTGAGGTATGATCTCTGGCAGTTGGTAGATGGTCATTGGCTGGCAAAACGACTGATCCGGATCTTTATCAACTATCGTTTCGGCACCAGGTTACTGAAAATTTTGATTGCCTGTTCTGTGATGATACCCATTGTATATGCTATTTACCAGGTGTTTGCTCAATTCTATTATACTCCGGTACCCTCGAATTTTGAGCGGGTGTTTAGCGCAGTTGCTTTATTGGCTTTGTTCACGTTGATCCTCCTTGTTATCATATTCAGTTATTTCAGGATACGCTTTTCCCGCGCAGGTTTTGGCATCAACACAGGCAAGAACTTTCATAAATGGATCACTGAAATTCTTACAAAAAACCAGGTGTATTCGATGGACGACCTTCACCGGGTTATGAAGAAACGGTTTGAAGGCATGAAGATGCGGCCCGAACGTGCGGCAATGAACATTCCAGGAGATGACCTGGTCATCCCTACCCCGTACCTGACCCTTGTGACCAGTGATATAACTGCGCAAACGAAGGTGGAGTTCCCGCTTATGTCGAAAGATTATTACGCTGAGCCTGGTAAGGTGAATCCTGCAGATTTTGTGCGGGCGAGCATGTCGATCCCTTTGTTTTTTGAACCGTTCCGTATTTGTGTGCCGGAGTTGGTACAACAGCAAAGCAAGCTGCAACAACGGAAGGCAACGGTGCACGATAAAAAGGAGCAGAAACCCAGGATTTCCCTGTTTGTAGATGGCGGGATTCTATCCAATTTCCCTATAAACGTGTTTCACAATCCCGCGGTGCATGTTGCACGCCTACCCACCTTTGGTGTGAAACTGGAGGATGAAGAACATCTGCCACCGGGTAAAGAGCAACCCGAATCAAGGAGTTTATTTAAGTATATAATGACCGTCTTCAGCACTGTGCGGTTTCATTACGACCGGGAATTTTTACGCGGCAATGCTGTTTATGAGCAGTGTATCGGTTATATAGATGCAGCCGGTTATAACTGGCTTAACTTCGGAATGGATGAAAAAGCAAAAAAAGAATTGTTTATTAAAGGCGTAGAAGCTGCCCGCACTTTTTTCCTTGGTGGCCAGGTGTATGTGGACGGCAAACTTCGCGAGGTAAAACCATTCAACTGGGAAAAATTTAAGACCGACCGCAGGAAGTTATAACTTACCACGCGGTGATCAATTTTCCATCTTAAGAAATGTTGACTCAACAACTAAGCTGACCGTAGTTGATTGCGTCGGTGGCAAATTTTTTTTAATCTAATAAGATTGACTTGGACACGGACGAGCCATCTGTGCTTCTTTGTTGACCCGCGGGGTGTCTATTTTTGTTATTTTTAAAATGACTAAGATACCACTCAAAACCGGCCGAAAATGGGTGGGATATCCGCCATGACCGGGATTCCAGTCATTTTCGGGTCAAAATGACCGACATATAATACATTTTAGTTTTTCGCAAAAATAGACCCCAGGCAACCGCCTGCATTCTGATCAACATCGGTTTTGTGGTGCTTGATCTGGTACTGTCCCGCTTGAGATACAACTGAGTCCGGGAAAATGACACGATACTATGGCTTCTCACATAGAGATGCTTTTCAAACACGCACAGTTACCATCGTGCTTTTGCCATTGTCTGATAAGAACGATAGTGAAAAACAGCAAACAGTTAATGACTGATGTGCTGCGATTCTCAATTAATGACTCATTGTTTTTTTTGTACAACTCGTATGATACATTGAATCATAGCGGAGCAAGGCGTGTATCGTAAGGAGGGTCTATCGTGTAGTAGAAGGAAATTTATGGCCCCGAAGCTAAAGGAGACTCATGCAAGAGGCATGATAAAACTCAATCCTGTCAAGGGTTTCAGTGCATCTGCCGCGTCAGCACTATGATTGCGGAGATAAGTAGAGTTATTCACATGATGGGGATATTGAAATCAGACCACCCGCCCCTTCTTTCCTATTTTTGAGGCCGAAATCGGTTCCCGGTCAGCCCGGGATTAAAAGGGAAATCCGGTGAAAAACCGGTGCTATCCCCGTAGCTGTAAACTTCAGGCAACCAGTTGTTGCCGCATTGTCAGAACTACAAACCACTGTCATATCGACGACGGGAAGGTGTCAGACAAAGAAGTGAGCCAGAAGACCTGCCGGTGACGATCACTCTCTGCTTTCGGAGGAAAAGCTCAAAGTGGCGGAAACATATTATCTCAATCTGAACAGAATGCTGATGCCCACTGCAGTTATTTGCTGAGAAGCGAATCGAATGGTCATCCCTTAACCAAAAAGAAAGATGGAAACAGAATTGTTATTGAAGGAAAACAAAGATCGATTTGTAATTCTTCCGATCAACTATCCCCGCGTTTGGGAAATGTATAAAAAACATGAAGCCAGCTTCTGGACCGCTGAAGAAATTGATCTCAGTGGTGATATGAAAGACTGGGCCTCATTAAACGATGGTGAACGTCATTTCATTTCACATGTGCTGGCTTTTTTTGCCGCAAGCGACGGGATCGTGAATGAAAATCTTGCTGTGAATTTCATGAGTGAAGTGCAGTTACCAGAAGCAAGATGTTTTTACGGATTCCAGATCATGATGGAAAACATCCATTCCGAAACATATGCATTGCTGATTGATACCTATATCAAAGATCCCAAAGAAAAAACCCGTTTGTTTCATGCGATCGACACGGTTCCTGCAGTAAAGAAAAAAGCTGAATGGGCGCTGCGCTGGATCGAACAGGGAAATTTTGCCGAACGCCTCGTGGCTTTTGCAGCTGTTGAAGGCATCTTTTTCAGCGGAAGCTTTTGCTCCATATTCTGGATGAAAAAAAGAGGGCTCATGCCAGGTCTTACTTTCAGCAACGAACTCATCAGTCGTGACGAAGGTTTGCACTGCGAATTTGCGTGTTTGTTATACAGCATGCTCAGCAATAAACTCACCCAGGAAGCAGTGTATGAAATCATTTCTGACGCAGTACGTATAGAAAAAGAATTCATCACAGATGCATTGCCCGCTGCGCTGATTGGTATGAATGCGAAACTGATGCAGCAATACATCGAGTTTGTAGCCGACAGGTGGTTAGCCGAGCTGGGTTACGAGAAAATGTTTAATGCAACCAACCCCTTCGATTTCATGGAAATGATCTCGCTCGAAGGAAAAACAAATTTCTTTGAAAAAAGAGTTGGCGACTACCAGAAGGCAGGTGTGATGGGTGGCAATAAAGACGCTCAAACCTTCAGCCTGGAAGACGATTTTTAAGGCATGAGGCAACCGTTAAGACGATGATTGCTGATAGCCGGGTCAACCGATAAGAAGGTGATTGCGGAGGTCCGGGTCAACCGGTAAGAACTTGATTGCTGACAGCCGGGCCAACCGGTAAGAACTTGATTGCTGATGTCCGGGGCAATCGTTTAGAACTTGATTGCTGATGTCCGGGTCAACCGTTAAGAACTCGATTGCTGATGCCGGAGGCGCTTATTGATAAGATGATTTTTGATTTTTGAATTCCCCATTAAATTATACGATATGCAGGTTATTAAAAGAAACGGAAAAAGGGAGTCGGTCAAATTTGACAAGATCACCGCAAGGATTGAAAAACTTTGTTATGGATTGGACAGAAGATTTGTAAACTCTATCGATGTAGCGAAAAAAGTTATCGAAGGATTGTTTGATGGTGTATCAACAACTGAACTGGACAACCTCGCAGCAGAAACTGCAGCTTCACTTACAGTTAAACACCCGGACTTTGCATTGCTTGCAAGCCGCATTGCCGTGAGTAACCTGCATAAAAATACTATCAAGAGCTTTTCAAAAACGATGCAACTATTATACGATTGCGTTGATAAAAAAGCTGGTAAAAAAGCACCATTGCTTTCAGATGATGTATGGGCCATTATCCAGGAACACGGTGAATTGCTCGACAGCACCATCATTTATGATCGCGACTATGGTTTCGACTATTTCGGGTTCAAGACACTTGAAAAATCTTACCTGCTGAAAGTTGATGGCAAAGTAGTGGAACGCCCGCAACATATGTATATGAGGGTCGCAATCGGTATCCATAAAAATGATATCGAAAGTGTTATCAGCACTTATCACATGATGAGCGAACGGTGGTTCACACATGCTACCCCTACCCTGTTCAATGCAGGTACGCCCAAACCACAGATGAGCAGTTGTTTTCTTCTAACCATGAAGGAAGACAGTATCGATGGTATATATGACACACTTAAACAAACGGCAAAGATATCACAAAGCGCAGGGGGAATTGGCCTGGCGATACATGGCATTCGCGCAACCGGAAGTTATATAGGTGGCACTAACGGCACCAGCAATGGCATCATCCCCATGCTGCGGGTGTATAATGATACCGCACGTTATGTTGACCAGGGCGGCGGTAAACGCAAAGGTGCCTTTGCAGTATATCTTGAACCATGGCACGCAGATGTGTTTGAATTTCTTGATCTCCGAAAAAATCATGGTAAAGAAGAAATGCGCGCGCGTGATCTTTTCTATGCGTTGTGGATCTGCGACCTCTTTATGAAACGGGTTGAAGCAAATGAAAACTGGAGTTTGTTTTGTCCGCACGAAGCACCGGGATTACATGAGTGCTGGGGTGAAGAGTTCGAGGCTTTGTATGAACGCTACGAAAAAGAAGGACGGGCACGTCGTGTTGTAAAAGCACAGGAACTCTGGTTCGCTATTCTTGATGCTCAGATTGAAACCGGCACCCCTTACATGTTATACAAGGATGCTGCAAACAGAAAAAGCAATCAGCAAAATCTCGGGACGATAAAGAGTTCAAACCTTTGTACCGAGATCATGGAATATACTTCTCCCGATGAAGTGGCTGTGTGCAACCTCGCATCACTTGCATTGCCAAGATTTGTGATCGATGGGAAGTTTGATCATGACAAATTATACGAGGTTAGTTACCAGGTTACGAAAAATCTGAATAAGATCATCGATAACAACTACTACCCTGTAGAAGAAGCACGCAACTCTAACGTACGTCACAGGCCGATCGGCCTGGGTGTACAGGGTCTGGCTGATGTGTTTATACTTTTACGTTTGCCTTTCGAAAGCGACGAAGCAAAAAAACTCAATAAAGAAATATTTGAGACCATTTATTTTGCTGCAATGACCGCTTCGAAAGATCTTGCAAAAGTAGAGGGTTACTATGAATCGTTCCCTGGCTCACCCGTTTCGAAAGGCCTGTTCCAGTTCGATATGTGGGGCGTTGAACCTTCGTTGCGCTGGGACTGGTACACACTGAAAGCAGAAGTCATCAAACATGGCGTGCGGAACTCTTTATTACTTGCCCCGATGCCGACTGCCTCAACTTCACAGATACTTGGAAACAACGAGTGTTTTGAACCATATACTTCCAATATATATGTAAGACGTGTATTAAGCGGTGAGTTTGTAGTTGTGAACAAACACCTGCTAAAGGACCTGGTTGAATTAAACATGTGGAACGACGAGATGAAAAACCGCATACTCGCAAACAATGGTTCCGTACAAGGCATTGATGGTATACCGGCCCATATTAAAGAAATTTACAAAACGGTATGGGAAATCAAACAACGCAACGTCATTGACATGGCGGCCGACCGCGGTGCTTTCATCTGCCAGTCTCAATCGCTGAACCTGTTTGTAGATGCGCCGACAACCAGCAAGCTTACTTCAATGCATTTCTACGCATGGAAAAGTGGTCTGAAAACAGGAATGTATTACCTGCGTACCAAGGCTGCCACACAAGCCGTTCAATTTACCGTCGAAAAACAAGGTGGAAAAATGGTTGAACCGGTGGTAGGAAAACAATCACTTCAACAGGTTGGTGGTGACAACATCACTGAAGGAGCGGTTTGTACCATGGAAGAAGGTTGTGTTACCTGCAGCTCATAAAAGAGGGTACTTGTTCATTGTAAAATACGACCAGGTTTCGCAAGAGCCTGGTCTTTTGGTTTCACTACGGCCATGCCTAACCGAGGATCGTTTAAACCCTATTGCGGGTCTATAAATAGTAAACGTATCTATCATTACGAATTTTTACGTTATCTGTCTATACCCTGTATGTGGTATGCGTCTCACGAAAAATTCAGCTTGTAAGTGTTTAATCTTAGTCAGAATATGAAAAGATTAAAAGATATTTGTTGGGGAAAACGATCTACGAAAGACGCCCTTAATTTTCAGATTGTTATGGTTCACAATTTGATTATGCTTTATTAAAAACTAACGCTTTGAGCGATGTGTTAATCCGTTCACGGCTTGGACGCATCATAAACTTTCTTGTATGAAGAATCAAAAAAATATCATCTTCATTGTAGATGATGATCCGGATGACAGGCAAATAATTCTCGATGCCTTTCTTGAAAATGACTTTAATATAGATTATGTTTTCATTGAAAACGGAGATCAACTGATAGAGACTTTAAATACTTCCACTCCCGATCAATATCCTTCGCTGATTCTGCTGGATCTGAACATGCCCGGCATGATGGGTCTGCAGGTATTGAAAGTGCTCAAAAACAACAAAAACTGGAAACCTATTCCGGTAGTTGTTCTTACAACTTCTACGCTTGATCGTGACCGTGAGGCTTCTTATGAAATGGGCGCAAGTTGTTTCCTGCGTAAACCCGTAGCTTTCGATGAGCTCACCACCATGACATCTTCAATTGTAAACCTCTGGTTCAACGAAAAAAAGATTCATCATCAAACCTCGGAAGAGTAATCCCCTAAATGAATTATTTTGCATTGTTTAAATGCTTAAATATTCATTCTGATGCGGGAAAAATTGCGGGCACTTTCGGCAACACTGGAAGGTGAGCTTTATGATGATGAAACGATGCGGATTCTGTATGCCACCGATGCTTCAGCATACCGGGAAAAACCTTTGGCTGTTGCAATTCCCAGATCGAAACAGGACCTGGTAAAACTGATACAGTTTGCCAACAAAGAAAAAACCTCGCTGATTCCGCGTACTGCCGGCACTTCGCTGGCCGGACAGGTTGTAGGCGACGGCATCGTTGTGGATGTTTCCCGTCATTTTACTGGTATAACCGAATTGAATGTTGAGGAATCCTGGGTGCGTGTGCAACCAGGAGTTATCCGCGATGAACTGAACCTTTTTCTCAAACCGCACGGCAAATTTTTTGGCCCCGAAACCTCCACGGCTAACCGCGCCATGATTGGTGGCATG
This sequence comes from Bacteroidota bacterium, assembly GCA_023416995.1. GTDB lineage: Bacteria > Bacteroidota > Bacteroidia > Chitinophagales > Chitinophagaceae > DATHKG01. The sequence continues at coordinate 68,244 of JAEZGI010000006.1, forward strand.
ATTGGAAACAATTCCTGCGGCTCGAATTCGGTGGTGTATGGAAGTACCCGCGAACACCTGCTGGAAGTAACTGCTTTGCTGAGCGACGGCTCTGAAACAACCTTTAAGACAATCGATCTGGAATCCTTTCATCAGAAATGTGAAGGTACCGGGCTCGAAGCATCCATTTATAAAAAGTTCCGGTCTTTGCTTGGCAATTATGAAAATCAACAAGAGATCCGGAACCAATTTCCCAAACCCACCATTACCCGCCGCAACACAGGTTATGCAATAGATATGCTGATCGATATGGCGCCGTTTAATGCAGGTGGTGCCGATTTCAATTTTTGCTCACTCATAGCAGGATCTGAGGGAACCCTTGCATTTATTACTGAAGCGAAACTGAACATTGTTCCGTTACCTCCTAAAGAAACAGGGCTACTTTGCGTGCATTTTAATACAATAGATGAATCGCTGCGGGCCAACCTGGTTGCCATGCGCTTCGCTCCCAGCGCAAGCGAACTGATCGATCATTATATTCTTGAATGTACCAAAGACAATATTGAACAAAGCAAAAACCGCTTTTTCGTTTCCGGCGATCCCGGCGCTATCCTGGTGATTGAGTTTTGTCGCGATACACGGGAAGAGATTACTGCTATTGCCGCCGCTGTTGAGGCTGCAATGCGGGCCGAGGGACTCGGATATCATTTCCCTTTGTTGTTTGGCACCGATACAAAAAAGATCTGGACGCTCCGCAAAGCAGGTCTGGGTTTGCTCAGCAACCTACCCGGCGACGAAAAGGCTGTACCCGTGATAGAAGATACAGCGGTAGACGTCAATGACCTTCCGGCTTACATCCGCGACTTTAACATCATTCTTAAAAAATATGACCTGTATTCTGTGCATTATGCCCATGCCGGATCCGGTGAAATACATCTCCGTCCCATCATCAATCTAAAAACGGCAGAAGGAAACCAGTTGTTCCGCACAATCGCAGAAGAGATTGCAGTTTTGGTGAAGAAGTACAGGGGCTCCTTAAGTGGTGAACATGGCGACGGCCGATTGCGCGGCGAGTTTATCCGCCAGATGGTAGGTGATAAAAACTATGCACTGCTGCAGGAAGTGAAACGTACCTGGGATCCTAATGGGATATTTAATCCGAATAAGATTGTTGACACGCCATCAATGAACTCAATGCTACGGTATACACCGGGCCAGGAAGTACCAGAACTGAAAACCGTGTTCCGCTTCAATGGACAAAACATCCTCCAACACGCCGAACAATGCAACGGTTCAGGCGACTGTAGAAAAACTCAATTGTCGGGAGGTACGATGTGTCCTTCTTTTATGGCCACACGGAATGAAAAAGATACCACCCGGGCCAGGGCAAACATACTGCGCGAGTTCCTGACCAATTCAACAAAAGCTAACCGGTTCGATCATCCTGAAATTTACGAGGTGATGGACCTTTGTATCAGTTGTAAGGGATGTAAGTCTGAATGCCCGTCGAATGTGGATATGGCAAAGTTGAAAGCCGAATTCCTTCAACATTATTATGATAGCAATGGCGTACCGTTCCGTGCAAAACTGATCGCAAATTTTACAGCATCCTCTTCGCTTGGTGCGATGCTACCGGGCATGTATAACCTGACTGTTACCAACCCGCTTACCAGCAAACTGGTTAAAAAGATGGCGGGGTTTGCACCAGCGCGGTCTATGCCAAAACTGCATTCTTTTACATTGAGAAACTGGTATAAAAAAACACATCGCAGCAGCAAACCAGTCAGCGATAAAACCGTTTACTTTTTTTGTGATGAATTCACAAATTACAATGATACGTCTATCGGGATCAAGGCTATAACGCTGCTTGAAAAATTGGGTTATGATGTAAGATTACCTGAGCATATCGAAAGCGGCCGCACCTGGCTGTCGAAGGGTTTGCTCAGAAAAGCAAAAACCATTGCCGAACAAAATGTGCGGATGCTGGCGCCATTGATCTCAACCGACCACCCACTGATCGGTCTTGAGCCATCAGCGATCCTTACATTCCGTGATGAATACATGGACCTGGTAGATGAATCACTGCTGGATGATGCCCGCAAACTGATGTTATCGTCGTTTATGGTGGATGAGTTTATCTCAATGGAAGCCGACAAAGGCAATATTTCTACCGATCTGTTTACAACCGAAACGCGGAAAGTGATGTTACACGGGCACTGTCAGCAAAAAGCTATGACAGGAACCACTGCTTCCGTAAAGATATTATCGCTTCCAAAAAACTATTCTGTCAACACCATTCCCTCCGGATGTTGCGGTATGGCCGGCTCGTTCGGTTATGAAAAAGAGCATTATGATATATCGATGAAAATCGGTGAACTAGTTTTGTTTCCAGCAGTTAGGAACGCAGCTGATGATGTGCTCATTGCGGCACCGGGTACAAGCTGCCGGCACCAGGTAAAAGACGGTACAGGAAAAATTGCATTGCATCCTGTTGAAGTATTGTATGATGCGCTGGTTCAATAAAACGATGCAGGATCATTAGGAGTAGTACAAAGCAAACTGTATTACATCCTCGCTGGCTATTTCGTTGAACCTTAATTGCCTTCATTAAAAAACACCCAGAGCCCGTCCTTACCGCCTACAACGATATCCTTGCGCCCGGTGCCACGCAGATCGGCAGTTGCAAAATAATTGCCCGTGCCCTTACCAACACCTTTCGGCCCGAAACAAATAATATGTTTATCAAACGACTTACCGTTCCAGGTATAATAGTATAAGCCATAGTCGTCAGCGGCACCATCATCGTTATCATCGTGTGCACGGTAACGTTTACCGGTAATGAGATCAGCCTTACCATCTCCGTCAATATCCTCCCATAATAGCGTATGGAACTGTGAATGTGCGGAATCAATGGAATGCTTGATCCAGCTGCGTTTGCCGTCTTCGCGAGATAATCTTTGTTCGTACCAGTCGAGTCCATATCCATGACCCTGCCCTGCAATAAGATCAGCGGCACCATCATTATTAAGATCTGTAACGATTACGGGTATACCGGTTTCGCCCAACCGAAATTCGGGATGAAATTTCCATTGCTGTTTCCAGGGATCCTTTGGTGCTTCCAGCCATCCATCAGGCAAAACGAAATCTCCACGTCCATCACCATTGATGTCGCCAAATCCGAACCCATGACCTTGTTTATCATACAATTGGAAACCTGAAAAACTGCCAGTTTTTTTATCAAGTCTAAAACAACGCAAAGGTTTACCCGGTGTATTGGGAACGATCTCCGGTATGCCATCATTGTCAACATCCCAGGCCCTGGTGGTTTCGACATTACCGCAGGTGGCAATGACATGTTCGGGCCATAAGCTTGTTTTTCCTTTTGGATTTTCCCGCCAGCGGATCGTGTTGCCCCACCATCCCCCGGTTACAAAATCCATATACCCATCATTGTTTACATCTATCGGGATGGTTGAGAAATCATCATAGTACTCCCCTTCTTTTCTGATGTCGCCAATCTTATGTTTTTGTTTGAATGATGGTCCGGCATACCACCAGGCACCGGAAACAATATCAGGTGCACCGTCATGATTCACATCAAATACAGCGGCGGTTTCATAAGCCTCGTTGGCGATTACCTGGCTCCTGAATCTGACAGTTGGGGTTTGCGAGCGGCCCGGTTCAGCGCTAACAACAGGTAGAAAAGTTTCAGTATGAAAACCGGGCCATACCAGGTAACACAGCAGTAAACCCGTGGTAACTATTAAATCAAAACCTCTGACCATAAACATAGGTGTCAATTTTATTGTTCCTGCTTCCAGTTTAACGGTTATCCGGGTTCGCGACTAGCGCACATCCATCACCGTTAGCACGTGTCTACCTATCTCAAGTCCCTGTTCTCTTCCGTTCAGGATAGCATCCATAAAATGGATACCACCATAAAAACGTGACATTCCGGCCTCATCAGCCGCAGCATGAAAGGAACTGAATTCTCTTGCCGGCAATCCAAACTTTACCTCGACCGTATCGGTATATTTGAAATCATCACCAAGGAATTTTGTCAGTACCACCGCGGCTGCAGCAGAAATGGTGGAATGTCCGCTTGGATACTCCGGGAAAGGTGGTGTTTGTAACAACGGTCGCCACGAGGGATCCAGAAGGCGCCTGATGGCAGTTTCAGGACGTACCCTGTTGCTCCTGAATTTTTCCTCCCAGCAAACAAGAAATCCATCCATCAATGCAATTGACACAGCAGTATGGATCTGGAGGGATTGTTTGAAATCTTTTCCGGCGGCCCCACAGGCGATACCCGTAATACCGAGCCAATGGGCACCAGGTGAAATCTTTTTCAAACCAACCTGCATATGGCCCCCATCCTGCAAGGCAAAAGGATTACAATCCCAATATGCGGCTATATGTAAACTATCTTCCGGAAACTGCTGACCCTCGTTATAATTCGCAGCCAGCATCTGCTGGAAACCACTGTTTTTATCAAGAGAAAATGGTGCAGGTGCAGGCGGTCTGAATTGGGTACTGCTATCAAGCGTAAACGCCCTGATCGTATGGAAATACGGCTCTACAGCTGCCATAAAACCCGGTGGTGTCGGGAACCATGAACCTTCGTTTTTAGCAGGGCTATATCTGGGCAAATTGCTAATCCTGTTATACCGGTCAGCTTTCGCATATTGTAAAATGCGGCCGGTAACGTATTTCGCGAGTGATAGCGATGAAGCCAATGTTTCTTCATCGTATCCATATTGTCTGCAGGAATCAAGAAAAATGTTTCGATAAGATTCCAGTCTTTTCCCCGACGGTTGTACCCGCGAAGCAGTTTCAACAACTGCAAGCAATGCCGCCACCTGGTAATCATATCCTTTTATGGAATCGGGCAGTTTTATAGAAGGATATTCTTTCAGCTTTCCCACCATAGACTGATAAGCAGAGTCGTGCTGAGAAACGATCTCATACCCGGATAACATTGCATAACTAAAGAAACGGGCAGCAAGCGGTGGATTCGTAACATCGTGCAACATAATGTCGCTCATTTCGTCCACCAGCCTGTTTAAATGTGTATTGCCTGGAAAACCGTCCCTGCCAGCCTGCCGGCCACAACCAGGAACAATAACTGCTACATATACTAAAATCAATAATAAAAATCTCATGGCGTCTTTGTATAACTCACTACTTTTTGTTGATTAACTCCAAACAGGATTTTATTGCCAAGTGGCAGTATACTTCTTATATCTCCTTTTACTTTAAATCCCGACCGATCCTGCGGTACAAAATCAAAACCTCCTTTACCGTTGCCGCGGAATAACATACCATATCCCGCTTCAATTTTTCCAAGTCTCAGCCTGGGATTATTGATGTTACCACCGATAATAAAATCGCGGGCGCCATCATTGTCATAGTCAAAAATACCGATAGCATACACCGGTGCAAACTGTGCCTGAACAGGTAATTGTTGTGCTACAAATTTTCCTGAGCTGCTACGTAGGAACAGGGTAGTCTCAAGTGTGTTGATCTGCAGCTTACCGGCTTCTTTGAGTTCTTCCTCAGAAAACAAGTCATGTAACACGGTGTTGGCATAACTGCGATAATCGCTGTAGCGGGTACGCATGGTGCTCATCTGGTCAAGCAACTCATCGCGCGTTACAAAAGGATACGATTTACCGTTGATATAACAACAGAAAATGGGATCAACCGAACCGTTGTCATCAAAATCCTTGTAATACATCTCAGCCGGCTCTTTCTCACTGGGATGAAACTGTGCGTTGCGGCCGTAATTACCTGCCAGCAGATCCGTCTTGCCATCGCCATTAAAGTCGGCCGTATCTAACTTGTTCCACCAACCGGAGAAGCGTTTTTCAAAATAGCTCTCTGTCTCATTTTTTAGTTTACCATGATCGTTGATGAATACTGTCACCGGCATCCACTCTCCCGCTATCACGAGGTCAAGGATACTATCGCTGTTCACATCCATAAAAATCGCATCTGTGATCATTCCAGCTTTTTGAAGCCCAGGGGCAAGCGAAGCAGCCTGGCTTGCAAATTTGCCTGTTCCGTCATTGATCAGCAGATAACTTTCGGGTATTTCCGGATACCTGCCGGGGATTACGCGCCCCCCTACAAACAGATCAATAAACCCGTCGCGGTTAATGTCGCCCGCAGCCACGCAACCCTTGCTGCTATGCATGACGGGCAACGCATCTTTTTTGCGTACGAACACACCACGTCCGTTGTTGAGGTATAAGCGGTCGTTCAGTAAGGTATCTCCGGGTACAAAATTATGGTAGCCGCCGCTCGCCACATATAGATCAGGAAAACCATCACCATTCGCATCAAAAAAGACTGCATCTTCATCATGACTTGCTTTATCTGCAACCAGTGCCGGCTGTGGTGTAGCCACAAATGCCCCTGATGCATTCTGCAGAAAGATGGCACCCGGTTGTCCAGCGCCGCCACCTGTAAAAAGATCCTCACGCCCATCGCCGTTTACATCCCCTTTTATAATACAGGGGCCGGAAAAAGACAATGGATTTATCATCAGCGGCTGACGTTTGAAATCATTCACCTGCTCACTGTTATGCACAAACGAAATGGTCCTGTTATCGGGGCTGAACATTGGTTTCGGCACTGGCAGTGGTCTGAATTTACCCAAAGCATCTTTTTCACTAATTGTCAATGTCTTGTTTACCCCGGGATTGATAACAGTTTGTTGTTTACCACGTGGCCATATCACGACAATCGAGTCTACGCTTGCCTGGCTGCCAAGGCCAAAATGTAATACTTGCGAAACGGATGACTGGAAACCACGGTTTGGTGTGTGTTCCTGTATCTGTACCTGTTTGTTCCAGTATAAAATCACTCTTGCACCTATGGCGGCAGTATTGAGCCCTTCACCGGCAAGTTTCACCTGCAGGTAGTTGGAGCTATCGTAAACATTCGAGCGGTTTTCATATATAAATGCTGGCGAATTGATGTTGTTAATGACAAGGTCCAGATCACCATCGTTATCAAGATCGGCATAAGCAGCTCCATTGCTGTTTGCGGTACTGTCAAAACCCCAATCAGAAATTACGTTTTTGAACCGCAGATCGCCGGTGTTTTGATACATGTAATTTTTAACACTGCTCGACGGCATTTTATGAACAAGTTCCAGTACATCAGCCCGCATCAGCTTCCGGTCTTTCAAAAAGTCTCCCATGTACTTCATAAAATCCATGTTTGTGAAATCCCTGACATATCCGTTCGTCACAAACAAATCTTTCAAACCATCATTATCAAAATCAGCAATCAACGGAGCCCAGCTCCAGTCTGTATTGGACACCCCTGACAATTGACCGATCTCACTGAAAGTACCGTCGCCATTGTTCAGATGAAGCATGTTACGCATGTATTGGTAATACAGACCAGACTTTACATTCATGTCGAACTTCTCGTAATTATCCGGCGCAAATAATAACTTCTGACGTTCATTGGTTTCGGGTAACATGTCAAGGGTATAGATATCAAGGTGGCCATCATTGTTGATGTCACTTATGTTATTCCCCATCGAAAAATTGGATGTATAACCAAGTCTTTGTTCCAGTTCATTTACAAAACCCCCTTTTTTGTTATTGATATATAAGTAGTCAGGAGCGGTATAGTCGTTTGAGATATATAGATCCGGCCAGCCATCGCCATTAATATCCGATACTGCAGCGCCAAGGCCGTATGATAACATACTGTTGTTTAGACCCGACTTGCCGGTTACATCAATAAATCTGTTGTTGTCGTTGCGATAAAGTTTTGAACCGATATGCGGATCTGATTGCTTCATCATAGCCTCGGTACCTGCTTCATCAAGGATCGGGATACTGTTCGGGTTGTGGTTCAACAAAAACAGGTCAAGGTCGCCATCAAGATCATAGTCAAAAAATAGAGACTGGGTGGTATAACTGCTGTCTATGATGCCATACTCGGCCGCTGATTCCTTGAACACCGGGATTCCATCCTGGTTTCCCTGGTTAATGAAAAGTTGTTTGAGCCGGTTTGTTCCGGAAACTTTACCTGAATAACTTACAAAAATATCGGGCTTGTTATCTGCATTCACATCGGCGATGGTAACACCGGTTGTCCAGGGGGCGGTACGACCTGCAACGCCTGCGGCCCGGGTAATATCTTCAAACTTCAGGTTGCCGCGGTTGAGATAAAGCTGGTTGGGAACCATGTTGGCCGTGAAGTAAATGTCTTCAAGACCGTCACCGTTAAGATCTCCAATGGCAACGCCTCCGCCGTTATAGAAGTACTCATACATCAACACATTGGTATTGGGTCCTTCTATCAATTTGTTTTCGAAGACAATATTTGTGGAATCGGGGCTCAGTAATTTAAACCGGGTGTTTTCGCGGTCGACTGCAGTGTTATCTCCATCGCCTTTACAACTGATAAATAAGATGCAAAGCAGAACCGGGAGGGGATTTCTTAATAACATCAACATAGCGGTTTAGCGCACTTTGGTTTGCTTAAATATAAACAAACAGGCAGGGTTAAAATGAAAAATCTGTGCTTATATGGTGATATAAGCACAGATTTAATGATTAGCGAAATACTATTTATTCGTAACCGGGATTTTGAACGATTTTAGGATTCCTGATAGCTTCGTCGCGCGCGATTGGCAGGAAGTACATCTTATCATTCCAGGTGCGGTTTTCAAGCGAATTATCAACCGTTGGAGTGTAAGTGTAATTATACCTCGTACGATCCTTACGGTAAGGCACAGGTGGTGTTTGTCCTGGTTTAAGTGTTCCTCTTACCACGATGTACACGTTTTTACGACCAAGGGTTGTTGGTGCGATCATCCAGCGTCGTGCATCGTGGAAGCGATGCTCTTCGTATGCCAGCTCAATCCGGCGTTCTGTTCTGTAGCGTTGACGTAATGCATCGCCGGATTCCGTGAGCGCTGGCAGACCGGCGCGGAACCTGATTTTGTTTAACCAGGTACGTGCTTCCGCATCTTCACCAAGTTCTATACAAGCTTCCGCATAATTCAGCACCAACTCAGTGTAGCGAATAAATGGCCATGGAATATCCTGGCGATCTTTATTGTCATTCAGCGCCGGATTTGGATCAATAAACTTCCGTACATAATAGCCGGTCCATGATCCGTTCCAGTTTTCAATAGGTCCCTGGCGGGTATCTAACCCGTAAATGGTAGACCCATTAGCTCCCTCATAATGGCCAGTCTGAATTTCATTCGCCGGATCGTTGGTTCCTCTTGGTTTCCATTTTGCACCATCATAGAGAATATGAGCATAGAAACGAGGTTCCCTGCCAACATATGGTTCTGATTTGTGCGTTGGGTTGTTCCAATCGAACTTTGTTCCATCCATCATTTCATAATCATCCACCAGATGTTGTAATGGTGAGTTACCCGCCCAGTTGTTATAACCATTAGGTCCGTTGTTCAGACCATGCTGGCGCGCAGCCTCACCTTTTGCAGGTATAAAATATCTACCGAAAAGGATTTCTGATTCTGCAGTTGCATCAACGCCAGGTGCTTTACTTCCGCCACCCATGGCGATTGAAATATAGTTCCTGGTTGCAGTGGCTGTGTCTTCAGGAGCCGCCAGTTCCAGTTTGTATCCCTTGGTAGCATCCAGCACCGCTTTGGCTGCATTTTTTGCTGCGGTCCAGCGCGCGTTTCTGTCTCCTGAAGTATACCCGATCAGTTCAGGATTAGAGAAACCATTGATCACGGTTGATTTTGCTTTTGCAGTTGGCACATCATGCAGATCGCTTGCAGCATACAATAATACCCGTGCTTTCAAAGCCTGTGCAGCCAGCGCATTGGCCCTGCCTTTTTGCATTGATTTACCGGTAAGCATCAAAGTTGCAGAATCGCAATATTTAACGATGTTCTCAACATTAGCTTCCCAGGTGCCTCTCTCCATTGAATAATCTTCATCAAGGCCATACACTTTATTAATGATTGGGCCGCCTCCGTAATACCTTAACAACTGGTGGTTGTAGTAGGCATACAGAAACATGGCCTCACCACGCAGCCTGTCACGTAGACCTGCATCAAATGGACTGTTTGGAAGATTGTTCATTGCGATCAGGGTTGCCCGGATACGCGCATACATCTGGTTCCATTGATAGTTACCGTTCCCCCAACCTAAGTTCGATGGATTGACAATACCCTCGTTGATGATATTGAATCCACGACCTGCGTGGGTAAAGATGGATTCATCGGAAATGGATGCAACCATCTCTTCGTGAAATCCACCAAGACCAAGACCGGCGTAAATACCATTGACAAATGCTTCTGCCAGTGGTCCGTCTTTCCAGGCGACAATGTCAGCAACCTGCCCCGGAGGTGTGAGGTCCATAAAATCCTTCTTACATGAGTACAGCACGGTGGCGGTAAACATGCAAATGGTTATTAATTTGAATAATTTCTTCATTTTTCAGTTGTTTAAAAAGTTACACGAGCACCTACACTAATAATCCTTCCCTGTGGATAATACTGACCATTTTCACTGGTAGATTCCGGATCCCAGAGCTTCATCTTATCCCAGGTGATCAGGTTAAGACCATTAACATAAAGGCGGGCATTTTGCAAACCAACCTTGCTGCCAATCGCTGCGGGAAGGTTATAACCTAACTCAACGTTTTTAAGGCGCACGTAGTCACTTTTCCTGTAATAATAAGTGTTCTGGCCATAGCCGCCACCGGTGTAATAGGTGCCGCCACGATTTGCGATTCTTGGATGCTCGCTGCTTGGGTTCTCAACTGTCCACCTGTTTTTGTAGGTGTACTCAAGATAGTTACCAATATCACCAGACTCGGTATTGATATACAGACGGCCGCCGGCTGCACCCTGGAACAATACTGACAGATCAAAGTCTTTCCATCCCAGGTTGATGTTCACACCACCGGTAAAGCGTGGATCACGGTTCCAGTTCTGGCGAACGCGATCATCTGCGTTGATCTTGTTATCGCCGTTCATGTCTTTGAACTTCATGTCGCCAGGAATCAATTTAGATGTTGCTGCAGAATAGTCGATCGTATTTGCGTCGATTTCTTTCTGATCACGGAACACACCATCATATTCATAAGCGAGGAAGTTTACACCATTTGTACCAAAACCCTTTCCGGTTGCTCTTTGATATTCAGGAATACCCCTTGTATCAACCCAATACAATAAACGGTTTTTTGAGTAACCTCCGTTTACGCTTACAGAATATCTGAAGTCACCAACAACATCGCTGTAACCCACTTTAAATTCAAAACCTTTATTATCCAGTTTACCCAATGGCACCGGAGGTAACAATGAAGAAATACCTGTACTTGCCGGAGTCTGCGCCTCGTTCTGTACAAGGATCTTATCGCGTTTGTTATAGTAGAATTCGAATTCGAACATCAGTTTATTGTTCAAAGCAGAACCTTCCAGACCAATGTTGGTATTGTTCGCAATCTCCCATGAAAAATTAGGGTTAGGAACAACTCTTTCATTAAGCGTTCTGGTTAAACTGTTGTTCAGGATGTAAGTATCAAACGTATAGGTTCCGAGATAAGCAAATTCCTGCAACGCTCCATTGTAGAATACCTGGTCGTTACCCATCTGACCATAAGATGCACGAAGCTTCAGATTGTCGATGAAACGAACATTGTTTGCAAAAAATCCTTCATCCGAAATGTTCCAACCAACGAGTACACCAGGGAAGAAACCAAAACGGCGGGTTTCCGGGAACATGTAGGAACCATCTGATCTCCAGAGGAACTCAAAAAGGTATTTTTCACGGAAGTTATAATTCACACGACCGAAATAACTAAGTCTCGCTCTTGTGAAAGCACTACCGCCGATGGTTTGTTCATCAGCACCACCCACACCGATCTCATCGATCTGTGGTGAAAGGAAGTATCTTCTGAATACGTTAAATCCATCGCCCTTATTGGTTTCTTTTTGCACACCAGCAAGTACGCCAATGGTGTGCTCACCAAATTTGCGATCATAGTTCAACATACCGATCAGGTTCACGTTAAGGCTGTTATCGGCCCAACGATTCAGACGTGGATCTGAGAAAGTAGATCTTACCCTGCCTTCAAGTTTTGGGGTAACTCCATCATCTTCATAAGTCTGTTTGTCCCAGAAATATAAGGTCCATGGTGTAGCCCATCTTTTACGGTCAAGATTGTATTTATCAAATGCTGCTGTACCCGAGATCTTCAGACCTTCTATACCAGGAATGGTAATCTCAAGTTTACCGTTTGTTTGGATATAAGTTCTTTTATCGCGGTCATAGCCGGTTGCACCGGTTGTGATCACCACTGGATTTTCACCGTTTTCGATATCAGGTCCCGGCAGACCGTTTGGCCAGATAGCCGTTTCGGTTGGTTTACCACGCATCTGCATACGGAAGATAGCACCGGCTCCGGCAGTTGGGAACTCACGGTTTTCTTCACGTGCAACGAGTCCTACACCAAGATTGATGTATTTATTAACCTTGGCATCAAGATTCAAACGAACATCATATTGTTTATATCCGGTTGCTGAATTCTTATAATAGCCATCCTGGTTTTGATAACCAACAGATCCCATGTATTTGATGGCGTCAGTACCACCACTAACCTGTACGTTATGTCTTACCTGAGGCGACCAGGTTTTGTTGGTTGCATCGAACCAGTCCGTGTTCGGATGCGTCAATGGCGATGATCCATCACGGAATTTTTGAAAATCATCCGGACGGAACGTACCAAAAAATGTTCTGCCGGTAGCTGGTATAGTATACTCACCGGTACTTTGGAGCGCCTGCCATCCTTCCGCCCAAAGCTCAGGATTTTGTTGTAACTCCTTATATAATACAAGCTCATTCGCCATCTCCGCATACTGCAGGTTGTTAGCCATTTTTGGTATACGGGAAGGTTGTGACCAGCCCTGGTTGAAATCGTACAAAAGGTTTGGTTTACCAGACTTACCACGTTTAGTTGTGATCAGGATCACACCGTTCGCGGCCCTGGCTCCGTAGATTGCAGCAGATGCATCTTTCAGAACTGACATACTTTCTACATCCGCAGGATTGATACGATCCAGACCACCCGCACGGTCAGGGATTCCATCAATTACGATCAGTGCACTTGAGTTACCAAAGGTGTTGGTACCACGAATCCGGATAGCAGATCCATCGTAACCCGGTTCACCACTCGATTGAATGGCAGTAACACCAGGCAGACGTCCCGCGAGTGAATTCGATAAGTTCACTGTCGGTGATTTTTGTAACTCCGAACCTTTAACGGTAGCAACTGCACCGGTAACGGTTACTTTTTTCTGTGTACCATAACCTACCACGATTACATCGGATAAGTTGCTGGCAGACGTGGTTAACCGCACGCTGACAGTGGTCCTGTCACTCAGCGCTATCTCCTGTGGAAGATAACCTACCACAGAAAATACCAATACTGCATTGGGGTTAGAAACTGAAAGTGAAAACGAGCCATCAGTATCAGTAGTGGTACCATTGGTGGTTCCTTTTACTAAAACACTGACATTAGCAATAGCAGAGTCGCGATCGTCTACCACTTTACCGGACACCCGACGGTCGGATTGTCCAAACAAAGCAGAGCCGCTGAAAAGCAGCATCACAAGCAGACTAAGGCAACTGCCTCTTAGAAAACGGGTTTTGAACATATGGCTTGGTTTGATTTGATGGTTTAATCGTATGAAGAACGGGCATGGAAATATATCCGCTGTTTAGCATGATAGATAACATGCCGGGAAGGAAACTAGCTTCCGGTCGATCGACCAGTAATAAGATAAGGTTTATAACAAAGCGGGGAGGAACGCACAAGCGGATGTAAGTAGTACTTTTTCATACAAGCAGTTTAAACAAGTTAAAGTAACCGGAAGTCCGGTTAT
>JAEZGI010000046.1 GCA_023416995.1 Bacteroidota bacterium
CCATCAAGGTAAAATAGCCTGTACCAGACTATTTCACCTGCCAGGTAAAACTCTTTATCTGTATGAACAAAAAGCTTTTCTGTGACATTACGTTTGGCGAAAGATGCAAACTTTTCCGCAGCGGGAAGGCCTGTGTTCACCTGCGCCTGTGTGAGTCCGCAACATCCTATAATGCAGACAGTAAAAACGTTTCGAATGGTAGATATAATAGCTAACATAAAAAGCTATGAGATGTCTTAAAAAAATTATGGCCAGAATGATGGCTTTGTTAAGTTGCCCCTCAGTGTACAGTCAACACAGTCAGGTGTAGTATAAAAGAGTCTTAATATCTCCCCGCGTTGACCGGTAAGTTCAGGTACTACGGGTTGAGGAAATCCGGCCAATGTAATCGAATCGCGATTGTTCAGTAATGATTCCTGTGAGCAACCCTGAACGTATCCCCAACCAGGCACATCAGAGGCTTTTAGAAAACGTCGTTTGCTATGGATCTCAGAAATTTCGAGAAAGCCGATAACAGGTTCTGAAGGATCCTGCACACAGGAAATGTTTCCACGTAATTCTGAGGGTTGTGCATCAAACAGGGAACCGGTTTGCTCAGTATTCTTTTTCATTTTTGAGAGATATTCGAAACCTTCTTTCGAGATAGCATACTGTCTTAGGTTAACTGCGTAAAGCACACTGAGCTTCCATGATGCGGCCGGGATGGTTTGAAATCTGTAATGCGTGGTATCGCGTGCTATTTTTGCAGTTGATAAAATTTCGATTGTAGTTGATCTTGACGATTGATAACAAACGAAACGCGACATATCCACGGTTTGATTAGGAAATATGTATTCGGCCAACGGCGTTGCGTTATACCGTAATGATGGTGCAAATGCAGAATGGAACTCCCAATCTTCTTCAAAATCCCAGCGGTAATAACCACTGGTGTTTGCATTACCCTTGGCATCGGCATAAAGATGAACACCTTTTTCATCTCTGTCCCAACTGATGCTGTCTATCGCCGGGGTTTGTTTCACGGGCAGATAAGCTGAAGTATATTCTTTGCCGTTCTGCCAGATATGGAGCCGGTATTTTACTGCAGGGTTCAAATTCAATCCGGCTGCCTCGTATCTGCCAGGCTCGGTCTGGAACAAAACCTGCGAGCTGTTGTCTTCTCCCTCAACCGTTACGCTGGCGTCTCTCACATGATTGATGTTAAATGAATCCACAAGACGAACAGTTCTCGAAAGCGTGATAGCCGTGGGCCCACCACCTGCGTTAATAACTCCATCAACAACAAGATAACCTGTTGCCGGAACATTTACTGGCAGCGTGTAAGAGTCTTTACATCCTATAAGGACCATACAGGCTAATATGTAAACTAGCTTCTTCATACTCGCGAATTAAAACCTGACAGTGTAATTGATGAATGGTATGATGCTGCCAAATATTGATAACCTGTATCCGTTAATGAGTCCGTTTTCAGACACGAAATAAACGGAATACGGGTTCCTCCTGGCAGTAATATTATAAAGACCGAACGTCCAGCTATTGTGCGTTTTTTGTTTCACCTTATGATTACCATCAAGATTCATTGACATATCTACACGGAAGTAATCCGGAATACGATGCGAGTTCCTGTCTGCAAACAAAGCGCGTTGTGAACCACCGTAATAGAATCTTCCAATCGGCACGGTGATAGGTCTGCCGGTACTGTAAGTTGTATTTAAAGAAATGCTGAACCTGTGAGTAAACCGGTAATTACTTACTACAGTCAGGTCATGTGGTTTGTCGTAATTTGCCGGATAATATCTTCCCCCATTGATAATTTCGCCGGCAGTGGGATCATCCATCTTTAATAATATCCTGGAGTATGTGTAACTGACCCAGCCATTGATCTTACCGGTTGGTTTCTTCACCATCAATTCAACTCCATAAGCCTTACCCCTGGTGTTCATAACATCCGTTTCAATTTCATGATTCATCACCAGTTCGGCACCGCTCTTGTAATCAAGATAGTCCTTGATTCGTTTGTAATAAACTTCCAGCGAAGTTTCAATGGTGTTGTTTTTGAAATTTTTATAGAACCCCAAAGAGTATTGATCACCATATTGCGGCCGGATATTAGGATCACTTAGTTTCCAGATGTCAGTAGGAGATATGGCGGTAGTATTTGACAGCATATGAATGTACTGTCTCAGTGAGTTATAGCCGGCTTTGACAGAGAAGTCGTCAGTCAGGCTGTAGCGTATGCCGATACGGTACTCCGGTCCATGATATGTTTTAATGAATTTTCCGCTGCCGTACGAAGTTTTTTCGAGGATGTTATCTGTTTCTTTGGGTAACCCCGGCGCATAAACATTAACTTCTTTTGGTCCAAGAAAGTTATAATAGGAATACCTGATGCCTGCCTGGATGGAAAGGGCAGAGGTGATGTTCCATTTATCAGAAAGATACAGGGCCGATTCCTGAGCATGTTCGCTTTGTAAAACATCAGGAATGATAAGTGACTCAGGTGATTTTGGCTGATAACTTCCGGGGTTGAGTTTGTAGTTGATGGTACTTAATCCAAATTCGATGGTATGATTGGCATTCAGGTAATGTGTGAAATCAGCTTTGAAATTCAGTTGTTGGATATCGAACTTCAATTCATGGGCATTGATCTTGTCTTTGTCACTAGATATCTTGTATTCGTAACCATCATACCCTGCTACCACTGAGGCGTTCCACTTATTATTGAAGGTATGTTTATACTTCACTGAGAAGTTGCGATTGCTGTACCCAAATGCGGTATCATTGTTCAGGCTAAACCTGTCGCGGCTATAATAACCGTTCAGGTACAAATTGCTTTTTGGGCTAAACTGGTGACTTACCTGGAGATTAACGTCGTAAAATCCTGCCTTGCTGTTTTCATATTCTGCCGGCAACAACTTCAACAACCAGTTAGCGTATGTGGCCCGGGCACCCAAAATAAATGAGGTTTTGTCTTTGATAAGCGGTCCCTCTATATTGAAGCGGCTTGTAACGATTCCAAGACCCGCAGAACCGGTAATTTTTTTCTTGTTTCCTTCACGACTGGTGATATCAAGAACACTTGATAGTCTTCCGCCAAATTTTGAAGGGATGCTGCTTTTGTACAGCTCAACTTCTTTAACCACGTCGGGGTTGAAGGCAGAAAAGAAACCAAAAAAATGGGATGGGTTATAAATAGTAGCGTCGTTGAAAAGGATAAGGTTCTGATCGGTTGAACCGCCTCTCACATTGAAACCGGTACTGGCTTCACCTGCAGTTTTTACACCTGGTAGCGTTAATATAACTCTTAGTATATCAGACTCGCCAAAAAGCGCTGGTACCTGCCTGATAGTTTTGATATTGAGACGATCCATACCCATCTGCGGGCTGCGGATGTTGCTTAGTTTCTGAGCAGAAACAATCACTTCCTTAAGTGAAATTACGCGCTCTTCCATCGCTATATCAAACTTGCCATCAGCATTCATAACTACCTGCCGGCGGGTATCCTTCATTCCCAAAGCCTGGATATTGATCACGTGCCGGCCGCGTGGCAGGGTGAGGCTATAGTAGCCATACTGATCAGTGAGGGTGCCGATAGAATTGTTCGTTGTAAAGAGAGAAACATTGGGGATCGGCTCGCCCGTTTTTGCATCACGCACATAACCGGCAAGGATTGTTTTACCACCAGTACCGCTGTTGGTCCGGATGCCGATTTCGAACACCTTGCTTTCAATAGAAGCGTCGATCTTAACTTCTTTCCGATCACCAAATTCAGGAAGGTTGGTCTGTGAGGTATCCTTCGAACCTCTTGCAAAAAAATCTCCGGGCAGGTCAGGGACTATTTTTATACCTTTTGTTAATAGCACATAGCCTTTATCTGCTATTATGGTTTGCCGGATTTCCGTATTACTGAATGCGCGATCCAGCACCGTTTCCAGTGCCTCGTTCTTAGCGGAAACATTAATGCGGAGACTGTCTGTGCTGGCCGGATCAAAATAAAAGAACAGGCCCGTTTGCTTTTCAAGTTCTGTTATGAAAGTATGAACCGTAGCATCACGAAGGTCAAGCGTGACATTCGTGAGACGGGTATTTTGTGCCAGGGCAGGTTGATGTAAGAAAAATATAATACCTGCCAGTAGGAAAAGCCTGCTCATATCAGTTATTTGTAGAGTCGTATAATTTGACAGCGGTGATGATCGCCTGCTCCCGTCGCTTTCTGAATTTAATCTTCTGTTTGCGCAGCTCAGTGCGGATTTCCCTGGATCGATCTTTTAAAATACCCAGCAACGCTTTCTGTGAGCGCACGGAATGGTACACACCATCTTTCAATATGTAATAGAAGTTTTTTTCTGTAACGCGACGGATAATGCGGTCGGTAACCGTTTCCTCAATAGTCTTTGTGCGTTTTGCGATCAGTTCAATATTCCCTTCGTGCAGAAAATCATAATAGCCGGTGCCCTGTGGGATTGGGTTTAAACTGTCCCTAATAACCCGTTTGAAATTATGTCCGTTAACAGTAAATGAATGAACCTTGTCGGGAATAAGAACAAGTTTGAAAAATACATCGAAATGCTGGATGACAAGATCATCACGTACCAGGTCATATTGGAGGTTGACATTTTCGAACTTCATTCCATCGTAAATCACTGTTCCGGGATGAAGCTCGTCATCAACAAAAAACGCATGACCCTCCAGGTCGCGATGATAGGCGATAAATTCTTTCCCGTTATATAATCTTGATCGCTGATCCGTAAATTTATAGTAGTGTTTAATTGCACTGTCACCAGCCGCGGCATTGGCGATATATGCAGTATTTTCCTGGGCCATACACGAGCCAGCTACGAGGAACATTGCTAATAAGGAAGACTTCACTGGTTAGATTTTGGTTAACCACAAATCGGGGGCATCATTCAACTTGCGGTGGATAAATATACATCTAAAAAATTAAGATAGATGATTGACTCGCACTAATAAACGCGGGCTTACACTTTTGTTGAATCAGTTTCAACCGTGGTAATCTGCGTGAAGTTACCTTTGGGCGCCGGCCGCATGCGCCGGCTGATTTTATCAATATCTGCAGTTGTCTTAAAAATGAAATAGAACTGATCGGTAATTGACTTGAACTCGGATAGTTGCTTACGGGTGGCACTTTCGAGTTTCCCCTGGGAAAGTTCTTTCTGACGCTCAAGCATCAACGCATTTACGCGTTTATCCAATATACCCACCCTCGATGAATCTGTGTCTCCAACACCGGGAGCTTCAGTACCCCTCAGCCTGGCCAGTGTTCGTTTCAGTGAGAGTTTGCTTGCCGCGATGACCGGATCATAATCAGAACTGATATATTCAGGTTGAAGTGAGTCTGCGTAGTACGACAACGTTGCAATATGTGAAGCAAGCATGTGGTTTGAAACCACAAACTGGTGAATATTGGTAATATTGATCTGTTTACTTTTTGGTTCAGATAACATGCGCTGGAAAGCATCGGCAAGATTTGCCAGTGATACCCAGCTGTCCTTTCGTTTGATATCAGCATATGCATTGTCGACCGGTTTTCCGGTGAAAGCAAGCGAGATCGATTCATAGTAATCAAGATTGTCCTCAACAACCTCCGCCATAAAATCATCTATCTGCTCGTGTTCCCAGATTGGCGAAAGGAGTGTACTGAAAAGGAAGGCTATCGCTGAGCCAATGGCGGTATCAATGATCCGGTCACGAAGAATCACGGTAAAGCCTTCAGGTTCCAGCAAATGAAACATCAGCACTATGTACATGGTCATCAGGATCATGGCTACAAAATATTGGTGGCGGATGAAGCTGTAAGCACCTGCCATAGACAAAGCCATCATAACCAGTACGGCTGTCCTGTCGTGTACCAATAAAAGTAACCCCGCTCCAACTGCTGCGCCGATAACCGTACCAACCAATCTTTCCAGGTTCCGCTTTTTGGTAAGACTGTAAGCTGGTTTAAGAATGACAATAACGGTTAACATTATCCAGTATGAATGGCCCAGGGGGAAAAATAGCCCTACGGTGTAGGCGCAAAGCGCAGCCAGCGCAATTCGCAGTGAATGCCGGAATATGTTGGACCGGAAGGAGATGTTATCAAAAAAGAGTTTAGGATCGTATTGTTGTTTGCTGATAAAACTTTTAGGATCGGGAACGCCTGGGTTTTTCCGGTCGACCTTAATTTTCAGGGATGTGTACTGATGCAGAACGCGGATACGGCTCGCAATGTCTTCAATGCTGTCGAGAATATGTCTTAAGCTGATGAAACCCTCAATGTTTTGCGCGTTCAATCGTGTGACGCGCAGTTCCTGCAGGTGTTCACGTTGTTTCATCAATCTTTGATCAATGTCTGTGCTGTAAGTTGATGATCTTCCGCTTTGCAGGGCAATGCCTATTTCATCCAGTTCATCGGCAAGCGCCAGGATCAGCAACCGGTATTCCTGCATGATTGATGTTTCAGAAAAATAGCCGTGCAACTTCTGGTAGTCCTGATGTGCGGTCATGGCGCGTTCAAACAGGTCACTAACGTCCAGGAACACCATCATCAGGATGCGGCTGATATTGGTAGATTCTTTTACAACGCCACGGGTTTGGAAAAGCAGCTCGGAAATAAGATTTTGTTTCGATTGAACAGCAATCTGGGATTGAATTAAATCTTTGAACGGCTGTGTTGTATCGATACCCGGAATATAAAATTTTGCTTTGGCCCGAAGATAATCACCGGAGGAGCGTACGTATTCACCCAATGCCTGTTGAATAAGTTTGTATGGCCGGATGGTGTAAAGTCCAACACTTAAAGCCAGGTACCAAACCCCGCCAGCCAGCAGGTATAAGGAACCTGTCAGCACCTGGCCAGCCTGGTAATGATGTTGGGTTTGAAGCACCAGTACAAGGAGTGCGGCGAGACCAATTGCCGTTGCCCTGGTACCATAAACACCGATCATTGAAAACAGGAAAGCGAAAACGGGCAATATCACAAAAAACAGCCAGTTTACCTGTGATGTATAACCGCTTATCAGAGATATGAGAAACGCAACGACGGCCGAAACGATCATCCCGTTGCGGCGATGATGTATCGGACCGGGGTTGTCGGCAATACTGACCGCCAGCGCGCCGAGAGAAGCGGTGATGCCGATCTGGAGATAACCAAAATACCCCAGTACCAGTGAAGGTATCAAAATGCCGGATGTGACACGCACCCCTTCATTGAGGTAGTGACTGCTGATGAAACTCCGGTATTCTTTGAGATAATCCATTGGCCACAAAGGTACTCTTACTGGTGTAGAGGCAGTTTGGCTAATGAAAATATCGGGCCGCGGAGGTCTATTCGTAGAATCTTAACCTGTTCCTAAGGGAAGAGATTTCGTTTTGCATCGCTTCCATCCGGTCAAGCAGGTATTCAATCGTTTCAATACCTTCCAGGTTGATGTTCATCCGAAAGTGGAGGTCAACGATCTTTTCCAGTTTATGCAATTGATCCGGGGGCAGATAAATTTGTTCGTCTACGCGTTGTATTTCAATCAGACCAGATTGAGACAATGTTTCGATGAAGTTGATCTCAATGTGGTGGTGAGAACAGAAGTCGCTGGCAGTCACCATGTGTAGCTGTTCCATGGCAAAGATTTATTTTTTCAGATCGGCTAAGGCTTTGAAAAGTTCCTTTTCTTTCTCTGATAAATTTACAGGAATCAGAACATTATAAATAATATAAAGATCACCAAACTGGCCCTCGTTGCGGTAAACCGGGAAACCCTTTCCTTTCAACCTGATTTTTGTTCCGTTCTGTGTTTCAGGGGCCACTTTCAGTTTTATTTTCCCCTGGAGCGTATCGATGGTTTTTTCTCCGCCCAACACGGCAGTGTAAAGATCCAGGTCAACTGTTGAGTGCAGGTCATTTCCTGAACGTTTAAACCTGGGATGATTGGGGATGGAAAAAGTGATATAAAGGTCGCCGGGCTGGCTTCCCGCGCCACCATGTCCCCGCAAACGTATTTTCTGACCGTTTTCAACCCCTGCAGGAATAGTGATTCGAATGTTTTTACCATTAACATTTATGGTTCGCTGATGGGTTTGGGCAGCCTCTTCGAGGCTTAGTTGCAATTCTGCCTGCAGATCGTGCCCGCGAAACCGTGATTGTCGCGACGAAAAGCCTTCCTGCTGTCCAAACAGGGATTCAAAAAAAGACGAAAAATCGCCAAAGGATTCTTCCTGCGGACCTCCGCCTGGGTATTGTCTCTGGCTCCGTTGTTCAAATTGTTCGGCATGCTGCCAGTCTTTACCATACTGATCATATTTTTTTCTTTTCTCCGGGTCGCTGAGCACCTCGTGCGCTTCGTTGATCTGTTGAAATTTCCGGTGCGCATCTTTGTTGTCAGGATTCAGGTCGGGATGGTACTTCCGCGCTAATCTGCGATAAGCTTTACGGACCTCATCAGTACTGGCTGATTTGTCAATTTCAAGGATTTTATAGTAGTCGACATAGTCCATTTCTGCAACTTTTTTGCGTTTTTGCAAAGTTAAGCCATGCGTAAAAATACCTAAATTTTGAGCCCAAAATGGAGGATTTACACGCTACGCCAATTTGCCTCTTTGAATTTATTTTGCTATATGATTTTTACTAACCTAGTGCGCCGTTACCTGAACCTTGCGCCTGCCTTATCCAATAATCTGATCCAGATTGCCTACCATAAAAGTGGTCACATTGTCCTTGCTTATAGCTATGGATATTCCTGCCACAGAATGGATCTCAAAGAAATCGAAAACATCGATATACATTACAAGGACGACCTGATGCTTGTCGCCGGCATTGTGAGCTATTCGATAGATGAGGAACTTTTTGACAACCTTCCTGATCATCATAAAAAAAGGGCCGGAATTGTTACCGAGCGGCTCATCAACATGATGACGGCCGGCTACCTCACACAGCAGCGCGCTGACTTTGGCGAGCAGTGTTTGTTTCGGGCCGGAGAAGAACTGCTGCAACACCCACCTGCACCGATAGATCGCCTTCAGAATTTTCTGGAAAAATGGCAGAAGGAACCTGCGGATCCATACGCCAAAACTTTTCATGTACAATCCCTTGCATATTTTCTCACCAGACCCGAAAACTGGAAATTAATCGACACGCTCGCACGCAGCCTGCTGTATGCACCAGGTCAAACGCTTGATCAACATGCGATTGAGAAAATAATCAAAAAAAGCAAAGCTTTAAAGCCGCTGAATACCCCCGGCATTTATTCACTTTCTGAGAGAAAACCGAAAGGTTACCGCGCAAGGTCCATTACTGCGTAAAGTAGAGGAAGAAAATAAATTATCTTTTTATTAAGATTGTTCGTTAGATTGCAAAAAAAAAGCCCCATGTAGAAACAGAGGGCGCTAACGATTGCTTGCCATATGAAAATAGTTCGAAGTAATTCTTTGAGCTGAGTATCACAGCTTTACTATCAATTAGTCTCTCGATTGCCTGCCTCTAACGATTGCTGCCGTATGATTAACTGCTTTGATAACTCAAAGATAGCTCAGTTAATTTCCCTTCAAAAGACTTGATTTTTCAATTTTATTACGCCAAAATCGATTTTTTATTTTCGAAACCATTGGCTGTACTGCATCTTAGGCTAATTTCGCCATTATGTCCAACAGATTTACGGATACATTATTTCAACTGATTCATTCACTGGAGAAGTCAGAAAAAAGACATTTCAAACTATACATAAAAAGAAGCTCAGCGAAAGAAGAGCTTAAAATCGTCAAACTCTTTGATGCACTCGACAAGTTAGCAGACTATGATGAGAAACTTCTTCTCAAGAAACTGCCGGGCATTGAAAAACCCCAGCTATCGAATTTAAAAAGTCATCTGTACAGGGAAATCCTTGCGAGTCTCCGTTTGTTGAAGAGTGCCGACAGCATCGATCTTCAGTTGAATGAGCAATTTGACTACGCACATATTCTTTATAAGAAGGGTCTATTCGGACAAAGCCTCAGAATTCTTGACCGCGCAAAGGAAATCGCAAAGGCCAACCAGAAATTCAATTTCCTGATACAGGTTATCGCGTTGGAAAAGCGTATTGAAGCGCTGCATATCACAAGAGGTATGCAAAGCCGTGCCGAGAGACTGGCCGGTGAAAGTGATGAGGTGATCAATCATATCGATATGGTTGCCCGTTTGTCAAATCTTGCTTTACAACTTTACAGCTGGTACATAAAAAACGGGCATGCGCGCAATGAAAGAGATGAGGTTGGGGTGAAGCTCTTTTTAAAAGAAAACCTGCCGGACAGTGCTTACCAGCAAACCGGTTTTTATGAGAAGTTATACCTCTACCAAAGTTACACCTGGTATGCATTCATCAGGCAGGACTTCCTGATGTACTACCGCTATACACAAAAATGGGTCGATATTTTTGATGCTCAGCCTTTAATGATACGGGTTGAAACCGGTCACTATATAAAAGGACTTCACAACCTGATGAACGCGCATTTCGTGTTGCGCAACTTTCGCAAGTTTGATGATGATCTCCATAAGTTTGAAAAATTCGCGGAAAGTGATCGCGTGCAGGACCATGACAACTTTCGCATTCAGAGTTTTATTTATATCACTACCGCCAAAATCAACCAGCATTTTATGCTCGGTACTTTTAAGGAGGGGCTCTCGCTTGTTCCCAGCATCAATGAGAAGCTGGAAGAATACGCCCTGTTTCTTGACAGGCACAGAATACTGGTGTTGAACTACAAAATTGCGACGCTCTATTTTGGTAGCGGCGACTATGCTACCTGTATCGACTATCTTCAAAAAATCATCAACGATAATGTTGAGTTGCGCAATGATCTTCAATGTTACGCCCGATTGTTACACCTCATGGCGCACTATGAATTGAAGAACTATGAATTGATGGAGTATCTCACAAAATCGGTGTATCGGTTTATGTCGAAGATGGAAAACCTAACCGTTGTAGAAGAAGAGATGTTTAAATTTCTCAGAAACTCTTTCCATGTTTCCCGTCATAAACTGAAACCCGAACTGGAAAAATTTCTCGCCAAAACCAAAGCGCTTGAAAAAAACCGGTTTGAAACGCGTTCTTTCGCGTACCTCGATGTTATATCCTGGGTCGAAAGCAAGGTGTATCAAAAATCGATGAGTGAGATTATTCATGAGAAATACCTCGCGAGCACAAAACACCGCTAAAAACGCAAATTTCTACTTCGTTTATACATGGAAGTGACCTTCCACAGCCCTTCCATGCCCCAAATGGCACAAGATTAGAATCCTTTAAGCCGGTAAGCTCGTGGTTTCCCGGGCTGCTGCAACCTGCCGGCAAGACTGCCACATGGTTGCGGACATCCTGAAGGTTAAAGAATCGACCCCTCGGTTGGGGAATAATTTACCCGCCGGTAAACCAGTTAATTTTTCAAGAAATGATGAAGCTGAATAAAAAGGGTTCTAAAGAATTTGTTGTGGGCAAAAAGCTCGATGGCTTCTTCATGGAGTTTTACCTGCTCGGAAAGTTCATTATCAGGTTTTTTAAGGAAGTGTTTGTGCCGCCTTATGAATTCAAAGAAGTAGTTCGTCAGTGTTATGAGGTAGGTTATAGATCGCTGGCACTGATTTCCGTGACAGGATTTGTGACCGGTATTGTATTCACAAAACAATCGAGACCATCACTTGCAGAGTTCGGGGCAACGTCATGGTTACCGTCGCTGGTATCAATTGCTATTTTGCGCGCATTGGCTCCGTTGATAACTGCGTTGATAACTGCGGGAAAGGTAGGATCGAACATTGGTGCTGAACTTGGCTCCATGCGCGTTACAGAGCAGATCGATGCTATGGAGGTTTCTGCTACCAATCCATTTAAGTTCCTTGTGGTTACACGTGTGCTGGCAACAACATTTATGGTGCCGGTGCTTATGTTATATGTAGCACTGATTGGTTTGCTTGGCGGGTTTCTGAACGTGCATGCAAACGAACAAACAAGTATCACAACCTTTTTTCAAAAGGCATTTGAAAGCATACAGTTCCTCGACCTGTGGTCGTCAATAATAAAGTCGTTGTTGTTTGGATTTACGATCGGTATCATCAGTTCGTACCAGGGGTATAATGCAACGCAGGGAACACAGGGTGTCGGGAGGGCGGCAAATGCTTCGGTGGTGATGTCGATGTTCCTGATTTTTGTTGAAGAGATTGTTGTTGTACAAATTATAAACTGGTTCAGATGATGGAAGTAACGGATATGGATAACCGATCTTATGCCGATACGAAACCGGTGATAGACATTGCTGGCCTGGAGAAATCTTTTGGAACCAATCATGTGTTGCGGGGCGTTGATCTGAAAGTTCATCATGGTGAAAATGTGGCGGTGCTTGGGCGTTCAGGTACCGGTAAATCGGTGCTGATTAAGATCATTGCGGGGCTGCTGAAGCCAGACAAGGGAACGGTGCGGGTTCTTGATCAGAACGTAGCGGAACTGAACACAAAAGAACTTGAAAAGCTACGATTGCGCATTGGGTTTTCTTTTCAAAACAGTGCACTTTATGATAGTATGACTGTTCGTGAAAACCTTGAGTTTCCGTTGCTGCGCAATGGCAGTAAAATGAAACATGGTGATATTGAAACTGAAATCATGAATGTTCTGGAAGCCGTCGGATTATCACAGACGATCGATCAGTTGCCTTCTGAGCTTTCGGGGGGTCAGCGTAAAAGGATCGGGATCGCACGAACGCTGATCATGAAACCGGATGTGATGCTATACGATGAGCCAACGGCCGGTCTGGATCCAATCACAAGTATTGAAATCAACAATCTTATCAAAGAAGTGCAGCGTAAATACAACACTGCATCGATCATTATAACACACGATTTAACCTGTGCGAAAACTACCTCTGACCGGATAGCAATATTGCTTGATGGCATTTTTCTTCGGACAGGCACATTCGAAGAAGTGTTTAGCGATCAGGACGAAAGAATCAAAAGCTTTTACGATTATAATTTTATTGAAGCATGAAAAACAGAAACAACAAACGCGCGGTAACGGTAGGGATATTCATTGCTTTGGGGATTGTGATTTTGCTTGTCGGCATCTTCACACTTGGTGGACAACAAAAAAGTTTTGTTCCCGCAATAGATGTTTATGCCGTGTTTGATGATGTAGCAGGACTTCAGACAGGTAACAATATTTTTTTCTCAGGTGTTAAGGTGGGCACCGTAAAAAAAGTTGAATTTTACGGCAATTCACAGGTAAGGGTTCGACTGCATATTGAAAAAAAGGCCCAGGAGTTTATCCGCCAGGACGCCAAGGCAAGGATCGGGACGGATGGCCTTATAGGCAATAAGATCATAACCGTGTATGGTGGTACTATGGCTGCAGAACCGATACAGGGCGGCGAAACGCTGATCGTTGAAAAAGCGGTGAGCACCGAAGATATGATGGCAACTTTACAAGAGAATAATACCAACCTGGTAGCTATCACCACCGACTTCAAGAAAGTGAGCAAACGTCTGGCGGAAGGTGAAGGTACCATCGGGGCGCTGTTGCAGGACGAAACATTGTTCAGAAGTTTGCAGTCGACCGTTGCCAATTTGCAGGTAGCTGCGCGCAACAGCCAGGAGCTGACAAAGGGCATAGCACGTTTTACTGAGCAGCTGGATAATCCGGGTTCGCTTGCTAATGGTCTTGTCAACGACACGACAATCATGAGCAACCTCCAGGCGGCCGTTGCGCAGTTAAACAAAGCCGCTACAGATGCAAGTGAGTTGTCTGGTAATCTTAAACAGACCAGTAATCAGCTGAATAGCAAAGACA
Source organism: Bacteroidota bacterium (assembly GCA_023416995.1). Lineage (GTDB taxonomy): Bacteria > Bacteroidota > Bacteroidia > Chitinophagales > Chitinophagaceae > DATHKG01. Next base: position 13,791 of record JAEZGI010000046.1, read on the forward strand.
ACATGATCGGCACGTTATTAAATGATGAAGAGGTAAGCAATGATTTCAGATCAGTAATGGAAAATCTGAATGCCGGTACTCAGAAACTGGATGAGAACATGGAGGCTTTGCAACACAATTTTCTGTTACGCGGATTTTTTCGCAAAAAAGCCAAACGCGAAGCAAAGGAAGCAAAACAAGCCGCAGAAGCAGCTAAGGTGAATTAATTTTTGCCCGATCCGGGGCTCAGTTACCAAATATCGTCATTGTTCAGCGGAAAAATTTTCCGAATGCAGCTTGCGGTAATTGAGAGGATATGCGTCTGTTAGCGGAACATAGGGGGCGCTAAATGCGCGATTTATAAAGTGATTGCAGTATGACCCAAAATGACCCTTAAATGACTGGCATAGCAGTCATGACCGTTGTTTCAGCCATTCAGGCGTTAAAATGATTGATCGGTAGCCCATTTTTTAATTCCTCAATAGGCACCCCATGGCCCGCAGGTAGCCGCAGATCATCCTAAGAAATGAGTTTCGAAGCAGGTCGATTCCCTGGTTTACTGGTGAAAACCCGATCCTGATTATCTTAGACCTTAGCTTCAGAATTATGGGTCCGTTTGCTGAATGGTAAGCCCCTGGCTAGATGATTCAGGATCCTTAGCTTGCTGTATGCTTTTCCCTGGCTACATGAAGTCGTAATCCGTCGCTTGAGATATTATGAGGTTAAACGTCAGATCAGATCAATTTTTTATAACTTGATCTGACTTAACCTGCCTGCATATGAAATTAACTGCGGTTCTTTTTAGTATGCTCCTTACTACAGGAGTGTCCGCTCAAACCGGCATTTTCGACACCCTCATTCATACTGGTAATCCAAAATTAAAAGGACAGGTAAGTTATGATTCCGGAACACAGGTTTATAGCATGACCGGTGCGGGCTCAAATATTTGGTTCAACCGTGATGAGTGCAGTTATCTTCCCCAAAAAATCCATGGAGACTTTATTCTTACAACAAATCTGCGGTTTACCGACACCGGCGGACACAACCACAAAAAGGCGGGTTGGATGATCCGGTCATCGAAGGATGAGGCGTCTGCCCATGTAAGTGCAGTGGTCCATGGTGATGGGCTTACTTCATTGCAGGCGAGACCGCTTCGGGGCGCTTTTATGCGGGATCCGCAAGATGAGGTGAAAGCAAGAAAAAAACACCCGCAGGTGATTCAGCTTGAGCGGACAGGCAAGCGGTTTATTATGCGGATCGCCCAAAGAGGTGAGCCGTTGCAGACAATCGCGGAGCGTGATTATCCTGATATGCCCGATACTTTGTTTGCAGGATTGTTTGTGTGTTCACATGATGAGGATAAACTCGAAAAAGCAGAATTCTGGAATGTTCGCATCGATAAACCGGTGCCCCTTGATTATTCAGTAAACAGGTCCGGCGCACTTGGATGCAGGATGGAAATCATAGACATCAACACGGGCAATCGCCAGGTGATACATGAGTCGGCGGGCCGGTTCGAAGCGCCGAACTGGATGCCAGATGGCAAACAACTATTATTTAACCAGGATGGCTCTATGTTCACGCTACCTGTTACGGGGGGCACACCGGTACAATTCAAGACCGACACGCTCTCCCGGAATAATAATGATCATGGTATTTCTTTCGATGGCAAAATGCTTGCTATCAGTTCGCACCGCAGTGGATTGCCGGGCGGCGGTTCAACGGTTTATGTGATGCCCCTTGCAGGGGGAAAACCGGTATTGATAACGCCGGAAACCCCGTCCTACTGGCATGGCTGGTCGCCCGATGGCAAACAGGTTTTGTACGTGGGGATGCGTGATAGCAAAAGATATAATATCTACACCAAACCGATAAAAGGCGGTGTTGAAACTGCGCTGACTCAAAACCGGGATCATCATGTGGATGGGCCGGAATATTCGCCCGACGGTAAATACATTTATTACAATGGAAGCCAGTCGGGAACGATGCAGATCTGGCGGATGAAGCCCGATGGCTCGGCGAAAGAACAGATCACATTCGATGAATACAATAACTGGTTCCCACACATTTCGCCGGATGGAAAGTGGATCGTATACATTTCATTTCCAGCTGATATCGACCCCGGTGATCATCCTTCATATAAAAGAGTAACCTTGCGCCTGTTGCCGACAGCAGGTGGTGCACCACGGGTGCTCGCATACCTGTATGGGGGACAGGGAACCATTAACGTGCCTTCATGGGCGCCCGACAGTAAACGCCTTGCATTTGTGAGTAACTCGCGGCCCCCGGAACCAAAGCATGTCGCAAATAGTAAGTAGTTTTGCAGCAATAAAAAATGATGATATGGAAATTAGTGGTAAGCTAGTTCAGTTACTCCCTTTGCAGACCGGACAAGGAAAAAATGGAATGTGGAAAAAGCAGGATTTCATCCTTGAACAAGGTGGTCAATATCCAAAAAAGGTTTGTGTTGCCGTTTGGGGCGATAAAATTGACATGACCAGTTTCAGATTAGGTGATACGCTTGAAGTATCGTTCGATGTTGAAAGCCGCGAGTTTAACGGACGCTGGTACACTGATGTAAAAGCCTGGAAAGTTGTAAGCAAACAGGATGGCCAGGGTGGTCCGGGCAATGCACCATCAAGTTACCAACCCGCTCCGCCAATGAATGCGATGCCAGGCGGAGATGACGATCTGCCTTTCTAAAGTTTTTCTGCTTAAGCATCCAGAGACAATAACGGGTTCTCTTTGAAGTATTACAGCTTATGCCATCTGGTCCTTACATGGGTTCTCTTTAAAGTATTACAGCTAATACCATCTGGTCCTTACACGGATGTTCTTTGAAGTATTACAGCTAATACCATCTGGTCCTTACACGGATGTTCTTTGAAGTATTACAGCTTATGCTTCTAGTGGTTAAACGGGTTCTCTTTAGGGTATCTGGTCAAATAAAAGGGTTCGCCTGGAAGTTTTCTTTGCAGAAAGCATCGTGTTACATCAACAGGTTCTCTTTAAAGTACTATTGTTTAACGCAGCAAAATACATAAATGGGTTCACCAGGGGTCAAGGCGAATATCGACTTTAGCCCCGGGTGGGCCCATCTTAATTTCGTGCGAACTCCACCCGTGGCCAGAAATTGGATAGGAAGTTGTTGACCTTGTTGCGAAGCAAATAAACACAAAGCCAGGTTGGTTATGGCAGATTCTTCCACGGATGTAATACTGATTGGCGCCGGCATCATGAGCGCCACTTTGGGAACAATGATCAAAGAATTGTATCCCGGCATGAAGCTCACTATTCTCGAGCGGTTAGACTATGCCGCCGCTGAAAGTTCAGATGCGTGGAACAATGCTGGTACGGGACACTCGGCATTCTGCGAAATGAACTATACACCAGTAAATGAAGACGGTTCAATAAACATTTCCAAAGCAGTGAAAGTCGCTGAAGCTTTTGAAGTGTCGAGACAATTCTGGTCATATCTCGTTAAAAAAAACATCCTTCCCGCCCCCCGTGACTTTATTCGCAGCATTCCGCATATGTGCTTTGTGGTTGGTAATGAAAATGTGCACTACCTGCGGAAACGATATGAGGCTATGAAACAGGTTCCATTATTTGAGGATATGGAATTTTCGGGAGATAGTGATGTGATCCGCGGGTGGATTCCATTAATGATGCAGGGAAGAGATATCAGTGAAAGAGTCGCCGCTACAAAAATGTCCGCCGGCACCGATGTTAATTTCGGATCTCTCACACGAACCCTTTTTGCACGTTTGCAGAAAACGCAGCAGGTGGAAATGTGCTTTCATAACGAAGTAAAATCGATAAAGCGTGATCCCTCCGGTGGCTGGCTGATCAGAACCACGGATCTTTCAACACGAAAAACCAGGAGCATTCACTCACGATTCGTTTTTATCGGTGCAGGAGGAGGCTCGCTTACATTGTTATTAAAATCAAAAATACCTGAGGGTAAAAGTTTCGGTGGTTTTCCTGTGAGTGGCCAATGGCTGCGGTGCACCAACAAGGAATTGATTGATCAGCATGATGCGAAAGTATATGGCCGGGCTTCTGTGGGAACCCCGCCTATGTCGGTGCCCCATCTTGACACGCGGATCATTAATGGAGAACGCGCGTTGTTGTTCGGCCCTTATGCCGGGTTCACAACAAAATTTTTAAAAGAAGGATCATTGTGGGATCTGTTCCGTTCATTACGATGGAGCAATATTCTCCCCATGATTTCTGCAGGTTTGGCAAATATTCCACTCACCCGATATCTCGTAAACCAGGTGACACAAACCCCGGGGGAACGCCTGGCTGCTTTGCGACAGTTCCTTCCTGAAGCATCCGCAAAAGACTGGGAACTTGAAATTGCGGGTCAAAGAGTGCAGGTGATAAAAAAAGATGAAGAGCAGGGCGGTATCCTTGAATTTGGAACCGAGGTGGTCAGCTCTGCCGATGGCACGCTTGCAGCGTTGCTGGGTGCTTCACCCGGAGCGTCGACCGCCGTATCAATCATGATCGATCTGCTGAACACTTGTTTTCCCGACAGGATGCAATCACCCGAATGGCAGGAAAAATTCAGGGAAATGATTCCAGGCTATGGCAAGAAACTGGCTGAGGATCCTGAATTATGCCGCGCAACCAGAGCCCGCACGGCAGAAATATTGCAACTGGCCGAACATTGAAGGTTAAAGCTCGGCTTGTTTTTTCCTGGGCACTTTCTCCCTTGTCTGATCGCCCTTGAGTGTAAATGGAAATATGATAGAAACAAACATGCCGCAGGAGATATTTCCAAAAACTGCGTTCGCAAGTACCATAAAGATTAAACCATTGGTTTTTCCGTCGACAGACTGCGCCGGCTCGTTTATAAGCACTTTATCTGCAACTCCCGGTTGAAAGAGACCCGGTATAAGCATCACGACCAACAACAAACTCAGGATCACTGCCATGATTGTGCCCATCACAACAGTAATGGAGCTGGCTGTAAACATAGCCAGGGTTCCGGCGTTTTCGTCACGTTTGAAATTAAAGGTCATGAGGAACCATACTATCATGAGCATAAAAAGAAAGTTGCCCAGGTATAGTAACCATGCATCGGAAAAATCTGCCCGGTTAATGAAGAATATCAGGGGCACACAATATAACAATGCTGCAATTATTGAATAAACCAGGTAAGGTTTTGGATTCACTCCTTTCACAAACTTCATAACCGGACTGTTTTTCCAATACACTTAAAAATCATTCCTACATGGATATTTTTCCTTTCACGCCATCATCCATTGTTTTGCCTGTTACAGCACCCGCAAGAATCTTAATGAGCGATACCACCTTGTTGTTTTTGGTGTCCCAGTAATAAGCGTCTGAAGGAGTAACCTTGATTATGCTCAGATCGGGATCATCAACGCCTTCGGTAAACCATGTTTTCGCTATGGGGCTCCAGAGTTCTTTTGCCAGTTCTCTATCATATAAAATGGTTGCCTCTCCATATACACTCAGGTATTCTGAGCTACTTTTGTCGGCGTAGAATAGCTGCACTCTGCTGTCCTGGTTTATGTCGTTGGTCTGATGGCCCGACTTGCTGCTCAGGAACCAGATATTTCCGTCATCATCCACTTTCTGTGTGGCCATGGGCCTGGTTGAAATCGGAAGGCTGGAAAGATTGGTTGCAAACAAACATATCGCAGCATCTTTCGCTATTTCCTGTATTTTTTTAACGGCTTCCGTGTTAGACAGGTTTTGTACTTCTCCCATGATATTGTTGATTTATAGATTAAAAAAAATGAGTCGCAATGATGAATATCAATTGGTATGCCCACAGAAGCATTAAAGAATAATTAAGGTTTCGTGGTGGCGGGATGGTCACTACGTAACTTATTTTTCTTTAATTTTGTGACTCATCAAAGAAAAGGAGGTATTCATGATATCTACAGATCATTCATGGAAACCTTCGGTTAGTATCGCCTAACCGGGTTTCTCCAGAAAAATATCTGCTGACAAGAGTCAGGAACCACTAAGTTCGCTTAGTGGTTTTTTTCTGCCCTAAATTTGCGTCTTGATCCAGATTCTTTCTTACAGCCTCCATTATACAGATCTCATCCTAATCGCTATTGTGGCCATGTTAACCGGTATGTCAAAAACCGGCGTTCATGGTGCTGGTATGCTTGCGGTGCCCTTACTTGTGTTTGTGTTTGGCGGGCAGGCCTCAAGTGGTGTAATGTTGCCGATGATGGTGCTGGCCGACATCTTTGGTGTATGGTATTATCACAGACATGCAGAATGGAAATACCTGAAACTCTTCTTCCCCTGGGCAGCCGTTGGAATTGTGGCGGGAACGCTCACAGGCAGTTACATCAATGATGAAATGTTCCGGATGATTATGGCAATCGTAATCATGGTGAGTATCGTGATTATGATCTGGATGGAACGAAGAAGCAAAAAAGAGCTGTCCATAGGAATTGCTGCCACCATTGCAATTGGTATCGCCGGCGGTTTTACCTCAATGGTTGGAAATCTTTCCGGCAGCGTAATGGCTATTTATTTTCTATCGATCCGGCTTCCGAAGAATAGCTATGTAGGAACAACTGCCTGGTTTTTTGCAGTCGTGAATCTGTTTAAGGTGCCTTTTCACTTGTTTGTATGGAAAACCATTACGCTTGATACAGTTCTTCTCGACCTGATGACAATACCAGCAATTGTTCTGGGGGCGTTTCTTGGGATCATTATAGTTAGAAATCTCTCGGAACAGGGTTACAGATGGTTTATCATAGCAAGCACCCTTGTCGCCGCCATAGTCATGCTGTTTTAAATTATTCTAGACTCCCTGTGACTGGGGCAGCACAATTGTAAAAACTGCACCTTCCTGCAAAGCGCCTTCAGCAGTAATAATGCCCTTGTGATGAGCAACGATTTCGCGACAGATGGCAAGACCGATCCCTGTGCCTTTATAGGCCGATTTATCATGCAGCCGCTGGAAGATTGCAAAGATTTTTTCAGCATACTCATTCTGAAACCCAATACCATTATCAGCAACACGGATCCGCAGATGCCGCACAATGTTATCCAACCCCATTTCTGTTAACTCTGCCGGTGCGGGAAAATCGCTGGTGATAGTAATAACGGGAGCCACCTCCGGCTTTGCGAATTTTAAAGAATTACTTACCAGGTTAGTGAATAGCTGCCGTATCTGTACCGGGTTTGCATAAACTTTCGGCAAAGCGTCATATTTAATTATGGCCTGCTGTTCACGAAGTTCGTCCTCAAGATTGCTCACTACATCTTCAAGGATCCCGGTCAGATCAGTAACTTCAAAGTGATCCTCTGCATTGATACGCGATACAGACAGAATCTCATCAATCATCTGTTGCAGACGCAGGGCTGATTGAATCATTGTTTTCAGCAGGTTTTTGCTTTGCTCGTCAAGTTTGTCTTTATTAAGCATTCTTAAGCGGTCGCCAAAAAGTGAAATCTTGCGAAGCGGTTCTTTCAGATCGTGGCTGCTGATATATGCAAATACTTTGAGGCTGGCGTTTGACTTCTGTAACTGTAGGGTGCGGTCAAACAAATTTTTTTCAAGTGTTTTCTGCGTGGTTACATCCTGGCAGGTTCCAATCATTTTATACGGCACACCAGCTTCGTTCAACAACACTTCGCTTTGCCCATAAATAATTTTTTCTACACCCCTGGCTGAAATGATCCTGAAATAATACTCATGATGTACCGGGTTCTGTAATTGTTCCTGGACATGGTCGGTTCTCAGATGTGCATCGTCGGGGTGAATAAAAGACAGGTAGCGATCAACTGTGATCTTCTCCGACTGAGGCGCGAGATCGTAAATCTTATAAAGTTCATCGGACCATTGTACCCTGTCTGAATTTACCTCCCACGACCAGTTCCCTATGCGGTTCAAAGCCTGGGCCTGTTTGTACAACTCTTCGCTGCGCTGAAGTTTGCGTACCATCTGTTGTTGCTCGGTAACATCCATCACAGTTGCACGCAGGTAACGCGGTCTTCCATCTTCATGTATTATCCTGCCTTTTGACCAAAGCACACGTTCGCGACCATTAATTGTGCAGCGGTATTCGATTTCGTACTCTCTTTTGCCTGCAATTGCTTTTGCAAACATCTCCATTACCTGTTTTTTGTCGGTAGGATGCACGTGCGACATCACTTCTTCGAATGACTTGCCTGAATGCAGACCAATATTTTCCAGGTTACCAAGGTGACTGGAGAGAATATTGTTTTGTATGTCCCAGGTATAAGAACTGATTTTTGCTATCCTTTTTGCTTCCAGCAGTTCTTCCGTTTTTAAACGGAGCTCTTCCGTAGAAGCTCTTTCATCAGTAATATCAAATGCGACTCCGAGCAACTGCATTGGCTTTCCTTCGGGTGTCCATTTAAAAACTGATTCATAATTACGCATCCAGCGATACTCACCATGCGCATCTTTTGAACGATATTCAAAAAAGCGGACTTCGCCATCAGTCATATTTTGCAGCGAAGCGATATAGTCGATAGCTTTCAAATTATCTTCGGGATGCATGATTTCGTTGAAGAAAGCCACATTGCTGTCAAACTCTGCGATATTGTAGCCCAATGCCAGAAACAGCCGTTCCGACTGAAGCACCTGTGATCTAGTCGTGATATCATAGATGTAATAAGAACCAGGCGAAGTATGGAAAAGCTTTTCTTTAATACTTTTTTCTTCTTCCATTCTTTCGTTCAGCACTTCAATGTATGCATTGGTAAATCTTGTGGTATATAATACCAGGATAGCATCAAGTTCCTGGAGAATTTGCAACATTAATTGTGCATCTGAAGTGTAAAGGGGGAGAAAATGACAGAACGCTTTTTTTCGGACGGCGTAAGTGCGAACAACATCTTCAGGTGTGATCTGTTCACGGGTTGCATAATCAAGCAGGTCTGCCTTATACAGTTTTAGAATTGCTGTAAGATTCTCAGTGGTCCTGTTTTGTGCAACAGCAAGAAGAAACTCCGAATAGTACTCTAAGGATCGTTCGAAGATTGCCGCGTCATCTATATCCTTATACTTCTCCCAAACAGGAATGGTATTCCGGGAGTGTTGAATTTCAAACCTGATATACTCCGCCAGGTGATGGTCATAGACGAATCGCGCAAAAGCGGAAACAGCAGTAAAGGTCAGGTCATCTCGTTCTTGCGTCATGAGTTACTATTAGGGGCCAATAGTACTAATTTAGCATTATTCCCTTTAAGATACTGCCATCTGTTGCTACCGCAACAAAGTCTGCGACAACTTCTTTACATCGGGCGGGTCGGCGCTGGCGTCGAAGGTTCTATTTCGGGTGTGGGGTCAGATGGATAACCAGGATCTATTTCCGGATCTTCTTCTGGTTCAATATCCGGTGTCCTGACAGGCTCGATTTCGGGCTCATTGTCATCCAGCGGATCTTCAATCTCTGTTGGATCCACCGGATCGATTTCCGGTGGAAGATCTGTATTAGGAATTTCAGCGGGCGTACCTGGTCTTTGTTTCTTGCTCATAATCTAAAGTTTAAAACCGTATACTGCAGGTGCTAAAAAATGATGCCACTGCTCAATCACGTACGATATTAAAGATCGGAACCGGCGGATCAAAATATTGGTTGTCTTCCCGCTGGTTATAGATCTTTTGAACCACATTCATCCCTTTAACTACTTTCCCGAAGGCAGCGTAGCCCTGACCGTCCGCATTGTTTTCTCCGCCAAAATCAAAGCCCGGCTGATCACCGATGGAAATAAAGAACTCAGTGCTCGCTGATCCGGGAGCCAGTCTCGCCAGCGAGATGGTCCCATCCCTGTGTCGAAGACCAGTTTTTTCAGTGGTTTCGTGAGCGATGCCAGGTGGGTCAATACTGTTTCTTTTTTTAGTGCGAAATATTCCACCCTGGATGAGTTCCGCCTTTGAAGCGTTGGAAGGTTGGTTATCCATATTTAAGATGCGGTAAAAATTTGCGTTATGAAAATAACCGGAATCAATGTATGAAAGAAAGGCGGCTACCGTCACAGGGGCCTTATCCGGATATAACTCCAGCTCGATGTTGCCCAGTGAAGTTTGAATGACGATATGTGGGTTTTTATGTGATGGTGTACATCCGGCCAAACAAAAAATCAGCACCAAATGAAGTATTTTCATAATTGCAATTTACAAAATCATGAGGCGGAAAACTGACCAGAACTATAAGCCAGTTACAAAACAGAAATTGAAAGCTATATGAACGTACACAACACGGTAATTTGCAATTATCTGCCATGTACAAAACAGACAGCCTCGGTACGCTGATGACGTTATAACACCGTTCAACCAATTCGCTTCTGTATTCACGGCGGGCTAACTATCTTGTCTTTTTTCAACTGTATGCGTAAGAGTACATTTATCCTCCTGCTGGTTCTTTGCAACTACCACGCCTTTTCTCAAAACCGTGAGCCAATAAGTATAAAGGTCAGCGTTACCGACCAGGCGAGCAGGCCGCTGAACGGCGCTACGGTGGAGTTGAGGCACAATGCTGATTCGGTGGTTGTGAAATCCGGTTTTACGGATACTACAGGAGTAATGCTGTTTGAAAGGATAGCGCCGGGCAATTATTTCGTGCTGGTTACTATGGTAAATTTTCAGCCATATTATAGTACAGCCTTTCAGACAAATAACCCAATTACCATGGTGCCGGGGATAATGCTGACGCCTTCAACCGGTGAGCTGGAGCAGGTAACTGTTTCCGTGAAAAAACCCTTTGTGCAGCTCATGGCTGATAAAACCATAGTAAACGTTGACGCCGGTATCACCAACGCGGGAGCGACCGTAATGGAAGTTCTGGAAAAATCACCGGGTATTACAGTTGATAAGGATGGAAACATTTCATTAAAGGGGAAACAAAATCTCCTGATCCTGATAGATGGAAAACCAACCTATTTGCCTGCCGCCGATATTGCGCAAATGCTCGGAGGAATGAGCGCCTCTCAAATAGAGCAATTAGAGATCATGGATAATCCTCCCTCAAAATACGATGCTTCAGGTAACGGGGGAGTAATCAATATCAAAACTAAAAAGCTGCGTCAGAAAGGTTTCAACGGCAACCTGAGTACATCTTTCGGACAGGGACACTACTATAAAAACAATAACAGTCTTTCATTAAACTATCGGCAAAACAAGGTTCACCTGTTTCTAACTTACAGTTCTGCTTTCAATAAAAGTTTTACTGACCTTTATGCTGAACGAGCTTATCTTGAAGCAGGGACAACAACAATAGCTTCTGAACTAACCCAGGTTAACTGGCTCACTTCTGCCCTACGAAACCACACCTTACGAGCGGGGGCAGACATAAACCTCACGACAAAAACAACATTAGGTTTCGCTTTAACAGGATTAAACATCGGCCGTGACGGTGCCGGTGATGCCACGGGAATGTGGAACGGTACTGATAAAACGACCGACTCGTTGATTAATACTTATAGCAGAAGCCAGAACCGTTTTAAAAACCTGGGCGGTAATGTCAACTTCCGTCATGCAGTCTCAAAAAATGGAGAGCTCACCGCTGATATCGATTACCTGGATTATACCCTACAGAGTCATCAGTTGTTTAACAATGTGGTGCGGTTTCCCGATGCCTATGCCGAATCAATAAAGGGCGATCTGCCTGCATCGATCAGTATCGTTTCTGGTAAAATAGACTACCAGCAAAAAGTGAACAAGGGGTTGTCACTTGAGAGTGGCTTGAAAACTTCACGTGTGCGCACAGATAATCTCGCCGCCTACGAACTGCAACAAAATGCCGTTTGGCAAAAAGATTATGACAAAACCAATCACTTTTTATACAATGAAAACATCTATGCCGGCTACCTCACTGCCAACCAGCAGATCGGCAATGTAAGTATACAGGGAGGATTGCGCTATGAGCATACCAGTTATGATGCAGAACAGAAAGGTAACCCGTTCCGCCGTGATTCAGCATTTGGTCGAAACTACAGCGGTCTGTTCCCAACCGTTTTTGCACAGTATAAAGTGGATAGTTCAAACAGTTTTTCTTTCAGTGCCGGCCGAAGGGTTGACCGGCCGCCTTATCAAAAATTGAATCCTTTTGTATTTGTGATCAACAAGTATACTTATCAAAAAGGCAATCCATTGTTTTTGCCGCAATACACCTGGAACTTCCAGCTGAGCCACCAGTTTAATGATCTGTTGGTAACAACGCTTAGTTATAATGTCACTAAAAATTACTTCTCACAGATCTTTCTTACCGAGCCTGACGGCATCCTGATTTATACAGAAGGAAACCTTGGACGCATGAGAAATGTTGGGATCTCGGTGAGTACACAGATAGATATAACATCATGGTGGTCCCTGAATGCCCAGGGTAATCTTTATAATAAAAAGATTGAAGGGACCGTATGGGCCGACAGGAAAACTGCCCTGACACAGTTTAATATGAACATGAATAACCAGTTCAGGCTCGGGAAGGGATGGGCGGCTGAATTGTCGGGCTTTTTTGTAACCAAAGAGCAGGAACTGCAGGAGATCACAGATCCTACGGGTCAATTGATCGCGGGAGTGGCCAGGCAGGTTTTAAAGAATAAAGGGTCGTTGAAATTAACGCTGAGAGATATTTTTTATACCCAGGCGATGAAAGGTGATACTGATTTTGAACAGGCGTTTGAATACTTCAAACTTACGAGAGATACCAGGGTATTAACCCTGGCATTCACGTATCGTTTTGGAAAATCATTTAAAGGCGCTTCAAAAAGAACCGGCGCAAGCGAAGAAATGGAACGGGTTGGATCTGGCGATTGATTACTCAACTACCACGATACCTTTAGCTGTTAATCGCAATTCCTTTTCAGGTTTTGTGATAGCGGCAATTTCTTCTTTTGATTTTTTGGCGTCTTCTGCATAGTGCTGCAGTTCGTCGACTGAGATGGTCTTCATTGCGGCTTCACCATCAATTACTATGTTTTTACCTTTCAGATCTACCGGTACAAAAAAGCCATAATCTTTCATTTTCACGAAAGCCTTGGTGCTGTCAGGCATTTGCAGCGAAATCCAGCAGCCTTTTTTAGGGCAAACGTCCAGCACACGAGCTTTCACCTTAGTCTGAACAGGTTCATCGGCCGATAATCTGGCTGGCAGATCAGCAATAGCAATCGCACCGTCAGCCTTAATCTTTTCACCGTATGTATTTCCAACTTTTGCAGGTCCTTTTGGTGGCTGGGCAAAACTTACCTGGCTGCAAACGGCTACCAGTGCAATGAGAAACATCTTTTTCATATCTGTACAATTGTTTATGCGAATTTACTCAAATTACCTTGCGAGGTCGATTTTTACCTTTTTGTTTTTGATCTTCTGGTCGCGGATAAGCACAAGGGTTTGACCAACTTTGGATTTACGCACTGCAACAAAGGAAAAAAAGTCTTTTACTTCTATCAAACCAATATCTTCTTTTTTCAATCCACCCTTTTGCGCTAAAAATCCGACTATATCGATCTTATTGACCTTATCTTTTTTACCTGCAGCAATAAACAAAGTTGACCATTTTGGTTTGTCAGGTACAATTGTTTGTTCCGGAAGCTGCAGCTTTTCAGGTTTAGTGGGCAGATAACCCGGCAGTTTTTCTTCTGGTCCGATGATGAGCACCGCGGTTCCGCTGGCGTCCATACGCGCCGTGCGTCCATTACGATGGGTGAAGGTTTCTTCGTTTGGAGGCAAATGATAGTGGATGATGTACCGGATATTAGGGATATCGAGACCACGACTCGCCAGGTCGGTGGTAACAAGAATGTAGGAGGTGCCGTTCCGGAACTTACACAGGGCGCTATCACGCTCCTGTTGTTCCATGGCGCCGTGATAGAATACATTCACTATGCCTTTTTCACTGAGCATTTGGGAGGTGCGCTCAACGGCATCCCGGTGATTACAAAACACTACTGCAGAGCGGTCACGATGGAAGCAAAGCAAACGAAACAGGGTTTCCAGCTTGTCTTTCTCTTCGCTTTCTACATATTGAATAGCCAGGTCGTCTACCAGTTTTCCTGACAGGAAGTTCAGTTTTACGGGATCTTTTAATCCAATGAAAGCCGGGATCTCGTCTGTATCCGTCGCAGAAGTCAGCATTCGCTGTTTTATATTGGGAAGCGATCCGATAATAAATGACATTTCTTCTTCAAAACCCTGTTCCAGGCTTTTGTCAAATTCATCAAGGATCAACATGGTGATCCCCCCGGTCCGGATGTTTTCGCGTCGGATATGGTCAGCGATCCTGCCGGGTGTACCTACGATCAGCGCGGGTGGCTGGATCAGGTTATTTTCTTCGGTTTCCCGGAGGTGCCCGCCATAGCAGCACGTGATCTTGAAACCTGTGCCCATGGATCTAAACACCTGCTCAATCTGAAGCGCCAATTCGCGGGAAGGAACAATGATCATCGCCTGCGTAAGCAGGTTCGCGGGATCCAGTTTCTGAACAACCGGCACCAGGAATCCCAGGGTTTTCCCGGATCCTGTGTCTGACAGCAAGATCAGGTCCTGGTCCTTATTGAAACCGGCTGCAGCTTCCAGCTGCATTTTGTTGAAGGCCTCAAGACCAAGATTTTTTAAGATTGATTCGGGTGTTACCTGTTTTTTCTGCATTGCCGCAAATTTACGATAGTTTGAACCATTGATACCATTCATTTGCCGCACCCTCACGGATAAAACGGGCATGGTTAGTTGACGTTTTTGCAAATCAGGCACGAAATATGATTAGCTGAAGCGTTTCCATTATCTGTGAGTGACCGCCCGGTCGGAACATCTGGTTCCCGATTTGAATAATCGTCTATCTTAGCCAACAGACAACTACTATATATGCTCAACTCCTTACGTAAACATTGTTTTCAACTGGCCGGATTATGTGTTTTCCTTTTTCTAACCGCTTGTGTCGACACACGAAAAGCAGTTTATTTCAATAACATTACCGACCAGAACATCCCCGCAGTAAACCGTGAAATGGAGCCAATCATTCAAAAAAATGATATCATTTCTATCAATGTAAGTAGTCTGAACCCTGACGCGAGTGTAATGTTTAATGCTCCAAAAACACCGACAAGTCTTAATGCATCCGGATCTACCATGCTGAGTGCTGATGTTGGCGGATATCTTGTAAATCCTGATGGTACCATACAGTTCCCTGTTTTGGGAAATATCAAAGCGCTTGGTCTTACCAAAAGCCAGTTGAAGGCATATATCACCAAAGAACTGACTGACAAAAAATTACTGGTCGATCCCGTGGTGGATATTCGTTTTGTCAATTTCCGTGTTACTGTTTTAGGTGAAGTAGGCAAACCAACGGTGGTAAATGTGCCCAGCGAAAAAATTTCCATTCTTGAAGCGATCGGTATGGCAGGTGATCTTACGCTATATGCAAACCGCGAAAATGTACTGCTGATTCGCGACATAGACGGGAACAAAGAAATTAAACGCCTCAATTTAAACTCAAACGAAATTTTCACTTCTCCCTATTATTACCTGAAAAGTAATGATGTGGTGTATGCAGAACCCAACAAAACCAAGGTTCGCACCACAGGGCAGGCCTGGCAGATTCTCCCTATCGTGATCGCAAGTTTATCTTTCCTGGTTATTGCTGCCGACAGGTTGTTCCGATAATAACAATTGCCACTTTGCTTTTGTAATTTCGCGTATGCCAAACGGACCAATAATCGTTACCGGGGGTGCGGGATTCCTCGGATCTAATCTTATCCGGAAGATCAATCAATACGGCCAGGAAAACATCATTATCATAGATAATTATGATGATGCAAAGTTTGCTAATATCCGCCCATTGCGGTTTGTAGATTATATCAATTTTACCCGGGGGCTGCATCATGTTAAAGATTCGCTATCGAGGTATGAGCCATCCTGCATCATGCATATAGGCGCAAACGCCGATGTGCTGGTAAGGGATCCCCAGGTGATGATGGAGGCAAATTTTGAACATTCAAAGTTCTACCTCGACCTCGCGCTCGAAAAACAAATCCCGCTGATTTACGCATCCAGTTCCGCCGTTTACGGAAACAGTGCAGACAACCAGGAGCATCCTCATAACACCTATGCCTGGTCGAAATGGATGTTTGATCACCATGTTAAGAACAATCTTTCGCAGTTTAAATCAAGAGTGATCGGCTTAAGACTATTCAATATTTTTGGGCTGGGGGAGTTTCATAAAGATAAAAATGCAAGTCTCCCGTATCGTTTTTTCAACTTCATCAGGGAGAAAGGTTTTATTGATTTATTTGACCGTACTATTCATCGTGATTATGTTTGGGTAGAAGATGTGGCAGATGTTTTTATTGATATGTTGAATTATGATGCCGTGCCGAATGGCATTTACAATCTTGGCGGAGGCAACCCGGTTTCACATGAAAGGGTTGCGGAAATCGTTTGCCAGGCATTTGTTGAAAGAGGAATTAAGCGGGGTAAGGAAGAACTGGTAAGAAAGATCTCAATGCCTGAACATCTTATAAATAATTTTCAGTTTAACACCCGGGCAGATAACCTGTTGGAAATGATCAGCAGGCGTTCGACCGGAAATGAAAGAAAAATCCGAAGCTATATTAACCAGTTAATAGATATTAGTTATGAAGGTAAGGTCTAAAGTTCCATTGCGTCTGGGTCTTGCCGGAGGTGGTACAGATGTGAGCCCGTATTGCGATATGTACGGTGGCTGTATTTTGAATGCAACCATCGACTTGTTCGCTTATTGCACCCTTTGCCCAACCAATGATGGGATGATCAGGTTCACAGCGTTGGATCGTGAGGAAAGTTTTGAAGCGCCGGTGGCTGACCGCTTAGAAACCAATGGTGCCCTTGATCTGCACAAAGGTGTTTATAACCGGGTGATCAGGGAGTTTAAAATAGAACCTTTTGCATTCGATCTTAAGTCGCATAGCGATGCTCCTTCGGGCTCCGGACTTGGATCATCATCAACAATGGTGGTTGCTATCCTTCAGGCCTTTGTTGAATATTTAAACCTGCCGCTCGGTGAATACGATATTGCCCAGCTTGCCTATTCGATAGAACGCGAGGATCTCGCACTAAGTGGAGGAAAACAGGATCAATATGCCGCCACTTTCGGAGGCTTTAACTTTATGGAGTTTTACGCGGATAACCGTGTTATCGTGAATCCACTACGTATACGAGAACAACATATCGAAGAACTTGAAGCTTCCATGATGTTGTACTACACTGGTATTTCAAGATCATCGGCACGTATCATAGAAGATCAGAAGAACAGTTTGCAGAGCTCTAATGAAAATCGGCTGAAGGCAATGCACCAAATTAAAAATGATGCTTACCTGCTGAAAGAATACCTGTTAAAAGGTGAGTTTGCAAAAATGTTTTATACCATGCGCGACTCATGGCAGGCCAAAAAGAACACATCTGACTCCATCACAAACAGCCATATTGATGAGATTTACAATACTGCGCTCGAATCCGGTGCCTATAGCGGCAAGATTTCAGGTGCAGGCGGTGGAGGTTTCATGATGCTGTTCGTGGATCCTTTAAAGAGACTGAGTATCAGGAAAGCGCTGTCTTCTTTTGATGGTGAATTTGTAAACTTCCATTTCTTTAAAAAAGGCGCCAATAGCTGGAAGGTGAATGAATAATTAAACTGCATCTGTTTGCTCGGTGAGCCGGAACCAGTTTCCCGAATCATCTATAAACGAAGCCTCGTACTGGCCCAAAAAGCCGCAGCCCGGCTCCATCAGAAATCTTACTCCCTTGCTTTTCAGGGCGCGTACGGTTTGTCGAAGATTAAGACAACGGAACACGCCGTAACTAAAGACTTCGCGGCTAATAAGGTGCCGCATTTGTTGCGCGTCCTGCCGGGTGAATATCGGTCCTTCTACCACCGGTATCAGGATCAGTTGTGTTGCGGGTTTGCCTGGAACATAAAGACTTACGCATTGCTGAGCACCATCTACCAGGATATCAGTGTGTACCTTGAAACCCAGTTTGTGAACGTAGAAATCAATTGCCGTTTGAAGATTCAACACGTACACACTTGTATTGATAATACCTGTTATCATTTTACCGGCCTTTTCAGGAGAACGAAAACCTCATTATGTTAATGATTTTCATACTTTGAGCAACGAACCATTTCAACACGAAGTTACCCCGGTATTTTAAGCGTATCCTGTGGTTCTGCGACAATATGCAGGGGTATATGCGACCGAAATTTTTTTTTATGAAACACGTGTCTATCCTGATACCTGAAGGCGACTGCAGCTTAACACATATTGAAGCTACGCACCAGATTCTTTCTGAAATAAATGTGTTCCTGGCCGCCCGCGACCGTGATCCCGTCTTTGAGATTGAACTGGTAGCACTTGAAAAGTCCGCGACACTTAAAAAAGGTTTATACACCGTAAAGCCGGATAAATCAATCGGAGAAGTAAGCAGAACGCACCTGATCATTATTCCTGCTTTGCAAGGGGGCGATATGGTTAAATCAGTTCGGCTGAACCAACCCTTTGTTGCCTGGCTGAAAAAACAACATGCGGCGGGTGCAGAGCTCGCCAGCTTTTGTTTGGGTTCTTTCCTGCTTGCCTCCACTGGTTTGCTGGATAACAAGCGATGCACAACGCACTGGAGCGCAGCCACCGAGTTTCGGGAAACTTTCCCGCAGGTTGAACTGGTTCCGGAGAAAATACTTACTGATGAAAGCGGTATATATTCCAGTGGCGGTGCTTTGTCTTTCACCAATTTGTTATTGTACCTCGTTGAAAAATACGCAGGACGTGATATGGCGGTGCTGGCTTCGAAGATGTTTATGATTGATATTGACCGCGATCAGCAGTCGCCTTTTATCATCTTCAAAGCACAAAAAAATCACGAAGACGAACCAATCAGGCAGGCGCAGGAGTTTATTGAAAAAAATTTCACCGAACGATTATCGGTTGATGACCTGGCTTCGAAATTTGCACTGGGCCGGAGGAATCTTGAAAGAAGATTCAAGAAAGCAACCTCAAACACAGTTATTGAATATATACAACGCGTTAAGATAGAAGCCGCAAAACTTAGCCTTGAATCATCGAGAGATAATGTAAACGAGGTGATGTATAAAGTTGGTTATAATGATACCAAGGCCTTTAGAACTACCTTTAAAAAAATTACAGGCCTTTCGCCTGTTCAATACCGTAACAAGTTCAGACAAGATAAAGAAATGGTGTAGTGCGCTACACCATTTCGAAAATGTATATCTTATAAATTATCAGTCACCAATACTGCCACCGGGAACTTTTTGTACAACGCGTGTACATCAATCTTGTCACCCGATATTTTTTCACGGGTGAAAAGGTTGGTCCAATTTCGTGGTGCACCCTCAGGAAGTGTGAAGGAAAGCTCATGACCGGTATCGTTCACTATGTTTAAAGGCAGCACCACCAGCACATACTTGTCATTGTGTTTACGCATATATGCGATTGCGCGTCTCTCTGATCCTATAGCATCGATCGGGATGTATTCGCCATGAATAAATAATTCACTGTTATCGCGTCGATAGCGCAGAATTTCACGGGTAACAAACATTTTCTGCGTACCCACTTCGAAGTTTTCATTCACATACGAAAGCAACTTGTCACGGTCGTCTTCAAGTTGTTTCATTTGTTGCAATAGTTCTTTTCTCAGATCATAGTCCACGTAACGGCGGTTATCAGGATCTACATAACTCAAATCCCAAAGTTCACAACCACGGTAAATATCAGGTATACCTGGTGCTGTAGACTTTATAATAACCTGCACCATAGTATAAGTGCTGGCAAACCGGATGATCTTTTTTACAAATGGCATCAAAGATGGCAGAAAAGAATCTTTGGCGTTCAGCAAGTGCTCGATAAACGCTACAGATGCTGATTCATATCCTTCATTAGGATCGATATAGTCTGACATGAGTTTTGACTCACGCAACACCTTGATAAAGTAGGTTTTCGTTCTGTCTATAAATTCCCGGGTTACATTCAGATCTTCCGGAAAGGCACCGATAATGGCCTGGTAAAGAAAGTATTCATCGTTTACGATAGGAGCCTTTTCACCATCTACCAGTTGCCTGTATGGTTCATTCATCTTCTGCCATTTCGCAACCAGTTCTTTCCATTCATCAGCAAGTTCACTAATGAGGTTGATTCTCACCCTTGCGTCTTCGCCACGTTTTGTATCGTGGGTGGATGTGCAATTGAATGAATAAGGATTGTATTTCAGACGTAGTTTCATTTTTTCGTGAAACTGTGCAACCGAAATTCCTAAAACCCTGGGCTGATCACCAACTTCGTTGTGCGAGATCAATGGATTGTAGAGATAGAAGGTAGTGTCTTCAACACCCTTGGCTGCCAGGGGACCAGTGAATTGAAACAAACGCTGAATGAATGTGAGCCGGTTTTCATTCCTTATTTGATCTTCATGTTCATGGAACAGCGATTCAAGTACACTTAGTTCGTATTTAAGATCGGGATAAAGCTGCATTGCTTTTTCGAAACCTGCGGCTACCAGTTCCGCATCGTTTGCATCAAGCGGCATTTTCTCGACGTAAGCGCGATAAACAGGGAAAGCTGCCATAAAAACACCTAGCGCTTTTTTTAGTGCAGGCATTTTGATTTCTTCATCCTCTATCAGGTTTAGTGATAGCAACAGACGTAGCAGGTTATCCCACTCGCCGTTGAGATAAGGTTCAAGGAACGATAATTTCTTCTCAAAAACCATCTTATCATAATCTGTAAACTCGGGTACGTATGAACGGTAAATGTCAAGAAGTTTCTCTGACCCTTTGTTGTCGGTTATGACCTGGTTGATGTATGAAAGAAACTCATATCCGCTGGTTCCTTGTATCTCCATTTCAGGCAGTTCCTCTTTGTCATCAAGAATCTTTTCGACAATGATATAGCAATCAGGTCCGAACAAGGCGCGAAGTCGGCTAACATATTCTACTGGATTCCGAAGCCCATCAACGTGATCGATACGGAGCCCCTGGATGCCTCCCGCTTCATATAGCTGGTGAATGAGCCGGTGATAATCGTTGAATACGTTTTCGTCTTCCATTCGCAGACAGATCAGGCTGTTCACATTGAAAAATCTGCGATAGTTGATCTGCGTATTCGAATCCATATGGTGGGCCAGCACGTAATGCTGGGTGTTGATGATGTGCAGCAGCATCTCGTTGTCAGCATTGATCTGTTCCACCTTTGCATGGATATTTGATGCAACTGCAGGATCATTAAGTTGTTCCATGAGTTCGGTCTTCATCCCGCAATGTTGCTCATAGCTGATGCCATTATTGCTCACAAGGCCGTTGAGGATGGCATTCACATGATTGAACTCGTCGTTCAGACAGCCGGAGATCAGCAGGGGATAGGTTTCCAGGCTAATGGGGTACAAAGTATCGTGGTAGGCGAGGTAAAAACCATCTTTACAAAAACGCACTTTTAACACATCACGTTTGAGACACTCCGCCACCGGGGCTTCAAGAAAGGGCACCATCAGCTTGCGGTTGTAGAATGGGTGATCCCAGTCAATATCGAAATATGTGGCGTATGAGGAATTCATTCCTCGTTCCAGCACATCCCGCAGCCAGGTTCCGTTGGTGTCAAATGCAAGGTGATTGGGCACAATATCCTGGATCCAGCCTATTCCATGACGTTTAAGTCCTGCTGCGAGCCGTTGCATATCCTCAAGGGTACCAAGTTCTTCATTGATCCGGGAAACATCAATTCCGTCGTATCCGTGCTCGCTTCCTTTTGCAGCTTGCAACACCGGCGAGGCGTAGATAGTGGTGATGCCCATGTCGGCCAGGTAATCAAGGATCTCGTATAAATGATTGAATGTAAAGTTTCGGTTAAACTGTATTCGATAAGTGGATGAGGGTAAAATCATATTAATTACATATTTCAATTCCTATTTTACCATTTATCTGCCAGGGTGCCGGTGGAACGTTTTTTTAGTCCGGGCAGGAGTTAATCTTAGATATGGCAAATAATAAAACACTTATCCAGTTTTTTGAATGGTATGTTCCGGCCGACGGTTCACATTGGAAGCGATTTAAAGCTGCGGTCCCCGAGCTTCAGTCGCTCGGTATCACCGGCGCATGGCTACCACCGGCTTATAAAGGAACAAGAGGCAAAGAATCTGAAGGCTATGATGTGTATGATATTTTTGATCTGGGAGAGTTTGATCAAAAAGGCACGATAGCAACCAAATACGGCACAAAGGAAGAATACATTGATGCAGTAACCGCTGCGCGTGAAGCTGGAATGGAGGTATTCATTGATGTGGTGCTTAACCATATGGGAGGCGCAGAAGAACTGGAGCGTATAAAGGTTCGGAAAGTAGATCCTGAGGACCGAAGAAAATTTCTCAGTGAAGAAATGGAGGTCACGGCTTACACCAAATTTACTTTCCCGGGACGAAAAGGAAAATACTCGGATTTTAAGTGGAACTATGAGTGTTTTACGGGAATCGATTATGCAGCTGACCGCAAAGAGTCTGCGATCTTCAGCATCGTGAATAAATTTGGGGAAGACTGGGAGCCCATGGTCGATAATGAAAAAGGAAACTTTGACTTCCTTATTCTGAATGACATCGAGATGCGCAATCCCGCCGTGCGTGAAGAAATGAAGAAATGGATCAGGTGGTATTATGACACGGTTCCCTTTGATGGTGTGCGGCTCGACGCAGTGAAACACATGAATCCAGCATTTTTTATTGAATGGTTGGATTATATCAAACAAGAAATCAACCCGGATATTTATGTTATAGGCGAGTTCTGGTTGTCAGATGACCTGTCTGTGTTGCTGAAATACCTCAAAGCCATCGGTCATCGTATGAGTTTGTTTGATGCGCCCCTGCATCACAATTTTTCAATCGCTTCAACTGAACGGGAAGATTATGATCTCAGGAAAATATTCAGGGATTCATTGATCAGTAAACATCCTGACCTGGCCATAACCTTTGTTGATAATCATGATACCCAACCGCTGCAATCACTGGAGGAATACACAGAAGAATGGTTCCGGCCACTGGGTTATGCCTTGATATTACTGCGGGAAGCAGGTTATCCCTGTGTGTTTTATCCTGATATATATGGTACAAAGTATTCCGGAAAAAACAAATGGGGCGATGAAGTGCAGGTGGAACTGCCGGCAATGGACGTGCTGCCAAAGCTATTGCAATTGCGCCGTGATTACGCATATGGGGTGCAGACCGACTATTTTGACGAACCACATTGTATTGGCTGGACCCGTGCCGGAGACGAGGACCATCCTGGATCAGGGCTGGCCGTTGTGATGAGTAATAACTCTAACGGCAGTTATGAACGGAAAATGAAAGTTGGTGACAAATACGCGGGAAGTATATTTTACAACTTCCTCGATCCCGCTTTGCCCTCAGTAACTATAGATCAGGATGGTTTTGGTGACTTCCCCGTAACAGGTTCTTCTGTCGCTGTGTATGTGAGAGTAGGTACCGGATAGCAATGTTCAATATATAACGCTACTTGCCGGAAGGTCACAGTGTGTTCCCGGAAGTTACATTGCTTTTTACAGGTATCGTAGAAGCTGGTTGTGGCGGTGTGTGTCTTTATACCTGTTATACCATTTGCATAATGGGTATAGTGTAACTACCACTGAGATCCAGACGATATAGACGCCCCAGAGCGGAAGGCCATTGGGCTGTTCGGGCCGGCCAAAATTGAACCCAAACAAAAAGTCTTTGGTCGTAAAGCCTTGTAAGAATAGCATTACAAACATCAGCAGATGAAGCAGGTACCAGTGAACCAGGTAATATACCAACGGAACCCGGCCGTAAATTTCTATGATTCCGGTAAACCTGCCCTGGCGTATTTTTTCGGCTGCAGCCAACAATGCAAAGATCACCGATAACGTCGCAAGATCATAAAGAAGAGATGGGGGATATTTTGTGAGATTCATGAAAGACATGAAAGTAAACATTCCTGTTGCCTGGACCGACCAGGGCGAGGGATCGCCATAGATATTTAAAAAACGCAGGCCGATAAACAGCACAAGGCAAATTATAGCTGCCTGCAGGAATAGTTTGCCGCGGTTTATACCGGTGAGGTATATACGCGATGCAAATGCAAAACCTACCAGCATCAATCCTAACCAAGGTATCGGAGGATAAGCCAGCAGCAAAAATGTATTTGCATTAATAGGTATCAGCGGAGATGTAAAAAGCGGGGCAAGTATTGTTTTCAACGTTCCGTCGGGGATGAAGTTGAAAAGATTGTGCAGGAAGATGATGGCCAGACCGATAGCACCGATAAAGTTTGATGGAAGTTTGAGCAGCAGCCCAAGTATAATAAAGGAAAAACCAATGGCTCCAATCACCTGGAACAAAAAGACATTAAACCGCAGGTCAAACCAAATCCCGAAATTTACTATGGTAAGTTCCAGAAGAATGAGCCATAATCCGCGTTTCAATAAAAAACGTCTGCTCGAGGCAAAATCATTCCGCGCCCTTAATGAAATGTAGGCGGATGCCCCTGAAAGAAACACAAAGCCCGGTGCGCAGATATGCGTTATCCAACGGGTGAAAAATAAAGCGGGGTTGGTAGTCTGAAGGTCAACCGGATCCTGGGTTACAGCCGTAACATGAAACAGGTCACGCGTGTGATCGAGCGCCATAATGATCATGATTACACCTCTCACAAGATCGATTGAACGAATTCTTTTCATATATAACAATATAATAAATTATATATGTTCCGCCTCAAAATTTACTCACGGCACGCAAGTGGATGCCGTATAACTACTTGAACAAACTTGCACCATGAAATCATTATTGATTAAAGTTAACCAGGTCTTATTGTTGGTGATCCTTTCAACGGCCGTGCTTTATTATGGAAAACAGTTCCTCGTTCCTTTGTTTTTAGCTGTACTGCTGGCTATGCTGATGGCGCCGGTTTGTCGGTTTTTTGATGCGAAAGGATGTTCCCGCGCTGTATCATGCACGATTTCTGTGGCCATCCTGGTTTTTGCCTTTCTTGGACTATTCCTGATCGTTAGTTTCCAGATTTACGATTTTACCAGGGATCTCGATAAAATTGAAGAGCGGGCGCGTGAGATGTGGGCGGGTATTCAGAGCTATATTGAACAAAGATTCAATGTGGCGCCGGAGAAACAACAACAGGTAATGGATGAACAGGTTGAAAGCATCAAAAAGGGTTCCGGGGGACAGGTTGGGAAGGTGGCAGGAAGTATCACCGGCACGATAGGAAGTTTAGTGCTGTCGCTTGTGTTTACTTTCCTGATGTTGTTTCATAAAGAAAAATATCATGAATTCTTTATCCGTGTAAACAGTCACCGTGATCCGGCGGAAGTTAAGGATGTACTTGATCAGATCACACATGTATCTCAGCAATATCTTACCGGGCGCATCTTGTCAATGACGTTCCTTTTCGTTTTGTATACCATTGCGTTTTTAATTATAGGGTTAAAAAATGCGCTGTTGTTATCTGCCCTTGCAGCCATGCTTACCATCATACCATACGTTGGACCGGTGATCGGTGCCATGTTTCCTATTATGACTGCACTGGTTTCGGGAGATTCCACACAGACTGCATTATGGGTGGCCCTCGCACTCGTGATAGTGCAGGTGTTTGACAATTATTTTGTAGAGCCGCTGGTAATAGGTGGCGAAGTGAAATTAACTGCCCTGAGTACTATTGCAGCTATTGTTGCCGGTGGGTTCATCTGGGGTGTGGCAGGCATGGTACTGTTTATCCCGATGCTCAGTATACTTAAGATTGTATTTGATCATACTAATGGGTTGAAGCCATATGGATATCTTGTTGGCGATGAAGGTCCAAGCCCTTCAGACAAGATTAAATCATGGTTCAAAAAGAAAAAGGGATCCTGACGATCCCTTTTCTTATTACTTGTTACAGGTTTTAGAAAGCCATGCGTGAGCCACCCATCATGTATTCTTTAGGTGGTTCTATTCCCTGAAGATGTTTTACAAAATAATCCCAGCGGCGACGCATCATATATGGTGAATATGGTCCGAAACCGTGTGCACTGTTTGGAAATATCACAAGGTCGTAATCTTTATTTGCCTTGTTCAAGGCTTCAACAACCAGCAAGGTGTTATATGGAGGAACATTGTTGTCCATCATGCCGTGCGCAAGCATCAGTTTACCTTTCAGATTTTTTGCATAATTCTGATTTGCCTGGGCCTCGTAGGCTGCGTTTTCCATAAGACCGTTATAGCGCTCTCCCCAATCATCTTCATAGTTACGATTGTCGTGGTTTCCTGATTCTGATATTCCCACTTTAAAGAAATCAGGATAGCGGAACATGGCTGCTGCTGTCGCGAAACCACCACCCGAGTGGCCCCAGATACCTACCTTATTGGTGTCGATAGGATATGTACGGGCTAACTGGCGGATCGCTGCAACCTGGTCAGGGAGCGTGTTTTCAGCCATATTGCCATAGTTCATATCGTGGTAACTCTTCGATCTGTATGGATTGCTGGTTCCTTCGATGAGCACTACAATGAATCCAAGTTCTGCCAATGCCTGGTGATCTCCACGTGATGCAGAAAAACTCCAGTTCCCTACACTGCCTCCCTGGGGACCGGGATAGATATAGTCGATAACGGGGTACTTTTTACCAGCTTCCATTTTTGTAGGTGTAAACACCAGGCCATAAACATCGGTTTTGCCATCGCCCGCTTTTACACTAACAGGTTTTGGAGCCTTCCATCCTGAAGCAACAAGTTTAGAAATGTCGGCACGCTCAAGTTCAGTAATTAACTTTCCCGACATGTTTCTTACAACTGTTACTGCGGGCGTATCTGGTTGTGAATAGGTATCAACAAAATATTTCTTAGAAGGCGAAAGTGCGATGGTATGATTGCCATGTGCTGGTGTAAGATGCACCAGGTTTTTGCCATCAAAACCGATTGAATAAAGATGTTGAAAATATGGGTTGCCAGGTTCACGACCTACGGCTGTAAAAATGATCTTGCGGGCTTTCTCATCAACATCTACCACTCTTGCCACCACGAATTCGCCTTTGGTGATCTGGTTTTTAAGGTTACCGGTTTTCGCATCATAGAGATACAGGTGGCCCCAGTCGTCTCTTTCTGAATACCATAGTATTTCACCTGATGCAGGAAGGTAACGCCAGTTGATGGCCCCCCGGCCGGATTCAAACTGCGTTTTTACAACTTCCTCAAATACATCTCTCACAACCCCGGTATTTGCATCCGCAATTCGGAATTTCGCCTGTTTATGATCGCGCGAGCTGGAAAGAAAAGCCAGTTCGGATCCGTCAGCTTTCCAGTCGTTGTCATCAAAACTTCCGCTGCTCGCAATGTCGTCACTTAAAGTAGCACGATGCGCATCGGGCGGAATCTGTAATCTGACCATTTTGCCGGTTTCAACGTCAATAATGACGCGATGGATCTTTACAATTTCAGAATCGCCGGGCAGTGGATATTTCCATGCTTTTAAAGTTGGCGCGCCTACATTTGTTGTAACCAGGTACATATCCTTTACATGGCGCTGATCCTGTTGGAAGGTTGATACTTTTTTTGAATCGGGAGACCATTTAACAACAGGTCTGTCGCTCATTTTCCAACCCGCATTGTCAGTGGCATATCCAAAGTTTTCAATCCCGTCGGTGGTTAGCTGCGTTTCTTTTTTAGTGGCAACATCGCGGACCCAAAGGTTCCAGTTACGGATAAACACTGCTTTTTTGCCATCAGGAGAAGTGACATCACTGCCTCCCATCCTGCGGCCCATCATTTGTGGTGCGGCCGCAACGGTTCCGGCGCCAGGGCTAACGGTGTTTGCTTTCAGATCGTAAACCCATGTTTTACCTTCTGCTGAAAAGCTAACCGTTTTGCCATCTTCTGATGGTGCGATAGCATTGAAAGGTAATTTAAATGCTTCGTAGGTTTTACCCGTCACTTTGCCAAGCGCTGCAGCAAGTTTTGCATGATCAAAGGCCGCCGAGCGGGTTTTCTTGACGGCGTCGACCAGTATAAATGCATTGCCTTTTTCAGTGCTTACCATATACCAAAGCTTATCGCCAGGTAACCAGACGGGGCGGATGTTGTTCCGGTTGATAAGGACCTCCGTGTTGTAAGAGAGAAACTTTTCTGCACGCTCGTACTCTTTTGATGAGAGCGAGTCCTTTTGGGCCGTAGCCATTGTTGTTGACGCTACCAGCGCCGCTGTAATCAGATGCTTAATCATATTCAGTTAGATGACTTGATTTGTCGAAAGGTAAGAAATCCCGCGCAGATCGGGTCTGCCGGAATATTAAAAGCGACGGTGCGAGGGCCGGAATCATCGCCAGCCACCTCCGATCGCGCGGTAAAGATTTACAAACGATGTCATTTCATTCAACTTTATCTCAACAAGATCCATTCTCGACTCAAGCACTTCCCGTTGAGTAGTCAACACCTCTATATAATCTGCCCTTGCGGACCGGAAAAGACTATTTGAAACACTGATGGATGCCTTTAGGATCTCGACCTCCTTTCTTTTGGTTTGATAACTGTTTTCGAAATTCTCCATTTTGGCCAGCAAATTCACTACCTCAGCTTCTGCATTCAAAATAGTACGCTCGTAATTATAGACCGCCTGGATTTGTTTTGCGTTTGCGTTTTGATAAACCGCCCTGATTGCGTTTTTATTCACGATCGGCGCAACCAGGTCGCCGGCGAGATTATACAGGATGGAGGCAGGCTTAATAAGGTAAGCCGGATTAAATGCCTGCCAGCCTATACCCGCATTAAGCGTGAACGATGGAAAAAATGAGGCTCTTGCTGATTTAGTGTCGAGCCTCGCTGCTTCCATTTCCAGTTCTGCCTGTTGAATATCCGGGCGGTTCACCAGTAACTGCGAGGGAATACCCGCATGAACCGGGTTGTCAACGATATCCGTTAACTTTTCTGTGCTTCTTATAACCGGTGTTGGAAAACGTCCGGTCAGGAAGTTGATCCGGTTTTCTGTTTCAACGATCTGCTGCCTGATTTCATATTGCAGATTTTGTGTGTGAAGCAATTGTGCCTCAAAACGATTGACCGCAAGAAGTGATACCCGTGCTGCATCTTTTTCCTTTTTAGTAATTTGAAGCGCACTGTCCTGTAGACTGATATTTTGTTGTACAATCAACAGGCGATTATCAAGAGCCATCAGCTCGTAATAAGAGCTGGCGATTTCGGCAACAAGGTTCGTAACCATAAAATTTCTTCCCTGCACCGAGGCCAGATATCTTAGGGTGGCAGCTTTCCTGGCATTGCGCAACTTTTTCCAGGCATCAATTTCCCAGGAAGCATACAGCCCGATTTTATAATCCGGTAGCAATTCCGGTATGCGTTTGCCGGGTTTGATATCTATACTTTCATCCACTGCCCCGTGACGTGTATATCTTCCCTCCTTTTCAAAACCAGCGCCTCCCCGGATGCCTGCAAAAGGCAGATATTCTCCTTTTCTAATTCCAATTTCGTTCTTACTGATTTGGATCTCATACAGCGTGATGTTTAATTCCTGGTTGTTCCTGAGGGCGGTATCGATCAGATTTACAAGGTTTGTGTCGTTGAAAAATGTTTTCCATTGTAAGGATGCAGAGTTGATGGTGTCCTGCATTTGATTATAGGCAGCCGGAACATCACGGCTTTCTTTTCTTGCGGCGAGTGTCGGAACCTTGCACGAGTCAAGGATCAGCAACAGGCTAATAATCGTTATCGCCGTATTAATAATATTAGTTTTCATTTTTTCTTCTTCTTGTTATCATTCTTTTAATTCGTTTCAGAAGCGCTTCATTATTGTCTTCCGCAACAAAGTCTTCTGTAAGTGGATTTTCAGCTTCGTCCCTGATAAGCTTTTTCCCTTCAGTCATTTTTCCTGCTATGTAATAAAGCCCGGGTATCACTAACACTCCGAAGAGTGTCCCCAGAAGCATACCTCCAAGTGAAGATGCGCCAATAGTTCTGTTACCAACAGCGCCGGGACCGGTAGCAAATACCAATGGAACCAGTCCTGCTATAAATGCAAATGAAGTCATCAAGATTGGCCGAAACCGGATCCTAGAACCTTCAATGGCCGCTTCCAGGATAGTTGCCCCCTGCTGGTGTTTCTGAACTGCGAATTCTACAATCAGAATTGCGTTTTTACCAAGAAGACCAATCAACATTATCAACCCCATTTGTGCATAGATATCATTAGCAAGCCCCATTAACTTCAATACAAGAAATGACCCGAGCACACCGACTGGTAAAGACAGAAGTACTGCAAGCGGTATGATGAAGCTTTCATATTGAGCCGCAAGCACGAGATAAACAAAGATGATCACCATGCCAAAAATGTAAACGGCTTCATTACCCCTGGAGGCTTCATCAAACGAAAGCCCTTCCCAGGCTATATCATAGCCTTGTGGTAATGTTTGTTTTGCAACGTCTTTAATGATGTTGATCGCGTCGCCGCTCGTATATCCTTCAGCAGGGATGCCTTTGATGGATGATGATGTGTATAGATTGAAACGGGTAATTTCATTCGGTCCCTGTGTTTTTCTCATCGTCATAAAAGATGAGTAGGGAACCATCTCATCGCGGTTGTTCTTTACATACAGGTTGAGTACATCAGATGGGAGCCTGCGGTAATCGGGACCCGCCTGGGTGTACACTTTGAAAAAGTTCCCGAACCGTATAAAACCCTGTTCATAAGTGCTGCCGAATAAAATATCGAGATTTTCCATCGCTTTGCCGATAGACACACCTTTCTGCATCGCACGTTCGTTATCAACGATAAGTTCGTATTGAGGATAGTTTGCAGCAAAAAATGTAAACAAGCCGCTCAGCTCCTTTCGTTGGCCAAGTGCCGACATGAAATCTTTATTGACCCTGTCAAACTCCTGGTAATCGACCGTGGTATTTTTATCAAGCAGCCGAAGAGAGAACCCATCTGATGCGCCATAACCAGGTACAGCAGGCGGTTCGAAGTATTCGATAACCGCGCCCATATCCCTGCTTTTTTCTTCCAGCTCTTCAATTATTTGCTGCACGGAATGTTTCCGGTCCGACCAATCTTTCAGGTTAATAATACAGGTTCCGGCATTTGATCCACGACCTTCTGTTAATATCTCATAACCGGCCAGTGAGGACACCGATTGTATCCCTTCAACCTCTTCCGCGATTTTTTGCAGTTTGCGTGATACATCATTGGTGCGTTCAAGTGTTGCACCCGGAGGAGTCTGGATGATTGCATAAATCATTCCCTGGTCCTCGTTTGGAATAAAACCAGCCGGTAATGTTTTGTCAACGAGGTATATGCCAACACAGAATAACACAAGACTACCATAGGTCACGGTGCGTCGGTTTACAATCAGAGCCAGGAAATCAGCATATCTTCCGGTGAGCGTTTCAAACTTCCTGTTGAACCAGTTAAGAAAGATATCAACGGGTGTTTTTCTTTTTCGGTTGGCATCCGGCGCTTTGAGTATCATGGCGCAAAGCACCGGAGTCAATGTGAGCGCCACCACACCCGACAACACGATCGCGCTTGCCATCGTTATCGAAAATTGCCTGTAGAAAATACCTACCGGTCCTGACATAAATGCCACTGGTACAAATACTGCGGTCATCACCAGCGTGATGGCAATAATGGCCCCGCTGATTTCGCCCAATACTTTTTTAACCGCAGCATAAGGTGAAAGATGCTCATCATGCATTTTTGCATGCACTGCTTCAACCACAACGATGGCGTTATCTACCACTATACCAATTGCCAGCACCAATGCGAATAACGTAACGAGGTTGATGGTGAGACCAAATAATTGCATGAACATAAATGCTCCTATCAGTGAGACCGGTACGGCGAGTATAGGTATGATAGTTGATCGCCAGTCACCCAAAAAGATATATACCACAATTGCTACTAAAACAAAAGCCTCAAGCAAAGTGTGAAGTACCTTTTCAATTGATGCATCCACAAACTTCGACACATCATAGTTGATCTCATACTCCATACCAGGTGGAAAATATTGTTTCAGTTCCTGCAGCTTCACCTTGGTTTGCTCTATAACATCGCTTGCATTACTCCCGAAGTTTTGTTTCAACACAATTGAAGCGGCGGGGTAGCCATCTTTGTTTGAATAGATGTCAAAGAACTCGCTTCCAAGTTCAACATCAGCAATATCTTTTAGCTTAAGATATTCGCCTTCGGGAGTTGCTTTTACTATAATGTTTCCGTACTCCTCGGGTTTCTCGAACCGCCCTTTGTAGGTCAGCACATATTCAAGTGACTGTGCAGTTTTTCCGGAGCTTTGACCTAATCTTCCGGGTCTGCCAATGACACTCTGTTCATTCATAGCCTCCATCACTTCATCTGTAGAAATGTTATAGGCGCGCATTCTGTCCGGTTTGAGCCAGATACGCATTGCATATTGCCGGCTACCAAGAATCTGGGCACGCCCCATTCCGTTGATACGCTGCAATTCCGGCAATACATGCACATTGGCATAGTTGTACAGAAACTTCTCATCCGCGTTTTTGTCTTTGCTGTAAAGGTTTACATACATCAGCATACTTGGCTGTATCGGCGTAATAACCACACCTTCACGTTGAACAAGAGGAGGCAGATTGTTCATTACCTGGTCAACACGCGTTTTGATGTTCACCACGGCAGCGTTTGGATCAGTGCCTGGTTCAAAAATCACTTGTATGGATGCTTCCCCCGCGCTGGTGGCATCGGAGATGATATACTGCATACCCTGCACACCATTTATAGCCCTTTCAAGTGGAATCAATGTTGATTTTACCAACACATCGGCACTTGAACCAGGATATGCAATAAAAACCATAACCCTCGGTGGGGCAATATCAGGAAACTGTGATATGGGCCTGGTCATTATGGCCAGGACGCCTAGAAATATGATGGCCAGTGACAGTGCTATTGCAAGCACCGGTCTTTGTATAAATTTGCTGAACATTATTTTTAATTGAGTGCTGTTTTACTCAGCGTGTAAGTCATGTAATTCAGACAACGCCTTGCCTGGAGATACAAAGCGGTATTTTATCTTATCATTGTTTTTGACCTTTCTTAGTCCATCAAGAAGTATGATGTCAGTCGGCGCAAGGCCCTCCGATATAATGTAGATATGTGGCAACTCATGATCCACGGTAATGAGCCTGCTTTGAACAGTACTGTCCTTGCCGATCACAAAAACATATTTCTTGTCAAGTATTTCGAAGGTTGCTTTTTGTGGGATCATCAAAGCTTGTGTTACAGGAACAGGCATTAACACATTGCCAGTTTCACCATGTCGCAGCAGGCGGGATGGATTTTGAAAAGTAGCACGAAAAGCAATGTTCCCGGTTTCATTATTAAAATCGGCTTCTATAGTTTCAACAACACCCGGATGCGCGAACAACGCGTTATTGGCCATTTTCAACCTGACAGCGGGATGACTTCCGGCTTTGGTTTTTGTCATATAGTCAAGGTATTCAGCTTCAGGTACGTTGAAGTACACCCACATCTTGCTATTGTCCGATAGCTTCGTCAGTAGCTCGCCCTCTTCGATAAGGCTACCCAACCGTTTTTCAATACGATCCATTATACCATCAAAGGGGGCACGGATTTCAGTAAAACCAAGATGCGCCTGCGCAAGACTAAGTTCAGCTTTCGCTTTTTCCATCTTTGCTTTGGCCATCCCCAACTCGTTGGGTGAAACGATATTATCATCGCTCAGGCTTTTTGTGTTTTGATATTCGATTGTTGCAAAGTCCATTTCCGCTTGTGCCTTTTGTGTTTCCGCAGCATAAAGCTGGGGCATGATGCGAAACATGAGCTGACCCTTTTTTACAAACTGACCCTCGTCAACATATATATTTTGGAGAAAACCTCTTTCCTGTGACCTGATTTCAATATGACTTGCCGAATACACCTGGCTAACGTACTCTTTGAGTACGGTGGTGTCAGCTATGATGGGACTGGTTACCTGAAACTCGGTACTGATCTCAATTTCCTGATGTTCGTTGTGGCAACTAACTAACAGGCTTATGCTTGCCAAAACTGCAAGCATCAACACTTTATTCATAAAATTTTACTTGAATGATATGCAATAAACAACCCGGCCTATGCGGCAGAGCATACAATAATGACGCGTATACCAGGATTGATATACATGAAAAGTTTACAAATTGAAATCAGCGGAGAAAGGACTTCCAGGAATGATGCAGCACAAATAAGGGCAATGTCGACCAGGCATTGAAAGCTTGTGTCAACCTTAAGAGATGAATATTTGATCCGGCAGAAACAAAGTTGAAAACCCGGAAGGAAGAAACCTTTTGCAAGTCACTATCACCAGCAGCATCCTCGTCAGTCTCATTTTTCGGCGGTAGATCCTGTTCATCCGGAACATCCTGCTCACCGTTTGAATCAGGAACGCCCAACACATTCTGTTTGATATGTTCAGAGTGGATAGCAGCAATACCCGATTTGGTATGAAAGCTTATTGGATCCGGTTTGGAACCATACCAACCTGCCAGGAAAGTGAGGAAAACAAGCGTGGTAACGCCGGCAGCCGTGCACGCAAAACGATGACGTCTCAGTAAAAATTTATGAATAAAGTTGTTTGAGGGCATTTAAAGTATAAAGCTACAGGTTAATTTTCTTATCTAAAATCAGTTTTGCCGATTTTTTCTCTTTGTGATTTAATTATCTTGCCCGAATCAAGTCTTCGGATCATCAAACCAAAACAAACATTCATAATGCGAAAATTAGTTTCCGTGCTGTTGATCAGTATCAGCACGATCCCTGCATTCTCCCAGGTGCCCACTTCGGAAAAAGCAAATTACCAGCTGGCCTCAAGATTCTCCGGCGCCAAACTTGAGCGCATGGTTTTCAGCACTTCCGTGGATCCACACTGGTTAAAAAATTCTGATCGTTTCTGGTATTCCTATGAAACCACTGAGGGAAGAAAGTGGTACATCGTTGACCCTGTTACGGCTCAAAAGAAAGTATTGTTCGATAACGATAAGATGGCCGCAGAGCTCACCAGGATCGTTCGCGACCCTTTTGATGCGCAACATCTGCTGATTGATAGCCTGATGTTTGTGAAAAACGAAAACGCTATTCAATTCCAGGTTAAGAGTTCACTTGAAGTTGAAATTCGTGACACCACCACTACCAAAAAGGATACTACCTCGAAAAGACGTGTTCCGGGAAAAAAAGAAATTAAAACCTTTTATTTCGAATATGATCTTGCCAGCGGTAAACTAACCGAGCTCACAGATTTCAGGCGACCAAAGAGAAATCCGCGCTGGGCCTCCGTCTCGCCCGATAAGTCGATGATTGTATTTTCTAAGAATTACAATCTGTACTGGATGGACCAGGCGAACTATGAAAAGGCCATGAAAAATGAGGATGACACAACTATTGTTGAAACCAAATTAACAACTGATGGTGTTGAGCATTTCTCTTATGGTGGTGGTGGGATGAATGAAAACAACATTGATAAGATCAAAAACAAAAACAAACGCAAACCCGCATTTATACTCTGGTCGGCAGATTCAAAACATTTTGCCACCATGAGAACCGATCAAAGGAACGTCAAAGAGCTTTGGGTGATTAACAGTGTAGCGGAACCACGTCCTACCCTGGAGACTTATAAATACCAGATGCCAGGTGAAAAAGAAGCGCCGGTTGAACATCTGCTGGTATTTGATGCGGTAACTAAAACTTACAAAGAGCTTGACGTAAAACAGTTTAAAGATCAGAATATTGGTATGTGGTCAGCACCGGCATTAAAAAGTCAGCGGGATGATGATTGGCGCCCTGCTATCTGGCATGGCACAAATGATAAACTGTATTTCCATCGCACCAGCCGTGATCTGAAACGCATAGATATTTGTATGGTCGATATTAATACCGGCAACGTAAAGCCGCTGATAGAAGAGAGAATGAATACCTATGTGGAGATAAGAAGATTAGGTGTTGTAAATGGTGGACAGGAACTGATTCAATGGAGCGAGCGTGATGGATGGGCACATTTCTATCTGTATGATGGAACAGGTAAGTTGAAAAATCAAATCACCAGCGGCCCTTTCCATTGTGAGGATATACTCGGAATCGATGAAAAGAAAAGGATCTTGTATTTCGAAGCGAATGGTCGCGAACCCAATGAAGATCCTTATTATAAACATACTTACAGGATCAACTTTGATGGTACTGATCTGCGTCTGCTGGATAAAGGTGAGTTTGAACATAATGTGAGTCTCAATGACAACAACCGTTTTTTTGTTGACAACTATTCACGCGTAAATACGGTTCCCAGGTCCGGGCTTTATAACAATGAAGGCAGGAAGGTGATGGATCTTGAAACCGCAGACTTTACATCACTGATGGCTTCAGGATATAAATTTCCTGAAATATTCAAGGTGAAAGCTGATGATGGCATAACCGACTTGTACGGCGTATTGTACAAGCCTTACAACTTCGATAGCACTAAAAAATATCCTGTCGTAGAGTATGTTTATCCGGGTCCGCAAACAGAGGCCGTGAACAAAGCATTTGCTCAGCCAAATCCAAGAACCGATCGTCTTGCACAAATCGGTTTAATCGTAGTTACAGTTGGTAATCGTGGGGGAAATCCTGCGCGTTCAAAATGGTATCACAACTATGGTTATGGGAACCTGCGTGACTATGGCCTGGCTGATAAAAAAGCCGCTGTTGAACAGTTGTCAGATCGCCACTCATACATCGATATTGACAGGGTGGGTATACATGGTCACTCGGGCGGTGGTTTTATGAGCACAGCAGCCATGCTGGTGTATCCTGATTTCTTCAAAGTTGCGGTTTCTTCTTCAGGTAATCACGACAACAGTATTTACAATCGTTGGTGGAGTGAGAAACATCATGGTGTAAAGGAACAGATCGGTGATAAAGGAGACACCTCTTTCGTATATAACATTGATAAAAATCCTGACCTGGCAAAAAACCTTAAAGGACGACTCATGCTCACCACCGGTGATATCGACAACAATGTGCATCCGGCAAATACCATCCGCGTTGCTAACGCGCTGATTAAAGCAAATAAACGTTTTGACCTCGTGATTCTTCCGGGTCAGCGACATGGTTACGCTGACATGTCTGAATACTTTTTTTATGTGCTCGCAGATTATTATGCAAAATGGCTGATGGGTGATTTCTCACAGTCGGTTGATATATACGAAATGAACCGGGAAATGCAGCAAACCGGTAAAAGGCGATAAGGCAAGCTTTCAGCATCAAAAAAATGCTCCCATCCAAATATTGATGGGAGCATTTTATATATATAGAGACAGTTGATAGACCGGTACCGGGCTATCTTACCGGGGTATTCTGGAAGGGTTATGTCAGTTCCATCCACCGCCCAATGATCGGTACAATTCAACCTTTGCGGCAAGTTTCTGGCGGTTCAAAGAAGCGAGCTCAAGTTCTGACTGAAGTACTGTGCCTTGCGCTGTTATAACCTCAAGGTAGTTCGCCATGCCAGAGCTAAACAACTGTCGTGCGTTGCCGGTGGCGCGCTGAAGCAGTTGTACTCTTTCGTTAACCAGTTGTTCTGCCGTTGTCAGTTTTTCGATTTGTACCAATGCATCGGAAACTTCCCCAACTGCATTCAGCACTGATTGGCGGAAGGCGATCACCGATTGTTCGCGGCGAACCTTTGCCAGTTCATAGTCTGTTTTCAATTGCTTTTTCTGAAGCAGCGGTTGAACGATTCCACCGGCTGCCGCACCAAACAGTGAAGCCGGAATGTTGAACCAGTTGCTTGCTTTGAAAGAGTTCAATCCTCCTGAAGCTGTGATCCGTAATGCGGGATACATGTTCGCTTTGCTGATACCTACTTCGGCATTTGCAATATTGAGTTCAAGTTCCTGGCTGCGTATGTCCGGCCGACGGCTCAATAATGCTGCCGGTACACCGGTAGACAGACTATCGGGCAGATTTACAGCTGCCAATGCTGCGTTCCGGTCAATTGCGTCGGGTAATTCACCTGAAAGCACTTTGAGTGCGTTTTCCTGCAGGGCAATATCCTTTTCGATCTGTGGTAACAGCGAAGTGGTAGTGTTTAATTGTGCTTCTGCCTGTTGAACCGCAAGGGCAGTTACCTGTCCGGCATTATATTGAAATCTTAAGATGCGCAACGTACTATCACTTAAACGGATATTTTTTTGAGCGATGTCCTTCTGTGCATCCAGCATTAACAGGTTGTAGTAAGCCTGGGCAATGGAGGCAACCAGGTTTGTCTGGATTGCTTTTTTTGCTTCTTCAGACTGCAGGTATGATGCAAGTGCAGCAGCTTTGCGGTTACGGATCTTACCCCAGATATCTGCTTCCCATGAAAGGCCGACACTTGCATTGAAATCTTCGATATGTGTCGTTTTCAGAAATTCGCTGGCGCTAAGGCCGTTAAGACTGTTGTCTGATGGCCTTGATGATCCGGCCGTTACCTGCAGCGATACATCCGGCGCATAACCCCAGCGTGATTGTCTTAGAAGCAACCTCGCAGCTTCGATATTCTGAATTGCTGATTGCATATCGAAGTTCTTGACGATTGCTGTGTCTATCAATTTCTGCAATACCGGATCTGCAAAAAAACTTTTCCAGGACAAATCAGCTATTGCCGAAGTTGAAGCGCTGTCTTTATCATCCGCGGTACTGACAGAAGTGGCTGCATTCCGGAATGTTTCGGGAAGTGGTGCTGATGGTTTCACCACATCTTTTGAAATGTTGCATGAAGCGACAATCGCAATTGCACTGATCATTATCGCAGCCTTTACTGACTGCGTGTTGAATAAACGTGCAGCAAACTGCCTGATGCGGTTTAATATCTGTTGACGAACGGCTTCATCACTGATGGCCGTTGTGTCGTCGGGAAATAATATGGCTCCTACCTGTGGGTTGCCGGTTGTATTGAATCTGTGTGTCATGAGTGCGTGTTTTGAAATTTTAATCAGGCAATAACGGCTTCTGGTTTATTCACTGCCGGTTTATGCGGTCTGTGGAGCGGAGAACCAGTGATTTTTTCCTGCAGATGCTGGAAGATGATAAACAGTACGGGTATGATAATCACACCAAGTACTACCCCGGTCAGCATTCCGCCTGCTGCACCGATACTGATAGAGTGATTACCCTGGGCAGATGGACCGGTTGCGTTCATCATGGGTATCAGCCCCGCAATAAAGGCGAGTGAGGTCATGATGATAGGGCGAAGCCGCAGCCGGGCTGCTTCAAACGCAGCGGATAACAAGGTTCTTCCTGCCCTTCTGCGTTGAACGCCAAACTCAACAATCAGGATCGCATTTTTTGCCAGCAATCCTATCAGCATAACAAGGGCAACCTGTACATAAATATTGTTTTCAATGCCCGCGAGTTTGATTGCGGCGAATACGCCGAATACACCAACAGGTATGGACAGGATCACAGACAGGGGAAGAATATAACTTTCATATTGCGCAGCCAGCAAAAAGTAAACAAACAATAGTGACAACGTAAATATGATGATTGACTGACCACCTGAAGAAATCTCTTCCCGGGTAAGGCCGGAAAATTCATAGGCGTATCCGTCAGGCAAGGTTTGGGCGGCTACTTCTTCAACGGCACGGATTGCATCACCCGAGCTGAATCCAGGTGCTGGTATGGCATTGATGCCGATAGAATTGAACAGGTTATATCTTGAAACGGTTTCAGGACCAAAAACCCTTTTCAATTTCACCAGGGTGTTTACTGGTACCATCTCACCGGAGCGGTTTTTGACAAACACGCCTTCAATCGAGCCAGGCTCTGCACGTGAGGCGGTTTCTGCCTGAACCATCACCCGGTAATATTTACCGAAACGGTTGAAGTCGGATGCCTGTGCACTACCGTAATAAACCTGTACAGTTTGAAGAAGGTCTTTGATATTAACTCCAAGTTGTTCGGCCTTTACTTCATCAACTTCAAGATCAAGCTGCGGGAAATCAGATTTGAAAGAAGTAAATGCGACTGCAACTTCCTTCCGGTTCATCAGTTCACCAATAAAGGTGTTCGCGATACCGCTGAATTTGTCAAGCTGGCCCCCGGTTTTATCCTGCAGTACCATGTCAAGACCATCGATATTACTGAAACCCGGAACTGTAGGGAAGGTGAATGTAAAGAACCCTCCGTCCTGCAATGTCGCAAGCTTCTCGTTGATAATACCCATGATGGCATTGATATCTTTGGCTGCACCCCTCTCCTCGGTAGGTTTCAGCAGTACAAACACAACTGCGGAAGATGGACTGGAAGATTGCGTGAGCATATTGAAGCCCGAAAGCCCCATTATTGTTCGCTGTGATTCAAGTTCATTCAAAGCATGTTCAACCTTTTTAACGTATTCGGTTGTGCGTTGCAGTGAGGCACCTGCGGGCATCGACAATGATATTGCAATGAAGCCCTGGTCTTCTGAAGGAATAAATCCTGATTTCGTGGTGTTCACCATGTAAACAGTACTTACAAGCACAAGTACCAGCCCGCTGATGGC
Organism: Bacteroidota bacterium; assembly: GCA_023416995.1. Lineage (GTDB taxonomy): Bacteria > Bacteroidota > Bacteroidia > Chitinophagales > Chitinophagaceae > DATHKG01. The sequence goes on from JAEZGI010000046.1 coordinate 54,300, forward strand.
TACCCATTTATGCCGCACCAGGAACCTGAGACTTCCAATGTAACGGTCCGAAATACGGTTGAACCCGCTGTTGAATCCATCAAAAAACCTTTGTTTGAAATTCCGCCTGGTTGTTCCGTTGCTTCCATGTTTATCTTTTAGCAATAAGGCTGTCAATGCCGGGCTGAGTGTTAACGCGTTTACCGCAGAGATTACAATTGCTATTGCCAGCGTAAATGCAAATTGTCGATAGAACACACCGGTTGAACCCTCAATGAAACCTACGGGCAGGAACACTGCACTCATTACAAGTGTGATGGAGATAATGGCACCCGTTATTTCTTTCATCGCTGATATTGTTGCTGTTTTTGGTGGCAGATGTTCGTGTTCCATCTTAGAGTGCACGGCTTCTACCACAACGATGGCATCATCGACCACTATACCGATTGCCAGCACTAATGCGAACAGGGTGAGCAGGTTGATTGAAAAACCAAACAACTGCATGAAAAAGAATGTACCAATTACCGCCACCGGTACCGCTATAGCAGGTATCAGGGTTGATCTGAAATCCTGCAGGAACAGGAACACAACAATGAATACCAGGATAAACGCTTCAATCAAAGTTGTTTTAACCTGCGCAATAGAAAGATCAAGCGAATCTTTAGTATTATACAGGATCAGGTGTTTAACACCTTTTGGAAATTCTTTTGAAGCTTTTTCTATCAGTTTCCTCACTGCCACCTGGATCTCACTGCTGTTTGATCCTGATAACTGCATTACGGCGATATTAACACCTGGCTTACCATCAACCCTTGTATAGTTACCGTATGTATAAGAGCCAAATTCCACCTTTGCTATATCTTTCAGTCGAAGCATTGATCCATCAGGATTGGAACGGATGATGATGTTTTCATAATCAAGTGGCTTATTGAGTTTGCCCTTGTATTTGATCACATATTCAAACGCTTCTTCACTGCTTTCGCCAAACTTACCTGGGGCAGCTTCAAGGTTTTTATCCTGTATGGATGCAAATACTTCTGCAGGAGTAAGATTGTATGCGGCCATTTGTGCGGGGTTGAGCCAAACACGCATGGAGTAATCTTTACTTCCACCAAAAATAAATGACTGGCCCACGCCCGTGATTCTTTTTATTTCAGGAATCAGGTTGATCTGCGCATAGTTTGCCAGGAAGGTCTGGTCATAGTTTTTAGTGTCTTCCGCAAAAAGATCCACTACCATCAACAGGCTGTTCTGTTGTTTCGATGTGGCGATACCTGCCTGTACAACTTCCGAGGGAAGCTGACTGGTTGCCTGTGCCACACGGTTTTGAACGTTTACTGCTGCCTGGTTTGGATCGGTACCCAATTTGAAAAATACCGTGATCACAAGTGAGCCGTCGTTACTGGCGGTTGAACTCATGTAGGTCATGTCTTCCACACCGTTGATGCTTTCTTCCAGTGATGGAGCGACGGCCCTTAACACAGTTTCTGCGTTTGCCCCGGGATATAATGCGGTTACCTGAACTGCCGGAGGGGCGATATCGGGAAATTGTTCAACCGGAAGTCTATAGAGACCGAGTATACCCAGCATCACAAGAAGGATGGATATAACAGTTGCCAATACCGGCCTTTCAATGAATTTCTTAAACATGATGATTGATTGTTGACTTGAATGATGGTTATCTGATGGCGGTATTCAAAGGATCCGGAGTCAGGTTAATACATAGCTTCGCCACATCGTCAGTTAAGCGATAAATTACATGGGAAGCTGGTTCCGGGAAGGGGTCTGCTGAATTACCTGGCCGGCGTTACTGAATTAACACGTAAACCGGATTATGCAGGTCGGCAGGATGTGTTCAATTTGCCGATGATGATTTTTTACTATCGGCCATCGATAATTGTGTACGTCCCTTGGGATCCTGGGGTGTTATTACCAGGTTGTCACTTAAACGATCCAACTGGTTGATTACAATGCGGTCACCGGCTTTAACACCTTCCCGGATGATGTAATCAGTGCCTGATTTTCCTGCAACCTGCACAGGTTGTTTGATCACCTTGTTGCTATCGCCAACGGCAAACACATAGATCTTGTCCTGTACTTCCATCGTGGCAGCCTGGGGAACAAGGATTGCGTTCAGGTGTTCCTGTTGTAACCTGATCTTTCCTGTGTTACCCGAGCGTAACAGGTTATTGTTGTTTGGAAACACTGCGCGTAAAGTGATCGCCCCCGTGGTTTTATCGAACCTTCCATCAACCATATCAATTTTGCCGGGAACATCATACACTGATTGATCGGGTAGGATCAGTGAAACGGGCGGTAAGTTTTTCAACTTTTCATTCAGTGTTGTTCCCGCATATTGTGATTTGAAATTGATGAAATCTGTTTCGCTGAGTGAGAAGTAGGCGTGCACCTCATGTACATCAGAGAGACTGGTTAACGGCTCCGGATCGGTTGGTGATACAAGGCTTCCCTGTTTGCGGGGCAGGCGGCCGATATATCCATTCACCGGGGCAGTGACATTAGTGTACGACAGTTTAATTTTTGCTGCCGCTACTACGGCGCGCGCCTGCTCTACATTGGCAACTGCGGCCTTGTTAGAAGCTTTTGCAACCTTGAGCTGATAATCAGATACGATCTTGTTTTCAACCAGGGGCGTAAGCTTTTCAATTTCAAGCTCAGTATTTGAAAGCGCTGCTTCAGCCGCCTTCAGACTTGCGATTGCATTGTTAAGCTGCTCGCGGTAAGGTTGATCGTTGATTTTGAATAATGGCTGACCGGCTTTGACGTAGGCACCTTCATCAACATAAACGCGGTCCAGGAAACCGTCTACCTGGGGACGAATTTCAAGATCCACTTTCCCCTGTAAAGAGGCGGTATAGTCGTGGCCGGTGATGGCGGGTGCTGCGTTGATGGTTATTACTTCTACTGCTGGTGGCGGAGCAGGTGCTGGTGCGGGTGGCTGGCTGCAGGCGGCTAGCGCGAGCATGGCGGCGAAGGCGATTGCTGTCCTCATAACTTGATTAAATGATTTAACACTGTTAAGGTAATGATGAAAAAAAACGGTTTTTCAACCGGCTCGCATCGTTGGGCAAAAAAGGCTTTCTATTGGGTCAAAATCGCGCGGTTTATGCCGCGGATCGCATCCTGTAAAATTCTGCGGTTTATTTCTTCGGAGCCTCCACGGTTAACCAGGTTGATTGAAACAAGACCGTGGATGATGGACCAGTAGGTGTAGTACCACCTGGAGGTCTCAGATTCAAGGTTTTCTTTGCTCGTCAGCATAGATTCAATCAGCTCGCTAACCAGGATTTCGGGGCAGTCGATTTCCGGTGCTTTCTGTTCAACACAACAATTCATTGTTACGCCAAACATCAGCCGGTAAAGTTCTTTTTCGGTGAAAGCAAAATTCCAGTACGCGGTCCATACGGCTTCCATTTTGTCTTCCGGACTATTCGCGTTTGCTGCCGCTTCGCGCATTTGGGCTGCCAATTTAATAAAGCCTTTCTTGTTAAGTTCCGACAGGATTGCTTCCTTGTTAGCAAAATACTCGTAAATAATGGGGGCGGTATATTCTATCTGTTCAGCTATTTTCCTCATACTAAGGGCTTGCCATCCTTCTTCTTTTACGATCCGGAAAGCAGCTTCCAGGATGTTGCACCTGGTTTCTTCTTTAAGCCTTAATATTCGATCTTTACTTGCCATTATTTTACGGGTATAAATAATCTAACACCGTTAAGCAAATATAGGGGTGTTTTTTTGTGCGATCCAAATATTTTCTTGTTGAAGATTTGTTAATGCTCAGCATGCTCTTTTTTTCAGCCTAAAACCTTGAAAAGAAGGTCATCCAGAAAACGGTGGGCAAATTCAGTATTTTTTTTTCGGCCGACATCAGTGAGCCCCGGGAGATACTTGCTGAAGAATTGCTGGCTGTGAGAGGTTTCCATCAGGGTACTACTTAACGATTTTGGATATTGGTAGCGCGGGTTATAAGCGCTGATAACGGCAGCAATATGCGCACACAAATCTTTGTAGGGTTTGAAAACTTCGTTTTTGTTGATCTCGGCAACATCTTTCACCAGGTAAGCCTTGCTGCTTTCTGCGATAACAATCTGGTTTAGAAATTTTTTGTTGTAGTCTGATTTGCCCGTGCTTTCTGGCAGTTCATGGGTAAGCAGGTTCAGGATGGTACGCAGTTTTTCCTTGTTATCAGTAACATTCTGAAGCCGGAAAACAAGCAAAAATTCCATGTAACACCAATACCAGTTTACAATGTATAGCAGCAAACGGTGTTTATTTTCAAAATAGCGATAGATGGTTGCTTCGGTACATTCAACTTCGAGAGACAACTTCTTAATCGTAAATTGTTCAAAGCCCAGATCAGAAATGAGATCGATAGCTGCCTTCACGATCTGTTTACCTGTTTCACTGCTTTCCGGATCTTTCAGGTAAAGCCAGTCATTCACTTTGAAGCTAAGCTGGAGGTCCAAGATGATAAAGTTTCTACAAAGATAGAAATGATTGTAATAGAATTGTCTATTAAAGCAGACTATCATGCTTTGAATATTTAGCAACTTTTAATGATAGTAATACTATCATTTTCCTGATGCTTGCTATATTTGTTTTTTTAACTAAATCCACTTGTATGCGCACACTATCAAAGGAAACCCAATCTCAGATTACACCTGCTCAGGCGCTGAAGATCCTGAAGGATGGCAACGAGCGTTTTGTTAATAATCTCAAAGCAAACAGGAATTTGTTGCAACAGGTGAATGAAACGGCAGAAGGTCAGTTTCCATTTGCAACCATACTGAGTTGCATTGACAGTCGCACTTCTGCTGAACTGATTTTTGACCAGGGTCTGGGCGATATATTCAGCATCCGTATTGCAGGGAACGTATTAAACGAAGACATTCTCGGAAGTATGGAATTTGGAACCAAAGTAGTAGGTACTAAAATCCTTGTAGTTTTAGGGCATACAAAATGCGGAGCTATAGTAGGTGCATGTAACAACGTTGAGCTGGGCCACCTCACTGGCTTGCTGAAAAAGGTAAAACCAGCTATCGAAGCAGAGACTGAGACCAAAGACAACCGTACTGGCTCTAACAGAGAGTTTGTAGAGAATGTAAGTAAATTAAATGTGAAGCTTACTATCGACCGAGTACGTAACGAAAGCCCCGTTATTGCGGAACTTGAAAGGGAAGGAAAGATAATTATCGTGGGCGGTGTTTATGATGTATATACCGGTAAGGTGGATTTTTTTGAATAAGCACCGGTTTCGTGTAAAACTCCTGAACCTTTTTTTTCGCCTTTAGAAAATCGCGGTTGTCGTTTATCAATGATAGCTGCGATTTTATCGATCTGCCCGGATAAAGCGTTAATTGATTGCCGTATTGCCTTACTGATTTCCTCAGAAGTTTTTTGTCGCCTGGCAGCGATCGCAGCTTCTACTGTTGACCGCAAGGTCAGTTTATCTGTAATACCATCAAGACAGAAACCCAGGTGCTGCTTTTCAAGCGCGCGGATGTTCCACTCCTGCTCGCAGTGGGTAGTCAATGCAAGTAAAGGAACCTTATATAACAAAGCCTGGTAGATTGTGCCGTTTCCGCCGTGACAAATGATAAGGTCAGCGCCGGGGAAACGCTCATGTACATGAGCAAAAGGTATATGGGAAATATGTGATGCAGACAATGTTCTTTTATGATCACCTATTGCCGTTACATTAAATTTGGAGTAGTATGGATCATTAAGAAAGTGTGCATGTTGCCAGTCGCCGGAACTGCCCATCAAAACCAGGATGTTCTTTTCTTCGGATTCAGCAGCAGGACAATTTTGCGTTGATACCTCACCGTTATCATAAAACAAAGGACCTACAAAACAGTAGTTATCCGGAAGCTGCTGTTGCGGGAAAAGTTCCGGAAGATCACAAATCATCGTCAAGTCACCTTCCAGTTCATCGAGGTAGCTGGAGAGTGGTTTGAGATTTTCCTTGCGCCGGATTTTACTGAATGACGCATGCAGTTTTTTAAAAGCCTTTTTTTCACCCCATGTAGTTGCCTGGATTTTTATTTTTTCAGGCATCCATGAGATGAGGCGGTACGCAGGGTGATAACGGGAAATTGCCCGGTGCCCGGCATAGTATTTACTCATGTAGCCATTCATTAAAGACAAAAACAGCACGCCGGTTTTTTCAGCGGCCATTTTTAATGTAGGTGAATTATCTCCTAACACAGCCACGGGTCTGTATGTTTCAATTGCCCGGACCTGTTCTTTATAAATGTGTTCAGGAAGCTCTGAGTTGAGCCATGAGAAGTCGAACCTCCTTACTTTTTCAATTACTTCTGCAGAATCAAATCCTTCACATTCAAAAGTGCCATAGCCTTCCTGGTCAATGAAATGTTTATATGCCGGATGCTTTGCAATCCGTATTTCATAATATTTCTGAAGTTCCCGGCATAACATCAGGCACCTCAGATAATGTGATAACAAACCAAAAGGAAATATTAATAGAAGCGGCTTTAGCGCGTTCGGTTCTTTGACCTGGCCCATAGTGATAGCCAATGCAAAAAACTTGTGCCGTGCCTGGCTGCGGTGGGCTTGAATCAATCTTCACGGCTGCCATCGTTTGCCATCCGGACAATTTTGGGAACAAACCGCGCTACAACATCCACCAGGTCAGATTGAGCAGCCATTACCTGGTTGATATCTTTATAGGCCATTGGGGCCTCATCGAGCCCGGCGCCAATGAGTGTAACCTGGTGTTTGCGCAATATCTCTTTCATGTCGGCCTGCGTTATGGCTGCCATTGCTTTCGTACGGCTCATCCTGCGGCCGGCCCCATGAGATGCAGAGTTGATGGAGCTGACTTCGCCCCGGCCTCTCACCAGGAAGCCAGGAGCGGTCATGCTGCCCGGAATAATTCCCAATACGCCTTTTGCTGCTGGCGTGGCCCCTTTTCTATGAACCAGTACTTCCTGCCCGTTCCAGTTTTCTTTCCATGCGAAGTTGTGATGGTTTTCAACCTTTGCAAGGACCTGTCCACCGACAGCCTGAGTGATCTTTTTGTGAATCACATCATGACACGCAGAAGCATAATCGCCGGCAAGATTCATTGCAAGCCAGTATTCGTTCCCTTCCTGCGAACTGAGATCGAGCCAGGCCAGATTCACCGCTTCTTTTGGCAGTTTGCAGATTTCCTTTGCAAGTTTGGTATAATGACCGGCGATGGTTGCTCCCAAACCCCGGGAACCGGAATGTGACAACAATGCGAGATAACTGCCTTCCGGAATATTAAGCGCTTTATCCGCCCCGGTAAAATCAATGATGCCCCATTCAACAAAATGATTGCCACCGCCGGAGGTGCCTAGCTGGCTGTATGCTTTATCGCGCAGTTGGTTAATGAAAGGAGTCATACTAAACACTTCGCTTTCCAGCACCTCATGATCAGCGCGTTCACGGCCCTTGTATGCTACTCCTGCGCCAAATTTTGTATGTGCTATAAGCTCGCGTTTATATTTTGCTTCGTTTTCCTGGAAATGTGCCGCCGGAATATCGAAGATGGTTAACGCCATCCGGCAACCGATGTCCACACCAACACCATAAGGTATAATTGCATTGCGGATAGCGAGCACACCGCCAATCGGCAGGCCATAACCCTGGTGCGCATCGGGCATTAATGCCCCACCAACGGTGATGGGTAAACGCATGGCTATGTCCATCTGAACCTTTGCGCCTTCTTCAATATACTCAGTGCCATAAGCCTTATAACCGCCTGCTGTTGCATTTAACGAAATGGTGGGATCGGGTGGGATTGACATCTCCAATACCATGGCTTCTGCCAATGGTTTCATCAGATCGTCTGATATAAAAAGTTCCGGGTAAGTTTTCACCTTTTTTAACAGCGCCAGCAATTCCTGTTTTGTCATGATCTTCAAACCCTGTTCGGATAATTCACGTGCCAGCCCTAAGATTCTGCCCTGCTCATATCCTAATTGCTTTAGTTCTTTTCCTGTAATGCGATGTGCCATATCATGTAAAATTAACTTCTATCAATAACATCACTATCGTGCCATTGCCTGGCAGCCTTTTAAATAAATATTATCATGATCCTCACCAGCAATGATGAGGGTTTCACCGTTTTTGGTGAGGATTGTTGCATCCGATGAAAAATAATTTCGTATCGCCACCTGGTAAAAAAACGGGTGTAAACTTTTTATATGAAAAAGAAATTATTTGCCGGGGTGCTCGTAGTGCTTGCCCTGATTGCCTGCAACAGATCAAACAAGGTTGGTAATGAAACGCCAGATCTTGAAAAATTTTCCAGCAAGGTTATCATCGATTGGAACGAGATGGCCTACACTGCCATGGGCGGTGAAGCTTATCAGCATTCATTGCTTGCATCGCGTATTAATGCAATGGTTCATATTGCAATGCACGATGCCCTGAATGCAGTTAACCCTGTTTTCAAATCTTATTTCAAAGCGAAAACCGATCCGGGTGCAGATCCGATTGTTGCCGCCGCTACAGCTGCGCATGAAGTTTTGCTGAGCCAGTTCCCCGACAAAAAATTGTCGCTTGATTCACTGCTGAATCTATCCGTTGCAAACATTGCCGACAGTTCTGCTGTGAGCAAGGGTCGCGCGATCGGAAAAGAGGCTGCGATGGCAATAATAACTGCACGTGCAAACGACAAAGCACTGAGCGACCCTATCGGCCCGATAGAACCATCAACTACCCCCGGCGTGTACCAGGGAGTACCACCTACTGAATTTCTGTTTGCGCCTTTCTGGAAATCAATGAAGACTTTCGGCATCAACCGGGCCGACCAGTTCCGAGTGCAGGCTCACCCGGAGCTTAACAGTAATGAATATGCAAACGGGTTAGAAGAGGTAAAACATTATGGAAGCAAACTGAGTAAGGTCAGAAGCAACGAACAGACCGTCCTTGCAAAGTTTTGGTACGAGTTTTCTGAAGCTGGTTGGAATCGCATTGCACGCGAAGCAATAGCAGTAAAAAAGAAAAACCTCTGGGAAACTGCGCGTGTTTTTGCGCTGGTCAATATGGCGCTGGCTGACGCATATACAGCAGGTTGGGATTCAAAATTTCATTATAATTTCTGGAGACCCTACACTGCCATAAGAAAAGCGGACGAAGATAATAACCCGGGAACTTCGCCGGATGCAGCCTGGGAACCACTTATGAACACTCCCCCGGTGCAGGATTACCCTTCTACACATAGCGCACTTGGCAGTGCTGCTGCAAACGTGCTGGCCGCCATATTGGGTGATGATGTATCTTTTACTTTCAGATCACCAACCGCTCAGAAAGATAGCCCGACAAGAAGTTTTAAAAGCTTTACACAGGCAGCGTTGGAAAATGCCGATTCAAGAGTGATGGCAGGTTTGCATTTCAGGTTTTCTTGCGAGGCCGGATTAAGTCTGGGCAAAGATGTAGGAAAATGGATAGTTGAACAGCAGCTTACACGGATACAGAAATAGTTTCCCTTAACTCACTTATCATCATAAACCCCGTTTTGTCTTTGTGGCAGACGGGGATTTTATGTTTTTTTCCGCTTGCTGTCGCACCCTGTATTTTACGATTTTTGTTATCAACTCAAGTGGCATTGGTTCAGTTAGTGGGAACTGAACAGAACCTTTACCTTGCTTATAAACTGAAAGTTCTTTCTCAAAGGCCTTGATACCGACCGGCGCGGGATAAAAACCAATATGTTTATCATAACCGGCAAAATGCACAAGATTGCCGTTTAGTACAAAAGTAGGAATGGCGTATTTGATCGCTTCTGTTGCTTCCGGCGCAGCCTTTTTTATGGTATTGCGAACGAGCTGCAATTGTTTTTGAACAGCAGCGGGGAAGGCGGCGATATATGTGTCAATCTCACCCATAACTTTATATTTTTCTCAAATATAAAATCAAATCTTAACCCCCGGTAGGTCTAAAGCGACAAGTGTAGGTAGCAGAAACGACAATCTTTAGTTTGTTACCGGAACTATACCTGCCTGCAGATAAAACAATGGATACATGTTCTCGGGCTCTTCCGGATGCACCTCAACAATAACCTGCCAGCCACGTGAACTGCAATAAGCCAGGATGTCAAGTGCCTGTTCTTCGGTATGAACGTTCATCATCGCGGGTTTTTCTAATGTTCCCAGTTTTGCAATTGTTTTTGGGTCCACACTTTGTACCACGAGTTCTATGCTGCCCGGAGCGGCCGCTTCGATACTGATGATATAATTATTGTACTGTTGAAACTCCTTATTTTTTATTTCAGAAAGTCTTTCAAAGCGTGAGCTAAATTCCGGATCCTTTCCTGCCTCTGCAATTTCATCGGCGAGAATGGCACTGGCGGACAGTCCATGAAAGTCTGCCACCGATTTGTTCCAGGCATAATGTAAAACCTTTGCTTTCTCCATAAGCTGATCTGCATCATCGGCGGGGTTAACAAGATTGGTTGCAAATTGATTAAATACGTCTGTATACGGGTCTTTTTTCGGCATCTCTCAGTTCTTACGAATTCAAAAAATCTGTTTCCCGGAATTAATTCCATGCGAACGCAAATATAAATGTTCCGGGTGGTATAGTTTTTTTTGCCACGCTTTCACAACATCTATTATGCTAGCATACTTCTCCTGGCGCAACGTCACATTTCTTATCATCCTGGGCTTTCTCACCAGTTGTGCTACCTCAAAACTCAACAAGGCTGATCGCAAACAAACTGCAGGCAGAACAATAGTAGTGACCGGTGCTTCCAGTGGGTTTGGCCGTGGTGTTGCCCTGCGATTGGGTGAATACGGGGCTAATGTTGTACTCGCCGCAAGGAGAACCGATGTGCTGGAAGAGGTTGCTGCACAAATACGGGCAGCAGGTGGAAAGGCGAACGCCTGGGTGCAGGCATGGCTCAGCATTATCAGATAAAGACTGCACCCCCTGCGCCGCATACGTCAGGTAATCTTTTTGAAACCAAACCAACCGGAACCACGGTAGAAGGTGGCGTCAGAGCCA
>JAEZGI010000024.1 GCA_023416995.1 Bacteroidota bacterium
ATCATACACCGTAAAACCGAACCGGATATCCGGATTGCGATAGATGGATCTGAATATGGCTTCCGCGCTGGATTTAAAAGCAGGTGCATTTAAGCTTAGTAATTGTTCCTTTAATATGGACACCGCGTTTTCAACTGTGGCATCATATAATGAAACAATTGCAAAGCCACGCAGAACATAACTTCCTGGTGGAAAAAACTTCTTCCAGAGAGATAAATCTTCGTAGTTGTCGATCAGTAACTGTAAATCAGTTTTTGTTATTTCCAGCGCCTGGTCGTTGGCAAACAGTTCAAGAAAATCTCCGTTATAAAGGATCCGGTAATGTTTGATGATGCCATTTGCAAGGGGAATATCATAAAATAAAGGTTTGCTGAAATCAAGATCAAGACCGAAAAGATATTTTATAATCAGGCAACAACTCAATACATAAGACTGGTGATCGTCAAAATCCCTGATATTGAAGTTGTATTCCGGTCCTGCTGATGCAACAATCTTTTTAAAACGGTTGGTATGATTAAAGATGATACCCGAATAAGGAAAGGTTACTGCTTTAATTTCATTGTCGGTTAGTCCGGGCGGAAAATAATCCTTTAATAGTCTTGCAAGTAAATCCTGGTGATCGCTGATCTGTGAAAACTCAGTTATGCCATTAACCAGGGCAGGCACCTTGTCTATCTGCTCAAGGTCCTGTCTGGTCGCTTCATCGTTTTTTAACCTGCCCGAGGTAAATTCGGTCCTGAGATTTTCAATGATACGGCCAAATGAAAATTCGACCTTGAAAGGTGTGTCTGGATAAATTGTAAACATAACGTTTCTGCAATTTATTCTAATATTACTTAATCCGCATATAAACGCTTACCTGGCCGTCAAGGATGAGATGATATGAATTTTAACTAAATTACGGGCCACTAAACGATGCATATGAAATTGTTATTTTCCGTGATGGCAGCATGCCTGCTGGTTTTTGAGACAAGCGCACAACAACTGAAGCTTGCAAGTTATAATATCCGTTATGATAACAGACGCGACAGCGGTAACCTCTGGGAAAACCGGGCGCCGGTGGTTTCTGCACTGATCAGGTTTCATGACTTTGATGTTTTTGGTACCCAGGAAGGTTTGAAAAGTCAACTTGATGACATCAGCAAAGATTTACCTGAATATGCCCGTTATGGTAAGGGCCGTGACGATGGACAGGAAAAAGGGGAGCATTCAGCCATATTCTATAAAAAAGATGTATTCAAACTTTTAAAGCAAGGCGATTTTTGGTTATCTCAAACGCCTGATAAACCTTCTCTCGGTTGGGATGCGACCTGCTGTAACCGTATTTGCAGTTGGGTATATTTGCAACACATCAAAACAGGTAAAAAGTTTTACTTCTTTAATGCCCATTTTGATCACCAGGGCGTACAGGCAAGAAATAACAGCAGCCCGCTGATTCTTGAAAAAATCAAAGCAATAGCCGGCAATGAGCCTGCTGTTTTCACCGGTGACCTGAACGGTTCGCATACCAGTACATGGTATCTTTCACTCGCTAACTCTGGCTTATTGCGGGACACTTACAAAGATGTGAAATACCCTTATGCCAATAACGCATCATTCAATGCCTTTGGTTCAACAAGAGGACGAAACGATATCATCGACCATATATTTGTGACTAAACATTTTAAAACACAAAAATGGGGTCTGCTGACTGATACTTATCATGGCAAATTCCCTTCGGACCATTTTCCTGTCGTTGCATATGTAACATTGTGATACCCGAAACACATGATTGTTTATCGCCCGGTTGACTTTGTTAACCGGGTTTTTTCTTTCATAATTAAATGTGGAATTCTGCTCCGGGTAAAGATTATAAGATATTTTTGCGGCCCGATCAACATGTTAGTTATGACGAATGTATTTTACCGATTGGTTGTCCGGACTTTTTTTATTCTGCTGTTTTCGTTTGGTTTTATCACCGCTACAAACGCCCAGTTTACCGACTCCACTACCCGATATATTAATTTCGGATCAACAGGGGTAATTAATAAAACAAATGACGGCGACTCTTATGTGCTTAATAACAGTCTCCGGTTCAATATCCGTCGTAAGGATATATCTCTGAATGCAGGAGCAGGGTGGGTGTATGGGCAACAAAACGGGAATCTTACAAATAACGATTTTACTTCTTCGCTTGATTTTAATTTGTTCAAAGGCATCCCCGGCTTTTATTACTGGGGTCTGGCCACCTATGAGAAGAGCCGGTCCTTAAAAATCAACGATCGTTCTCAAGTGGGTTTTGGAGTAGCTTATAATATTGTGGAGAATGAGAAATTGTTTTTAAATCTGAGTGAAGGTCTGTTGTTGGAAAGAAGCGATGTTTTTTTAAATGATACCACCCGCGAAGTGAAAACAATCACAAGGAACTCGTTCCGGTTCCGGTACCGGTGGACCATTAAAAAGTTGGTAACCCTTGAGGGCACACAATTTCTGCAGAATGCGTTTGGGGATAGTGACGACTATATCATCAAATCTGTCAACAGTCTCAACCTGAAGCTTACAAGCTGGTTAAACTTTACTACGGCCCTCACTTATAATAGGGTTAATCAAACTCAACGTGAGAACCTGCTGCTCACCTTTGGTATCTCTATGGAAAAGTATTTTTAGGAACAGCGCAGTTTTCGCTACACGCATATTGTGTTTTTGGTTTAGTAACTTTGGCGGGCATACCTATCACCAAAACTGCGTTTTATGAAAACATTATTGCTTACAGCACTCATTATCTTGTTTTCCTTTTCTGCCTTTGCTCAATCTGCAAACGACCGTATTAAATTCAACAAAACACTGCAGCCGGCACTTATGCTGGAGCTTCCTTATTCGGTAGATGACACCGAAGGAACTATTGTCAGTAAGCTAAAGCAAAATGGCTATGATCCTGCAACAAAGGGCAGCCTGTTCTGGAAAAAAAATACGCAGGACGGGTTTTACGTTTTCAAACGCGTGAACATAGCGGCTCTTGGCTCACGTACGGTAGATCTTTACTTCAAAGTGAATAAGAAAAAAAAGAATGCTTCTGCCACTAATTTATATATGCTCATCAGTAGCGGCAACGAGACTTTTATAAATCCCGATACCAACATGGAACTATGGCAGGATGCAAGATCTTTCCTGGATGGATTCACTGTTGCCGCCGAATCATATTCCATTGAGCAGGAAATCATCGCCCAGGAAAATAAACTAAAAACACTCCGGAATAAATACACGATGCTTCAGGCGGATCAAAAAGAACTTGAGGAGCGCATTTTAAAGTACCAGAAGGAGCTGGAAATTAATCTAAATCGGCAGGCTGAAACCGAAAAAGAAATGGAGAACCAGGCGAAAGTTCTGGATAGTGCAAGGGCAAAACGCTCGCTTTAACCACCCACCATGTTCTGATTGAGTGCTTTACATATATGATCACGGAGGCCCAAAATTCGACTTTGCTAAATTCTTTAGTATTCTTAATTTTATCCCGCAGATTAAAGTGCAGGATATGGAAACACCAGTAGTTGAGTTGCCCTATTTCACCAATAAGGTGCAGGCCGGATTTCCTTCGCCGGCTATGGATTATATGGAGGAAAGAATTGACCTTAATAAAGAGTTTATAAAACACCCACTGGCAACCTTTATTGTTGAATGCACCGGTGATTCGATGATCAATGCTTTCATTCCGCCGCGTGCCCGGTTGATTGTTGACCGCTCGCTGACCGCTAAAAGCGGTGATATTGTGCTGGCAGTTATTAATGGCGAGTTCACTGTCAAGTTTTTAAAGCAAAACGATCACAATTGTTTCCTTGTGCCGGCTAACAGTAAGTATAAGGAGATAAAAGTATCTCCCGAGATGAATATGGAGATCTGGGGAGTCGTAACAAGCATTATCACGGAAGCAAAGGATGTGAGAAGATGTATGCTTTAGCTGACTGCAACAATTTTTATTGTTCCTGCGAACGCTTATTTGATCCGCGTTTGAAAAATAAACCCATTATAGTATTATCAAATAATGATGGTTGTGCAATAGCAAGGAGCGAAGAGGCAAAAGCACTCGGTGTTGAAATGGGAACACCGGCGTTTATGATAAAGGATATTGTTAAGGATCACGAGGTGCAGGTATTTAGTTCAAACTATACATTGTATGGGGATATCTCCGATCGTGTTATGCAAACAATGGGAAGTTTTGTTCCACGTCTTGAAATTTATTCAATAGATGAAGCTTTTCTTGATATGCACGATTTGGGTTATTCCGACCTGCTCCGGCTCGGTGTTGAAATAAAAAATACGGTGCGTAAAAACATCGGTATACCTGTAACAATCGGGATCGCGCAAACAAAAACGCTGGCAAAAATGGCCAATCGTTTTGCAAAAAAATATCGCAGGGATACAGGTGTCTTCTGGGCAGGTAATGCAGAACTGCTTGCCGAGATGCTTCATCTTACCGAAGTAAAAGATGTCTGGGGGATCGGGCACCAGCATGCTTTATTACTAAAAAAAAATGGTATCCATACGGCTCTTGAATTGACAAAGGTACCGGAAGAATGGGTGCGTGTAAATATGTCTGTTGTGGGGCAGCGGCTATTGAATGAATTAAAAGGTGTACCGGCTATTGAGTGGGAGTTTGAAACACCGGCCAAAAAAAACATTTGTACATCGCGTTCATTTGGCCACCTGCTAACAGATGTTGAAATCATACGCGAAGCCATTTGCAATCACGCGGCAACCTGCGCCTATAAGCTTCGTAAACAAAAAAGCAGTTGCAAAATTGTTCATGTTTTTATTCAGACAAATCTTCACCGGATGTTTGATCAGCAATATTCAAGATCGATCAATGTTGCCCTGGAAACGGCATCCAATGATACCTCTGTTATCATGAAGGCGGCCGCAAAAGGATTACAGCTAATTTATAAAGAAGGTTACCGCTATATGAAATGCGGTGTGATAGTAAGCGAACTGGTACCGCAATCAAATGTTCAACACAATCTTTTTCACCAGCCGGATCATACGCGGGCCGGCAAGATGATGGAGGCGCTGGACAACATTAACAAAAGTCTGGGCAGGGATATTGTCCGTTATGCCGTGCAGGGATACGAACGCAGGTACCGGCTAAAGTCAGAATATCTTTCTAAAAAGTTCACAACCGATCTTAACCAGGTAATCAAAGTGAAAAACTGATGTTGCAGCCATTTGAAAAATTCAAACCGTTTTATGTTCAACGATTGCTTGATCTTAATAAGCCATACCTGGTAACGCAGCAATATCGCAGAGCATCGTTTTCCGGTGACGAAAAGATCAACCTGTTAATTTCAGATTATGATGATCCTGGTCTTGCCCGTATTCACTATAAAGCCGTGATGAGCGATAAGTTTGCTGCCATCGTTCACTTAAACAAACCCGCGCATGCTCAAAAAATTATTGAGATGCTGAACCCTGATTCTCCGTACCAGTTATATTGGGCGGTTGTCAAAAGTAAAAAGCAACTGGAAGAGCGGATAAATATTGCTTACAGAGATCGCATGCGCGATTATATTACGGCACATACCAATTGGCGTTTAGACAGGAACGCAACTGTACGGCCATCGGTTCAAATGATCTTTGGAGAATTATTTATCGTCATCAAACATGGAAAGCAGGTGGTAAGAGTTAAATTTGAAGAACTCGAAAATGACTGACCATGTGTTACGATATTTCTTTCACGGTTAATATAAGGGAATTGGGAGATTATATTCCTGACCTTATTTATGATACACAAATCGTTATTGACTTTGATGCAACCATGCATATTATGGGGCATGCGTATGGCGAACACCCGATTTTGTATCGTAACCGCGATGATAAACAGGTTCATTGCAGGTTGATGGAATGGGGGTGTATACCTTATTACGTTAAGGAAGAGAACAGTTTTCTTAAACAAAGGAATACGATGTTGAATGCAAGAAGCGAACGTATTCTCAGCGACACCAAAAGTTATTGGAACAAAATAAGGAACCGCCGGTGCCTGATACCCGTGTCAGGAATTTATGAACATCGTGAAATAACGGGTTGGAAAAAAAAAGTACCCTATTATATTCGTCTACGTAATCAGTCCGTATTTTTTATTCCTGGATTATATTCAGTAGCGGAATTGCCCGATATGGAGACTGGCGAACTCGTTAAACGATTTACTTATACCCTGATCACCCGTAATGCGAACAGCTTAATGCGGGAGATTCATAATGGCGGAGAGAATAAATACCGTATGCCATTATTCGTGTCAAATGAAATGGCGCTTGAATGGATAAGAGATGAATTGCCTGAAGATCGTTACAAAGAAATATTAGATTTTGAAATGCCTTCTGATGAGTTACTGGCGCATCCTGTCTATACCATACGGGGCCGGTCACCAAGACCTGATAATAAGGCGAAATATGAAGAGTGGAACTGGGAGAAGCTTCCACCTTTGCAGGTTAATAATTAGTAAGGATTGAATCAGTTGAATTTGTGAACATATAAGTGTGAACTTTTACCGGTAAGTGCAAAGCTGTATCACTTGAAAAATTATTTTTATAAATAAATCACAGTTGTATTTTAGCTGAAGCAATCTCCTGTATCCTCTCCATCCACTAAACCTTGATCCTGTTTATGAAAAAATATTTACTACGCTTAGCCAGCGGACTGGTGATCGTATGCACCTGCATGAACTCCGCAATTTCCCAGGTACCGGTAAAAAGACCTCCCAAAATTCAGTTGCCAAATTTTGTTGTCGGAAAAAATCCCTCAAAGTTGAGCGGGCATCTTCAAAAATTAAATGCTCCTGAGGAAACAATCCGTGTTAATGGTAAACAAAAGATTTTGCCTTCTTTTGTTAGCCCCTCTTTTGATAGCTTATTGCAACGAAGAAATGATCGGGTGGTTGTTGATATTACCGTTACCGGTAACATGACCACTGCAAAACAGCAGCTTGTAAAAGCTGGCGCCACCATCACAGGAAGTTTTGGCCGGGTGGTGTCGGCAACGGTTCCAATAAAATCTTTGCCCCTGTTGGAAAATGCCACCCAACTGCGTTTTGTTCGGCCTGCTTATCGTCCGCATCACCAGGCAGGTAACCGGAAAGCAGCAATAATAACTACCAATATAAATGCAGACCGATATCAACAATTAGCAGCTCCGCCCAAACAAAAACCAGTTTACAGCCAGGGCGATACCGCGCAGGGTTCTGACATTGCCCGCAAACGATCCAAAGTAAATGGTAACGGTGTTAAAGTAGGTATCATTTCAGACAGCTATAACGTTGATGGTAATGCTGACAAGGGTGTTAAAAACGGCGAGTTGCCGGGCCCGGGCAATCCTTTTAAATTCAATAAGCCGGTTGAAATACTTTCTGATGTTTCTTCAGGCGGTATAGATGAAGGCAGGGCCATGGCGGAAATTGTTCATGATGTTGCGCCAGGCGCTTCACTTGCTTTTGCAACTGCTTTAGAGGGCCAGGCCGCATTTGCCGAAAATATTTTGAAACTCGCGGACCGGGGTTGTAAGGTTATCACCGATGATATTATGTATTACGCTGAACCTTTTTTCCAGGACGGTATCATAGCGCAGGCGGTTGATAAAGTAAAAGCTAAAGGCGTTGCGTATTTCAGTGCAGCAGGTAATACCGGTAACAATTCTTATGAACATAATTTTAATGAAAGCGCTGAGTTGTTACTTGGGGAATGGGCCGGTACCGCACACAATTTTGCAAAATCCGGGGCCGCTCCGGTCTACTTACAACAATTGTATGTACCACAAGGAAGCTTCACTATAATTGATCTGCAATGGGCGCAACCATCTTTTTCTGCCGGGGGTGCCGGTGCGGAAACCGATATTGATGTTTATATACTCGATGAATCTGGTAATGTAGTTGTTGCTGGCATCGATAATAATATCGGTAGCGGTGATCCTATGGAAATCACCGGTTTTACAAATCTTACAGAAAGCACCACGTTCTATATCGCCATTCTTAAGTATTCAGGCGTTGCACCCTCAAAATTGAAATACATTTTGTTTGGTGGTGGGTTTATAGTCAATGATAATACAACGGTACCCGGTGCAAATGCTCCCACTATTGTTGGTCATGCCAACGCTGCAGGCGCCATTGCTACGGCCGCTGCCTGGTATCGCTCAACCCCTGCTTATGGTGTCAGCGTTCCCGTAGCGCAGTCTTATTCTGCAATCGGTGGCGTGTCTATCTATTTTGATAAAGAGGGTAACCGTATCACACCAATAAAAAGAAAAAAACCTGAACTAACCGCTCCTGATGGGGCAAACACCTCCTTTTTTCAGTTTGATGATTTTTCTGATGGTGATGAGCATCCTAATTTTTATGGTACCTCTGCCGCTGCGCCGCATGCTGCCGGCGCTGCTGCATTGATGATAGAGGCTCAGAAATTGAAGACACTCAGTCCCGATCAGATCCGTGGCATTCTTTGTTCAAATGCTTATGATATGGATCATTTGTTTACCAACGGGTTCGACAAAGGTTTTGATAACAATACCGGCGACGGTTTTATCCGGGCAGATAAAGCGGTTGCCGCGGTAAAGTTCCCGAACTCTTATATTAAGGATCTTAAGCTCGCAACTTTGTGTTCAGAGAATCCAGGAAGTTTGAGGAACTGGAAAATCACTAACCCGAATCCTTTTGAGGTAAAAGTGCATTGGTTTGTGGCGGGAACCTCACAACAAAACACCTTGGTTGCGCCTCCTGGCACCACGTACTTCACAACCCGCCCGCTATATATGAAAAACCTGGCTCTGCCCAACATAGTTGTGCTGGATTGGGAAGACAATTTTGGTTTTACCCGGTTCGATATTATGTCTGCGACCAATGCGCGTTGTAATTCGATGCTTGCCACTACCGAAACATTTAGTAATGGTTCCGTATTAATGAAACCGCAAGAGCTGGCAGTTGAAACGGCATATGCAGAAGTTTTTCCAAATCCATCCGTGGGCAGATTCAGGTTATATCTTACGTTACCAGAACCTGCCAGGGCGACGATCCGCCTATTCAGTCATGATGGAAAACTGCTGATGCAAAACACCGTGCCTGCTAAAGGTGTCCATGATATTGATGCGAGCCGTTATGCCGCCGGAATGTATCTCCTGGAAATCACCCAGGATGGGTTCCGGAAAACGCTTCAGCTGATCAAACAATAGTTTTGTGTTGACTTAGCGCAGCGTTGTTGGTCCCGATCGCTGAAAGCGATGGGACAGTGAAAATTTTGCAGGCTTCCAGCAGTGGTTAAATAGCTTTTAATCGTTATAGTTCAATGTATAACAACGGCATCTTATTCGGTGATTGTGAGGGAAAAGTCTGTTAACTTCGCCCGAAAACATTTCCGGTATGATCAAAACGTTTTCGGTCGTTATTTCTTTGTTCTTTTCACTTCTTGCATCAGCCTCTGATACTATTCATTTCAATAAAGCGCTTGCGGTAAATGCGCCCATCAGATATGGTCGGGAAGCCCTGTATATGGACGAACTTGCCTGGCAGTTATATACCGGAATGCTGAAATCACCTGAGTCAGGCGCTGAATTTATAAAAGATGAGAAAGGCGAGGCCATCGTCTGGAAACCGATTGTGGCTGACAGCCTTCGTCGTTTGCGCGGCGGTTTTGGCGGATTCGGTGGCAGGGGACGCGGTGCTTCTTATTTGTATCTCACGTATAATTCACCAAAAGCCCAGCCTGCCCTGATGAATATCCGTGGCAATGGCGGTTTCTTTCTGAATGGTGAACCGCATATGGGTGATGCGTATAGTTCAGGCTGGTTATACATACCGGTTAATCTTAAGAAAGGTAAAAACGAATTCTATGTAAGGGCAGGGTTTATAACTGCAAGCCTCATTTTGCCATCAAAACCAGTGATGCTGAATACAGAGGATCCTACGGTTCCGTTTATAAGATTAAATGATACCGAAAAAAGAAAGGAAGCTGCTGTTGTTGTAATCAATACCACCAATAAAACACTCCGTGGTTACCAGTTGAGGGCCGGTTTTGGTGCTGAAAAAATAACAACAAAGGTTCCGGATATTCCGGCAATGAGTAGCCGGAAAGTTCCGTTTTCTTTTGACGGTTCTTCCGTTACCGCTAAGGGTAAATATCCTTGCAGTATTGAACTGGTGTTTAACAACAAGGTAGTTGACAAGGCTTCACTTGAAATTGAAGCCACAGAACCGGCTGAACAATTCAGCGAAACATTCATTAGCCAGATAGATGGCAGTCTCCAGTATTATGCAGTTACTCCACAAACCAATGCTGCACCAGATGGTAATGCATTGTTTTTATCAGTACATGGCGCCGGTGTTGAAGCCATCGGCCAGGCAAGAGCTTACAAACCGAAAGACTGGGGTACGCTCGTAGCAGCTACCAACAGAAGGCCAAGAGGGTTCAACTGGGAAGACTGGGGCAGACTCGATGCGCTTGAAGTACTGGGTATCGCCAAAGAAAAGTTTCGTCCAAACCCTAAACATATTTACCTGACCGGCCATTCTATGGGTGGACATGGTACCTGGTTCCTCGGTGCAACATATCCCGACAAATGGGCGGCAATTGCACCTTGCGCAGGTTATCCGACACTTAAGGGTTACGGTTCTGCCGATGGATTAATACCCGACAGCAGCGAAAACCCGGTGGAAAGGATCCTTCTGCGGTCAAGCAATCAAAGCGATGTTATCAAACTGGCATCGAACTACAAACCACTTGGGGTTTATGTTTTTCATGGTGATGCCGATAGGACTGTGTCTGTAAATTATGCCCGGCAAATGCGTGCCATTCTTGGTGGCTTTCATGCGGATTTCAGTTACAACGAATATCCGGGAGGAAGCCATTGGTTCGGGGATCATAGCGTTGACTGGAAACCAATATTTGATTTCTTTAAATGGCACCAGTTGCCTGAAGATACAGCAGTTAATACCATTGACTTTACCACTGCGAGTCCCGGTATATCTTCATCTATGCATTGGGCGGCCATACTGCAACAACAGCAGCCCTTGAATTATAGCCGTATTCAACTTGAGCGTGACCGTTCCAAAGGAACTATCAATGGTACTACCACAAACGTTGAAGTGCTTAAATTGAATCTTGCAGATATGAAAAGCGGTAGCCAGGTTACGATCAGGCTTGATAGTCTCACCACCCTGACCCATAATGTAAAACCAGGTGGTGACAGTATCGTATTGAAGAAAGCTGATGGCAGGTGGACCGTTACTTCAAATCCGCCGGCTAATCAAAAAGGACCGCATCGGTATGGCACTTTCAAAGACGCCTTTAACCATAATATGGTTTTTGTATATGGTACTACCGGGAACCCGTCTGAAAACACCTGGTCATTCAACAAAGCACGATTCGATGCAGAAACCTGGTATTACCGCGGCAATGGTGCAGTGGACGTTATCAGCGATAAAGAGTATTTATTGGAGAAATACAAGGATCGCGGTGTGATACTCTTTGGTAACGCGAACACCAATGCTGCTTACAATCTTTTAATGAGTGATTGTCCTATACAGGTTAAAAGAGGTGTAATTACTGCCGGTAGCGAGCGCTGGAACGGGGATGATCTTGCAACCTATTTTGTATGGCCATTAAAAAATTCTGACAAGGCTTCTGTGGCAGTAATCGGTGGAACCGGGTTACGTGGATTTAATGCTGCAAATGCCAACCAGTATTTTGCGGGTGCAAGCGGGTTTCCTGACTTTATGATTTATTCGCTCGATATGTTACGTGAAGGAACCAAACATCTTAAGATGGCCGGCTTCTTTAACAATGAATGGAAACTTGTACCATCAGACTATAGTATCTTAACCAACAACTAGAAACTTATGACAAAAAAATATCCAGGCATTGTCCTGTTACTGTTACTTGGAGCATTGTCGTTTACCTACCGGCCGGAACCAGTTGCGGCTCCGGCACCGGTGCTGCCTGTTCCATCTGAAAAGCAACTGCGTTATCATGAGATGGAGCTGAATGCATTTATACATTTTACTACAAATACATTTACTGACCTGGAGTGGGGTATGGGTGACGAAAAACCGGGTGTGTTCAATCCCACTGACATCGATGTAAATCAGTGGACCCGCGTTATTAAAAACGCTGGTTTTAAAGGGGTGGTTTTAACAACAAAACACCATGACGGTTTTTGTTTGTGGCCATCAAAATATACTGAACACAGTATTAAAAACAGCCCTTATAAAAACGGGAAGGGCGATATCGTAAAGGAAGTATCTGATGCCTGCCGACAGGCGGGATTACTGTTCGGCGTTTATATGTCACCGTGGGATCGCAATCGTGCAGATTACGGAACACCATCTTATGTTGAGTATTTCAGAAACCAGGCGCGTGAATTGTTTACCAATTACGGACCCATATTTGAAATGTGGTTTGATGGCGCAAATGGTGGCAAAGGGTATTATGGCGGTGCCAATGAAACAAGGAAGATCAACAGTGCCACTTATTACGATTGGCCCACAACTATTGCTTTGATTCGTCAACTGCAGCCAAATGTGTTATTTTTTAGTGATGCAGGACCTGATATACGGTGGGTTGGTAACGAACGTGGTGTTGCAGGAACCACGAACTGGAATACGATTACCAACGACACCTTGCATGCAGGTAAAGGTGGCATTGAAAAACTGCTGAATACCGGGTCCGAAGACGGAACCAGTTGGGTTCCTGCTGAGGTGGATGTTTCCATCCGCCCGGGATGGTTTTATCATGAAAACGAAGATTCACTCGTCAAAACTCCTGAAAAACTTTTTGAGATTTACCTGACTTCTGTTGGAAGGGGTTCTAACCTTTTACTGAACATACCTCCGGACAGAAGAGGCAGGGTGCATGAAAATGATGTTCGATCCCTTGAAGGGTTCCGGAAACTCGTGGATGCTGCTTTCCGGACCAACCTGGCGGCAGGGGCCGCGGTTACTGCCAGCAATACCCGTGGCAACGATAAAAAATTCGCAGGGGCCAAACTAACCGATGGTAAAAAAGATACCTATTGGGCAACCGATGACGGTATCACCAAAGCGGAACTTTCTGTGAAACTTAAAAAGACAGTTCCTGCTAAATTTATCGTGTTGCAGGAATATATCACCCTTGGGCAAAGAGTAAAACAATTTGCGGTTGATGCCTGGGTAGATGGCAACTGGAAAGAGGTAGCGACAGGCACAACCATCGGCTACAAAAGGATTCTACCATTATCAGGTATTGAAACCAACCAGGTGCGTGTACGGATACAGGATTCAAAGGCTGCACCTGTATTATCAGCGATTGCGGTGTACTAAAAATAAAAATGGGTGAGATATAGTATCCACCCATTTTTTATTCACAATGTCGAAACCCGGATATTATCCTAAACTTCTTATCCACGATACAACTTCATCTTTGGTTTTACCGAGTTTCTGCTGAAGACGCCCGAGCAACTCATCATCTTTTCCTTCTTCATATCTCAGATCGTCGTCGGTTAAATCGCCGTGTGTTTGTTTGATTTTACCTTTCAGCTCGTTCCATTTTCCTTTTAATTCAAGCTTATCCATAACATTCGTTTTGATAATATCAAAAAGATCATGCCATGCATGCACTATCAGACTCAGGCTGCCACAGGCTCAAGTACGGCTACCTGTACGTTGGCCAGCAATTTAATATCTTCTCCAAGTGCTAATCCTCCTGCTTCGGTTACCGAATTATAAGTGAGACCAAACTCTTTCCTGTTAATTTTGCCGGTTATTTCGAATCCGTGTTTTGCATTGCCATAACCATCTTTTTCGGATCCGCCATATTCTACGTTCAGTTCAACTGGTCTGGTAACACCGTGCATGGTAAGATTGCCGGTCAGGATATAGTCGTCACCACTTTTTTTAGTAAAACCTGTTGATTCGAAATCAATCGTAGGATACTTGTCAGTGTCAAAAAAATCACCGGATTTCAAATGCTGATCTCTTTGGGGCTGGTTTGTATCTATACTGGTGGCGTCAATTGAAAGACGAATTTTTGCATTTTCAAATGTGTCGTTTTCAGAAATAACGGTACCACTGAATGCTTTAAACGATCCTGTTACTGTGGAAATAACCAGGTGTTTGACTTTGAAATGAATGTCTGAGTGTGTCGGGTCAATTGCCCATGTAGTTTTTGCCATGATTGTCAAATTTGAAGGTTGTGTTTGTTGTTGATTGCAGGTTCAATGCAGCCCGGATATCTGTGTCTCGCCAGCTAGTACCAGCGATTGACAGATCTTCGGTTGAACTCAATTGCTGGAGCAAAATTACTTACGACAGTCGAGTCTGCCAAACTAATGTTCAAACATTGATATTGTCGAAAGCCTTACGGCACGATAGTTAGCCAAGTATCGAGGTTTAAACATCAAATTGTCAATGGATTAATGATTTTTACTTAATGCATACCGGATATTTTATTAACAGCGCTTTCACAATAGATTAGCTGGTTCCTTCTTATTAAATTGCCGGGCGTATGAATGTTGGCCTTTTTGTTCCCTGTTATATAGACCAGTTTTACCCAAGGGTGGCAATTGCAACCTTGCAGTTGCTGGAGAAACATGGTTGTAAAGTTGTTTTTCCGCTCAGTCAAACCTGTTGCGGGCAGCCCATGGCTAACAGTGGTTTTGCCAAAGCTGCAGCAGGCTGTGAGAAAAACTTTTTCAGGAATTTCCGGGGAATTGAATATATCGTTTGCCCTTCGGGTAGTTGCGTTTTACACATAAAAGAACATCTTCACAGCGAAGATGACGCCGCGGAAGCACGCAGGTTGAGGGAACATACTTACGAACTTTCAGAGTTTCTGATTGATATTCTTAAAGTCAGCGATATACAGGCAAATTTCCCGTTTAGGGTAGGCATGCACGTTAGTTGTCATGGTCAGCGTGGTTTGCATTTGTCTTCGATGTCGGAGCTGGTTGCGCCAGCTTTCTCAAAACCGGAACAATTACTTTCTATGGTAAAAGGGTTACAGTTGCTCACTCCGCAACGGCCGGATGAATGTTGCGGTTTTGGCGGCTCATTTTGCGTTTTTGAAGAAGCGGTGTCAGTAAAGATGGGTAAAGACAGGATAAGGGAACACGAAGCTAACGAGGTTGAATATATCACCGGCACTGACGTAAGTTGTCTCATGCACCTGGAAGGTATTCTTAAACGTCGGGGTAGTGCAGTTAAAACCTTACACATTGCTGAAATTTTAAATCATCAGGATGGCCGCAGATAATCATGCCCTTGCGGCTGAAAAATTTATAGCGGATGAGGATCGTACAAACTGGCATGATGAAACCTTATGGTTTGTACGGGAGAAACGTGACCGGGCCGCGCATACTGTTCCCGAGTGGGAAACGCTTCGTGAACTTGCCTCGCGCATTAAGGATCACACATTATCAGCACTTGACAGATACCTGGTTGAGTTTGAACAAAAGGCAAAAGCCAATGGCATAATTGTTCACTGGGCAGCCGATGCAGTTGAGCATAACAATATAATTCATGACATCATCACTGCTAACGATATTAACCGTATTGTAAAAAGTAAGTCAATGCTTACTGAAGAATGTCACCTCAATGCTTTTTTGCATGGAAGAGGCATCGAGGTTGTCGACACTGATCTGGGCGAACGAATAGTGCAGTTCCGCAATGAATCACCGAGTCATATTGTTTTGCCTGCCATACATCTGAAAAAGGAAGATGTAAGTGCAACATTTCATGAACATCTTTCAACCGAAAAGGGAAATAACGATCCTCAATATCTCACTGAAGCTGCGCGCCAGCATTTGCGTGACCGCTTTATACAATCGCAGCTGGCAATAACCGGGGTGAATTTTGCGATCGCTGAAACGGGTGGTTTTGTTATTTGTACAAATGAGGGTAATGCTGATATGGGCGCACATTCAGCAGCTATCCATATTGCCTGTATGGGTATAGAAAAGATTATCCCTCGTGCTGCAGATCTTGGAGTGTTTTTGAGATTGCTTGCGCGAAGCGCTACGGGCCAGCCTGTCACCACGTACTCAAGCCACTTTCATAAACCGCGCGAAGGTCAGCAATTACATGTTGTGATAGTAGATAACGGACGCACCCGCCAACTGGGGCGGGCCGATTTCAGGAACTCGTTGAAATGTATTCGTTGTGCGGCTTGTTTTAATACCTGTCCGGTTTACCGCAAAAGCGGCGGTCACAGTTATCATAACGCAGTTGCAGGTCCCATAGGCGCGATCCTTTCACCAAATATCGATCTTAAAGCCAACGCAGATCTTCCTTTTGCATCAACGCTTTGCGGATCATGCAGTAACGTGTGCCCTGTGAAGATTGATATACATAACCAGTTGTGGAAGTGGCGGCAGGAGATAGTGGCCTCTGGTCATTCAGCAACAGGCAAAACCATCGCAATGAAAGGGCTGGCATCGGTGCTGGCAAGACCAGCCTTATATCGCTTTGCCGGAGGACTCGGCAGATGGATGATGCGGCGCTTCCCGGGTATATTTTTATCCAAAAAATATAACCCCTGGTATAAACAAAGGGAAATGCCCGAAGCACCTGCAACAAGTTTTCGAGACTGGTATCTAAAAAACAGGAAATGAACAGCAGAAGCAACATATTAAAAGCGATAAGTGAAAACAAACCCTCGCATGCTGCGTTGCCGCAATTACCGCCGGTTGCTGCGCCCGCGGAACGCTTAACCCGGATAAACAGGTTCACTACCATGCTGGGCAGCATAGGTGGCAAGGTTATCGTATCACCACACCTGGATGTTTTATTTATCGATCGCGCCGCTCTTGTAAGTGACGGTAAAAAAGTAGTTTCCCTTGTACGGGAGGCAGGCGAGGGGAACGCCATCATTTCTGCCAGGGACACAGCCATTGATCTTGAAGACGTCGATACGGCAATTATTGCTGCGTCTTTTGGCGTAGCAGAAAATGGTGCGGTCTGGGTCACCGAATCACAATGTATTAACCGACTGCTGCCTTTTATTGCACAACACCTCGTATTGATTCTGAAAGCTGAAGATCTGTTTTCTGACATGCATGAGGCGTACAGTCATATTGATGTTGCCGCGGAAGGCTATGGTGTTTTTATAGCTGGCCCTTCAAAAACGGCAGACATAGAACAATCATTAGTGATAGGTGCGCACGGAGCAAGAACCGCAACTGTTTATCTATTGTGTGATGACCAGACAATACTTTCTCAATTAAATAAATCTTGATTAGTATGGATTCGAAAAGGATTGCAGCAGAACAGGCAGCAACGTATGCAAAAAACGGAATGGTAGTAGGACTTGGTACCGGTTCCACAGTTTATTATGCTATTCAAAAATTAGGTGAACTGGTTAAAAACGGGCTGCAGATCGTAACCGTTTCAAGTTCCCTGCAATCAGAAAAAATAGCATCAGAGCTTAATATTCCGGTAACAGGCTTTGATGAAATTGGCAAAATTGATTTGTACATCGATGGCGCAGATGAGGTTGATGCTAACCATTTTTTGATAAAGGGTGGTGGCGGAGCGCTGTTGCGTGAAAAGATCCTGGCTTTTAACAGCAAACGTTATGTGGTGGTGGTCGATGAATCCAAACTGGTGCAACAATTGGGGAAGTTTCCTTTGCCCGTAGAGATCGTGCAGTTTGCGGTCCCTTTTACACTTCAACACCTGCGGGATCTTGGCGCCGAAGTAAAACTCCGTCAAAAAGACGGCACTACTTATATTACTGACAATGGAAACCTGATTGCAGACTGTTCTTTTCAGGCCATTCCTGACCCGGCAGCGCTTAACCAATATCTGCATCAGATTCCAGGTGTAGTGGAGACAGGAATCTTTCTCAACAGCGTAGTTTCCGAGGTATTGGTTGGAAAAAAAGACGGATCTGTGGAATTGCATCCTACGGTATAACGGGATTCTGCGGCACTGGTTTTTTAGGGTTTGATGCAGTAACAGAATCTATCTTTGTATGCAGTACGATTGCTGCCACCTAAATGAATCAATCCAGCGATCATGAATCTCTCCATGTATTTCCCAACGCAACGCTATTACCGGGTAGGGGTAAGTGTGTTCTTTTTTTTACAGGGTCTAACATTTTCAACCTGGGCGAGCCGTATTCCAGATATCAAAAGTCTATTGCAACTAACCGATGCGGGGCTGGGTGCCGTTTTATTTGCATTGCCCGTAGGGCAATTTTCTGCGATGGCACTGTCAGGATACCTGGTAAGTCGGTTCGGCAGTAAAAAAACACTGACAGCAGCAGCCTTGTTATATCCGGCGGGTCTTGTATTACTGGGCACGGTAACTACTGTATGGCAGCTTGCAGCCGGGTTATTCTTTTTTGGGATCTGTGGTAATCTAAGTAACATCTCTGTAAACACACAGGGGGTAGGGGTAGAAAGATTATACCGCCGGAGTATCATGGCTTCTTTCCACGGTTTATGGAGCCTGGCCGGTTTTATAGGTGGATTAATCAGTTCTTTTATGGTAGCGGACCATATATCTCCATTCACACATTTTTGTATTATTTACCTGATCACCTTTGTTTTGATGTTGCTGGCGCGACCATATATTCTTCCGCGCGATGCAAATCATGGAAAAGCGGCGGGAGGAAAACTATTCGTAAAACCGGATAGCTATATAATCAAACTCGGTTTCATAGCATTTGCCAGTATGATCTGTGAAGGTACCATGTTTGACTGGAGCGGAATCTATTTTGAAACGGTTGTTCATGCCCCGGTAGAGCTTACAAGAATGGGTTTTGTCGCTTTTATGACAACGATGTCGGGCGGAAGATTTGCAGCAGACTGGCTCGTTACAAAATTTGGTGTTAAACGCATATTGCAAACCAGCGGAGTGGTAATTGTAACAGGTATGTCACTGGCAGTGGCAATACCTGATATCACATTTGCAACTGTTGGCTTTCTGTTAATCGGACTTGGGGTGTCTTCAGTTGTTCCCCTGGCTTATAGCCTGGCCGGTAAATCTACAACCATGGTACCGGGTCTGGCGCTGGCGGCAGTTTCATCAATAGGCTTTCTTGGTTTCCTGCTCGGACCACCGCTCATTGGTTTTATAGCAGAAGTTCTTAGCCTGAGGTGGTCCTTTATATTGGTTGCGTTGCTTGGCCTGGGAACCACTTTGCTTGCCGGGAAAATTAAAATGCGGTCATAAAAAACGATGTATTTATTTGAAGATCTTTCCAAAAAAGGCTTTCATATCGTTCCATGATGCTGTATCCGCTGCTGCATTATACGCGATTGGCATTCCAAACTGTTTGGCGTTTTCATCTGCTGCAGGATTTGTGAAAGCATGGGTGGCATTTGGGTAAGATTTGAATGTGTAATCCGCATTTACCGAGTCCATCGATTTTTTGAATTGAGCAACTTCCGGTTCGGGTACAAAGCTGTCTGCTTCACCGTGACAGACCAATACACTTGCCTTTAAACGATCTTTTTGTGGAGCGATACCGGCAAGTCCACCGTGAAAACTCACAACTCCTTTGAAATTTTCACCAAGTTTAGCTGCAGTCAGCACCATTGACCCACCAAAACAATATCCAATCGCAGCCAGTTTATTGGTATCGACCTGGCCATATTCTTTAAGTTTTGCGAGCGCTGCATCAATTCTCGACTTAACCAGTGCCGGGTCCTTATAAAAGGGCCCAGCCATTGCTGCTGCTTCCTGCGGGTTTGCCGCATTTGACCCATTGCCATAAAAGTCAACCGCCATCGCTATATAACCCAGCTTCGCCAGCTCCCGGGCGCGCGTTTTTGTATAATCATTCACACCCCACCATTCCGGTACAACGAGAACCGCCGGGCGTTTCTCAGTTGATGCACCATCATAAACAACAAATCCGTTCAGCGTGGTGGTATCACTGTTATAGGTCACGTTTTCTTCTTTTAAGCTGGCAGCTTCGTTTGGAGTGCCACTGGATTTCTCCTGCTCAGGTGCCTCGCCACATGATGCAAAAGCCATAATTAAAATGGCAAGACACAGTAAAGTTTGTTTCATGTAAATGTTTTGAAATTGAACAATGATTGAAATACAAAGTTCAGTATTTCACATAAAAAACACCTGGGCCATCAACGGGAGTTGATAAAAAAAGGAAAATAAATTGCAGTTACTTTATGACCTTTTACGAGTGGCCTTAACGATTTCGATATTACGTTTAAGTTCGGACCATCTGTCCTGGAAGGTTGAAAGGCAATTATCGCCGGCATTTCGATATCCATACTGAGCGGGCTTTCGACCATAGGTTACATATTGACGAAGTGCCCTGTTCTCAAGAAAAAACACCTCACCACTTTGAATCTCATCTATAAACTCTGCTGCATTAGGCGCCTGGATTTTTTCCATGCAGATCAATTCGTTCCGATCAACATAATAAACTTCTGTTATCTCAGAGTTGCCATAAAGGTACCGGACCTGGAAAACTATCACCCGGTCGTTCTCGGTGGTATAATGCCAGGTCTCTTTGATTACTTCATTGTTACGCAGAATTCTTTCTGCATAAAACATCGTATTGGAATGGAACAACAGGCTGTCAGCCTTTTCTACCATCTCATCTATCTTCGACTTCCAATCCCTGTACTGCGCATTTGCCCTGGTGCCATACAACATACAAACCGTTGCAAACACCGTTATCACTGACCATTTCGCGATGGATTTCCGCTCACTCATATTACTAATATAAGCTTATCCGGGCAAAAAAAAGCCGGAACTGTTGGTTCCGGCGGATAAATTATCAGGATTTCGGCATTTCGAAAATCTGCGGGTCAATCTGTTTATTTATTTCAACTTTTTTCACTGTTGTCTCCATGGTGAAACCTCCAAAATCTACAGCCATCGCCCAGGGCATTACAAATCCAAAATCTGTTTTCTTATAGTCAGAAAAACTTGTGGTGATCTCTACATCCTGTCCCTGCATATTTGCTTTAGTAATTGCTTTTGTAATGTAGTAGGTGTTGCCATCCACAAAATAGGTTGCTTCGGTTCCATTATTTACCACTTTCAGCTTATGGTTATTACCGTCTTTACCGGCGTATTCCACCTTTGTACCTTTTTCAGCATAATTAAACAAAGGTCCGCCTGCATAGATCTGTCCCTTGCTTGCTTTAAATTGTTCCTCCGGTAAAGGCTGTGCATCGGTAGCGCCGGTCATTGGGTTGATGCTCCAGCCACCTTTGTCGGTCAGCACCTGTACAATTTTTTGTCCGCCCATATCAATTTCGGCCTTAAAACCTTTTCCATCCACTATATAAGTGGTGCTTGGCGCTTCATTGCCCATCACGTTCATAGTGGCTTCCTGGTAAATGGATTTTATCTGGCTGATCTTGTCCTTCCCACCCAGCGCCTCAATATGCTTGTTCACAATCTCATCAGCTGTTTGCGCCACCAAAACCGCAGAACCCAACAGCGCAGCTATACCGGTTAAGCAATACTTAATCTTTTTCATGTAGTTGTTTTTATGTGATTATCAAATTTAATAGTCCTTATTCAATTCATTCAAAATATTCCGCAAACGGCGTCAATCTAAATCAAATCCTGTTCCGGGAATCGTAGGTTTCCCCGCGAAAAATTCCGTATTCCGGATTTTGTTCCGGATCTGGGAATTTGGTTGAGACATATAATTTTATAAAAAGTTGTTTATCAATTAATTATAAACCGGCATTCCCCTTGAATTAACTGGCATATCTGTAAAATAATTGAAAAATAACTTTATGAAAACTCTTATCACCCGCCTCTTCACCCTGATCTTCATCATCAGCGCTTTGTCTGCAGACGCTCAGGTTACTTACAACATCACCAGTAGTCAAACCTGGTCAAACAACAGCGCAAACAACCAGATTCCTAATCCCTGTTTTGATTGTATTATCAATCTGGCAGATGGTGCGGTTCTGACCGTTGAAAAAAACGTAACGTTTTCAGGTGTAAACTTTACAGGTGGCAAACTTGTATTTGAAAGCCGTGAATTGATGCTTTGGGGAGACGCAACAAAAAAGAACCGTTTTAACCGTGTTAATATGGTATTCAATGGTGCCTCTAAGTTTACTGCAAACGGACCGTTGATTTTGAATAATTCAACCTTAACTTTCAATAACACATCAAATATGTTGGTTAACCACCCAATGGATGCCAGTTCAAGCAGGTTGTTTTTCAACAGCAATGCTTATTTTCTTGGCCAGGGTGAAGTAACACTTACCAACAGTCAAATGATTGCAGGTGACGGATTGCTGACCAGCAAGGCATATATCAATATGAACGGTCCAAGACTGGTTCTCCAGGATGTGACATCAGGTATCAGTGTGGCAAACTCTAATAATTATTACGCAAACTGGAGCCCATATTATTCAGTACCTGCAGGCCGGTCTATATCTACAACCAATAACAAACTTAATTGCGGAATTGCCGGTAAAAATCAGTGTACATCACAGTTTGTTTATGGCCCAATTGCTGCTACTTCAGCGGGTCTTGCATCTCACCTGATATTGCCGGTAGTTATCTCAAACTTCAATGCAATCATTACAACCGGTAAAGTAAATCTTCACTGGTCAACACAACAGGAGTCAAACAGTTCACATTTCCTGGTAGAACGTAGTAACGATGGTAGCAACTGGAACACAGTAGTATCTATCAAAGCAGCAGGTAACAGTTCATCAGTAGTAAATTATAGCGCAAGCGATGTTGCACCGGTTAATGGTGTTGCGCATTACCGTCTTAAAATGGTTGACCAGGATGGTAAATTTGCTTACTCTGCAACCAGATCAGTGCGCACGAATAGTACAGCAGCAATGAAGGTTTATCCTAATCCTGCGGTTGAGCGTATCAATATCACACTGGATCCCAAAGCCGGAAAAACGACGATCAAATTATTCAGCCAGGCTGGCCAGTTGATGATAGCTAACACAGTTCCGGCAAATTCTACGCTCACAACTCTTTCCGTACAAGGATATACTAATGGTAACTACATTCTTACGGTAACAGATGAAACCGGAAATACAGTAAGCACAAAAGTGCTGGTTCAACGTAACTAAGAAGTACTTTTCAATTACAGATACAGATCAAGGGCACGGATCAACACAGATAACAATGTGATGATCCGTGTCTTTGTTTATATTTCACAGGAAGATTATCTTCCGTTTTGTTATGGATAAGTTTTTCAGTTGTGATTGGGGTACGAGTAATTTCAGGTTAAGACTTGTGGATGGTGAAACCATGCAGGTGTTAGCTTCAATTGAAACGGCCGACGGCATTGCATCGACCTTTACTGCCTGGCAGCGTTCGGGTTCCAGACGCGAGGACTTTTACGGCAACATTTTGCACCAGGCGTTGGAGGAACTGGCAAAAACAGCCGGGATTAATAAAAAAAATGTCCCGGTGATAATTTCCGGGATGGCTTCATCTTCACTTGGACTCATTGAACTTCCCTATACAACGCTACCCATTGACCAGAAAGGGTTTTCGCAAGTGGTAGTAACGATAAAAGAACTGCCAAACGTTTATATCATACCGGGTGTGCGTAGTGCCAATGATGTAATGCGTGGCGAAGAAACCCAGTGGATGGGGTTAATGCAGGATCAGCGATTTGCAAGTGCAGAAAGCCTTTTATGCATACTTCCAGGTACACATAGTAAACATATTATAGTTGAAAACGGTACCCTTGTTCATTTTCACACCTATATGACAGGAGAGTTTTTCCAGGTGCTTTCTAACCATTCTGTGCTTAAAAACAGTATCGGTTTGGAAAAATCGATGCAAACCCAGGAACAACAGGTTGCGTTTGCAGAAGGTGTACGCGCTTCCGCGAGGGGCTCCTTATTGAACCAGGCATTTATGGTCAGGACCAACCAGTTACTTGGCCGGTTCAGCAGCGATGCGAATGGCTTTTTCCTGAGCGGACTCCTTATAGGATCAGAGCTGCAGCACCTGGATGCACCGGAAATTGTAATCGCAGCAAAGAAAGATCTTGCCACGCTGTATCAAATTGCATTACACACCCTTTCATATAATGGAAGGGTGCATTTAGTAACCGGGGATGAATTTGACAACGCAATAATCAAAGGACAATTTGTTATTTTTAATCGTAATACCAGCATAGATGAATAAGTTTTCCTGGCAACGTTTCGAAGCAGCACCGATTGTTGGCATCATTAGAAATGTGCCTGTTGAACCCATCCAACGCATTGCTGCGTTATATGCTGAGGGTGGACTTACCACCCTCGAAATAACACTTAACACGCCGGGAGCAGCCGATGTAATTCACCAGTTACAAAACAGTATTGGCGATGTTCTTAATATTGGTGCGGGAACGGTTTGTTCTTTGGATGAACTGGATATTGCATTAAATGCTGGTGCGTCTTTTATTGTAACACCCATTATTGAGGAAGAGGTGATTAAAAAATGTGTTGCTAACGGCATTCCGGTTTTCCCCGGCGCTTTTACGCCTTCTGAAATATACAGGGCCTGGTCGCTCGGAGCAGAAATGATTAAACTTTTTCCTGCCACCAAAATGGGCCCGGATTATATAAAAGAAGTGCTCGCGCCTTTAAACAAGATAAAGTTGATGCCCACAGGCGGCGTTTCGCCAGAAAACTGTGAAGCCTTTTTCAAAGCCGGCGCGAGTGCGGTTGGAATGGGCAGTAATCTTTTCCCAAAAGATCTTATTGCAGCATCAGATTGGGAAGGATTGCGGGTTATCTATAAACAGTACGGTGAAATGATCAGGCGCATAAAATCTGCGGTATAAAAAATTGAACAGCTTTAATATTAAACAAGCACTATGAAATTCAGAAGCAGCGAATGGTTTGGGAAAAAGGATAAGATGGGATTCATCTATCGTAGCTGGATGAAAAACCAGGGTTTTCCGGAGGACCTTTTTGATGGACGCCCGGTTATAGGGATCTGTAACACCTGGTCAGAATTAACTCCATGTAACGCTCATTTGCGCGGTATCGCAGAATCAGTGAAACGGGGCGTGTATGAGGCAGGTGGATTTCCGGTTGAGTTCCCGATCATGTCGCTTGGTGAAACACTCCTGAAACCAACAGCCATGTTGTTCAGGAATCTTGCCAGTATGGATGCTGAAGAGTCGATCCGTGGTAATCCTATTGATGGCGTGGTGCTATTAACAGGCTGCGATAAAACAACGCCATCAACCGTTATGGGTGCGGCAAGTGTGGATCTTCCTACTATAGTTGTACCCGGGGGGCCGATGTTAAATGGAAAATACCAGGGGAAGGATATCGGTTCAGGTACCAGCGTCTGGAAGTTTGATGAAGACGTCAAGACCGGGAAAATGACAGCTGATGAGCACTTGTTTGCTGAGAGTTGTATGTCACGAAGTGCAGGACATTGTATGACCATGGGTACCGCGAGTACGATGGCGTGTATGGTTGAATCATTAGGTTTATCCCTCTCCGGGGGCGCTGCTATACCAGCAGTTGATTCGCGGCGTAAAGTTCTTGCCCAGCTCAGCGGCCGGCGCATTGTAGAGATGGTTAAAGAAGATCTGAAGATTTCGCGTATACTTACCCGTGAGGCCTTTGAGAATGCGATCAAAGTAAATGCTGCGATCGGTGGTTCCACAAACTTTATCATCCACCTCACCGCAATTGCCGGCAGGGTTGGCGTGCCTTTAACGCTTGAAGATTTTGACAGGCTTGGCAGTGCGGTTCCATTATTGTTAAACCTGATGCCATCGGGAAAATACCTCATGGAAGACTTTTACTATGCAGGTGGTTTGCCCGTAATTCTGAACGAACTCAAAGCACATCTTCATATGGATGTGATGACGGTTAGCGGCAAGTCGCATGCTCAGAATATTGAAAAGACTTTTTCGTGTTACAACTCAGAAGTGATTTACTCTTACGATAGCCCGTTATTGCCAGAGGCAGGTATTGCTGTTGTTAAAGGCAACCTGGCAGAAAACGGCGCAGTAATTAAACCTTCGGCTGCAACTCCTGCATTGATGCAGCACCGTGGCCGGGCGGTTGTCTTTGAAACCATTGAAGACTATCATGCCAGGATAGATTCTCCGGATCTGGATATTGATGAAACCTGTGTAATGGTGCTAAAAAATGTGGGACCAGCCGGATACCCTGGTATGCCGGAGGTTGGTAACATGGCTTTGCCGAAGAAATTGCTTGATAAAGGCGTTACTGATATGGTACGCATATCCGATGGACGCATGAGCGGAACCGCTTATGGCACGGTTGTATTACATGTTTCACCGGAAGCCGCAATCGGTGGAAATCTTGCCCTTGTTGAAAATGGCGATATGATTGAATTAGATGTCGTGGGCCGCCGCTTGCACCTCGATGTAAGCGAGGAAGAACTTGACCGCCGGCGTATGAATTGGGAAATGCCTTCACCCGTTGCTGACCGTGGATACGTGGGACTTTATGTAAAACATGTACAACAGGCACATCTCGGGGCGGATTTTGATTTCCTTTCCGGGGGGTCGGGTTCGAAGGTCAGTCGGGACTCACATTAATGATTAAAATTGATGTTATGTTAATCTCGGAGGAACAGGTTGCGCAATATAACGCTGATGGATACCTGCTGATTCCATATTTCTTTAGCATTGCCGAAGCAACGCGTCTTTACAATATTGCAACTGAGGACCTGGTGATGCAACAGAATGCCATCGATCTGAATGACCAGGAAGGTAAGAAAACCCGATTGTCGCTTTGGTTCACACCCGGCGATGATAGCTTTGGTTATCTCACGCGCAGCGAAAAGATGATTGGGGCCGTGCAGAAATTACTCGCCAGCGATTCGCCTGTTTGTCACTTTCATTCCAAGCTGATGCAAAAGGAACCAAAGGTTGGTGGGGCATGGGAATGGCACCAGGACTATGGCTATTGGTATAAAAACCAGTTTATGTTCCCTGATCAGTTGATCAGTGTGATGGTGGCGCTGACGGCCGCCAACAAAGAAAATGGTTGTTTGCAGGTGATCCGCGGATCACACAAAATGGGTCGCGTAAATCACGGTTTCTCGGGCGAACAGGTTGGTGCTGATATGGTGATGGTTAACAATGCGCTTAAAACTATGGAGCTTGTGTATTGTGAATTACAGCCCGGCGATACCCTGTTTTTTCATCCAAATCTGCTACATCGGTCCGAGGCCAATAATTCCGAACGGTCCAGGTGGTCGATCATCTCCTGCTATAACTCGCAATCCAATATCGCATATGAAGAGAAATCTACCAGCTGGAAGGTGCCGGTTTCCGTAGTGCCCGATGAAGCGATAATGGAATGGGATGCGAAGCCTTTATCGCAGGCCGACTATCTTAAAAAAGAGGATGACCCGGCGCTCAAATAACTAGTTGTTGCGGACCTTGGTGGATGAGGCGAGAATATCCAGGCTTGTTTCAAGTTCTACCTGTTCCGCTTCGTCCTGCTGAATTTTATTTTCTATCATGTTGATCAGCATACTTGCGGACCGGCGCCCTATCTCGCTTGTTGGCTGGCGCACCGCGCTTAAAGAAGGATTCAGGAACCTGTTTAGCGGGTTGTCGGAAAACCCGATCAATGCACAGTCATCCGGCACTTTGATCCCCCTATCCAGTAATACAGCATAACAACGCATCAGGATCCTTTCAGCAGAAGCAAGAATAGCATCCGGCTTGTTTTTGTTTTTAAAAAGGTTGCTGAGAGCAGCATCGATATTGGCCGGTTCAAAGCTGCAATGATGCACCTGGTTCTTATAAAACGGAACATCGTAATCTGCCAGGGCTTGTTTGAAGCCTTCGAGCCGGTTACGGGTAATTGACAGATCTTCAGATATAGTGAGATGTGCGATATTCCGGTAGCCCTGCCTGATAAGGTGTTCAGTTGCAAGGTAAGCACCACGGTAATCGTTTACGATCACTTTGGGCGTATCGAGTTCCGGAAGAATGCGGTCGAACATCACAACAGGAACACCGCGTTTCTGTAAATCCACCAGGTGTTGTGCACATTTTGTCTCATTCGAAACAGAGATTATCAAGCCATCCATCCGGCGCGAACCAACCAGCTTTGTGTTGATCACCTCTCTTTCATATTTTTCATGACTTTGAAATATTGTCACATGATAGCCGCGGTCATAAGCCACTTCCTCGATCCCTGCTATGGTGGCGGAGCAGAAAGTATTTGCAATTTCCGGAATGATCACGCCGATCACCTTGGTGCTTTTTTCTTTCAGGGAAAGTGCAATGGGATTTGGTGTGTAGTTTAACTGACGTGCAAGGTCACAAACCATTTTCTGAGTTTCTTCTTTGATACCATCACCACCCCTCAGCGCCCTCGATACCGTAGATACCGAGATTTTCAGCGCCCTGGCAATGTCCTTTATTGTCACGTTTGGTTGCGAGTGCATCTTCCTGTTTTAAAAAATATCAATTAAAGGTGCTAACATTGAAAATCTGTGAAAATTTCGGTTTCAAACATAAATAATTTTTTGTGCAAACGTTACCGATAACGGTGTAGTAGATATATGATCCAATTTCTGTCATAAAATCATCGGGTGATAGATTATTGTATGTATTTTAGACAACACGATAACGATTGTCGCATTGCCAGCTCTCCAACTACTCACTGCATGTTCTGCAAACATCGCCGGACACCTGGCATTTACTTCAGTCGCATAAAATCAAAACTATCAGATGATGAATTACAGTTGCGCTAAAGCTGTTACTGATGAACGCCGCAGAACCGGAAACAAAATTGTGCTTTTTGCAACGTTGTTCATGTTGGTTGCTACAAATGCTGTCTACAGCCAGGGCAAAACACCCGTGAGCTGGAAAAAGGTAAAAGTACTGGTGTACACCAAAAATGGCAAAGGATACGTACATGCAAATATTCCATCTGCTGTCAAAGCGATTCAGGAAATGGGCAGGCAGAAAGGATTTTCTGTTGACGTTTCTGATACACCCACCGTATTCACCCAGGCCAGTCTCAGCAAATACAATGCACTGATTTTTACCAGTACGAATAATGATGTGTTTGATACCGATGAACAAAAGGTGGCTTTCATGCGCTATATTCAGGCGGGTGGGGGTTTTATGGGAATCCATTCTATAACAGGTACCGAACGAAAGTGGGAGTGGTTCAAACGCCTGGTAGGCGGCACTTTTGTGAGACATGCAAAACATCAGAAGTTTAAACAGGTAATTGTAGACAAACAACATCCGGCAACTATTGATCTGCCGGCACAATGGGAGGTGGACGACGAATGTTATTATATGAACACGATCAATCCTGATCTTAAAGTGGTGCTCGCTCACGATCTCAGATCAGTGAATGATCCGGAGAAACCGATGTGGTTTGGAGATTCGTATCCATCAGCATGGTACCATGAATGGGATGGGGGCAAACAATTTGTAACGGTGCTCGGTCATGATGGCAAAATGTACGATGATCCCATTTTCCGCAAACATCTTTTAGGCGGTTTGCAATGGGTGCTGGCAGGAAATAAAAAGCTTGATTACAGCAAGGCAAGAGCCGTTTCACCAACGGATCCGCTTCCTTATTAATAATACACATTAAATGTTTTCTATGAAGCAGAATAAAGCAGGTTCTTCAAGACGAAACTTTCTGAAAAACACAGCGAAAGGAGTTGCAGGCACGATGTTCTTTTCAGGGTTCCCTACTATCGTTCCTGCCAGTGTATTGGGCCCCAATGCTCCAAGTAACCGGATCAATATCGGTGCAATTGGTATAGGCCGGATTTCGACAACGCATGATTTGCCGGGGGTGTTGAGACACGATAAATCAAATGTGATCGCTGTATGTGACCTGGATTCAAACAGGTTAAAAAAAGGAATGGACCTGGTTGACAGATATTACGCGAAGAAGACGGGTAAGTCGTACACGGGTACCAAAACCTACGAGCATTATGAGGATGTGATTGCAAACAAAGATATCGACGCGGTAGTGATCAGTACTCCGGATCACTGGCACGTGATTCCTGCTATGGCAGCAGTGCGCGCCGGAAAAGACGTTTATATGCAAAAACCAGCATCACTCACGATTTCCGAAGGCAGGATGCTGAGCAATGAAGTGCAGAAAACAGGCCGGATTTTCCAGATCGGCAGTCAGCAGCGATCTATGCCACAGTTTAAACGCGCATGCGAACTCGTTCGCAATGGAAGGATCGGGAAGGTGCATACCGTATATGTTGGCCTACCAATCGATGATCCGAAAGAATGTACTGTAGAAAAAGAGATGCCGGTTCCTGCAAATCTTAATTACGATAAATGGCTCGGTTCAACCCAGGATATATGGTACACAGAAAAACGGGTTCATCCGCAGGACGGTGGTTATGGCCGGCCGGGCTGGCTTCGTTGCGAACAATTCGGCGCCGGCATGATTACCGGTTGGGGCGTGCATCACTTTGACATTCTTAACTGGGCCCTCGGTTATGAATTTACCGGACCGACAGAAATCATTGCAAA
Source organism: Bacteroidota bacterium (assembly GCA_023416995.1). Classification (GTDB taxonomy): domain Bacteria; phylum Bacteroidota; class Bacteroidia; order Chitinophagales; family Chitinophagaceae; genus DATHKG01. Next base: position 30,423 of record JAEZGI010000024.1, read on the forward strand.
AGCAACGTATCCTGACAAAAAGTATTTATGGGATGTACACGGGCCATATCACAATGAATTTACTTATGCAGATGGAGTCAAAGTGCTCGCAAGCAACGAATATCCTAATGGCGTGAAGTTCGTGGGTTCGGATGGTTGGATCTTTGTTACACGCGGAAACTATGCAGTAACTGCGAGCGATCCTGTTCCCAAAGGGAACAGTAAAGCACTTGAAGCAAGCGATCCGAAAATACTCGGTTCTCAGATCGGCGCCGATGAAATTCATCTTTACGACAGCAAGGACCATCATGGCAACTGGCTCGATTGTGTTATCAGCCGTCAGCAACCGATCACCCCAATAGAAGTAGGGCATCGCGCCTGTTCGGTTTGCCTTATTAATCATACTGCTATGAAGCTGGGTCGTAAATTGTACTGGGATCCTATGGCGGAAAGATTTAAAAATGATGATGAAGCAAATACATATCTTTCACGTCCGCAGCGTTGGCCATATGTAGTTTCGTAAGCCAACACAATTTTGTTTTTAAATAAACCAGGTGATGATTTCAGGCAGGTATCTTTCTTTAATGGCTATTAGCACGATAATTTTCGGATGTGGCGACGGACAACAGGAACAACCTGTGACCGGGCAAAAACAGAACACGGAAGCGAATGTGAAATTAATAACACTCGATCCCGGACATTTTCATGCGGCGTTGGTTCAGAAAACGATGTATCCCGGCATAGATCCGAAAGTACACGTGTATTCTCCGGGCGGTTCGGAACTGGAAGCGCATCTCCGGCTCATCAATCAATACAAAGAAAGACCTGATAATCCGGCCACCTGGAATGAGGTTGTTTACCAGGGCAACGACTACTTTAATAGGATGCTTTCGGAGAAAAAAGGCAATGTGGTAGTACTCTCCGGCAACAATCGTCGAAAAACAGAATATATACAACAATCAATCGATGCAGGTTTGAATGTGCTGGCTGATAAACCAATGGCAATAAATGAAGGTGATTTTTTGTTGTTGAAGCAATCGTTTGAAAATGCAAAAGCTAAAAATGTGCTTTTGTATGATATCATGACAGAACGTTCCGAGATCACTAATATACTTCAGAGAGAGCTTGCCGCAATCCCTGAAGTGTTTGGAGAGCTTACGAAAGGCACTCCCGCTGAACCGGCTATATTTATCGAAAGCGTTCATCACTACTACAAGTTTGTATCCGGTAATGTATTAACCCGGCCAATGTGGTTTTTTGATCCGCTCCAACAAGGTGAAGCAATCCCTGATGTTGGCACCCATCTCGTTGATCTTATACAATGGGAATTTTTTCCTGAACAAACGCTTGACTATACAAAGGATATAGAGATCGGCAAAAGCAGGATCTGGTTTACTCCAATTTCTATTTCGCAATTCAAGGCAATTACAAAACAGGATTCGTTTCCCGAATTTCTCAAGAAATATGTCAGAGATACTGTGCTTCAGACTCATGCAAATGGTGAGATTAATTACTCCATCAAAGGGGTGAATGCACGCATCATCGCCCGGTGGGACTACCAGGCCAAAAAAGGTGGCGACACACACTATGCCATTGCAAAGGGTACCAAAGCGCATGTTATCATACGGCAGGGAGAAGAAGAAGATTTTCAACCAACCCTGTATGTTATGCCTGCAGGGAAACCTGATTCACTGGCGCCTGCTTTGGAAAACGCGATCAAAACTTTGAATGCGAAATATCCGGGCATCGCAGCAGAGAAATATAAACAGGGTTTCCGTATTTCAATTCCCGAAAAGTTCAAGGTGGGTCATGAGGCGCATTTTGGTGAGGTAATGGAACGCTATCTCAACTATTTAAAATCAGGCAATCTTCCTGCATGGGAGGTGCCGAATATGCTCACGAAATATTATATCACAACGCAAAGTTTAAAGCTTGCAGAAATCGGCAGGTAGGGTCATTGTTTAATCACTAAGTAAACATAAAAAACAGCAACTATAACGGTTTCGTAATTTTCAATAAGAAATATGTTTTAAACGTTGGTAATAATCTCGGGTAAAGTTATTTTTAATTAGATCTTAACAATTCTTTCCTTAGAAAACGATCTTGCCATAACACTGATATGAGCTCACAGCTTTCTTACGGCCGTGATGAACGATTGCATTTTCTCCAGCGTTGATGGCATTCATTGTATTTACTGTATCTGGTTAAGCGCACAGCTCCTTTGCAGGACACAGATTTGTAGCAAACTTAATTCGGTTGTTCGTGACTGTTAGTGTCCCGACGGTCGTTATTCCTATGCACCAACTATTGTTGTGCGCAGAGAATGAATAATGTGTTCTATTACTTGCTATAAAACTTTAGTCATGAATGTACATTGTTCCCTGCGACTGCGTTCGCTTCTGTATTTTCTCACACTGGTATTTTTTGTTCCATTGATTGGTTATAGCCAGGATGTAACCATAACCGGAACGGTGACCGACCAGACCACCAAAGTGGGAATGCCGGAGGTATCCGTAACCCTGAAAGGCACTTCGGTGGGTACTACGACAAACGGTTCCGGTAGCTATTCCATCAATGTACCTGCTAACGGCGGTACGCTTGTTTTTACGATGATTGGATATGGCAGCCAGGAGATTGCTATTGCGGGCAAAACGGTAATCAATGTAGCAATGTCTACTGCTTCCAATAACATGGATGAGGTAGTTGTAATTGGTTACGGTACCGCATCAAAAAGAAAACTTACCGGCGCCGTAAGTTCAATCAAAGCAACCCAGCTTGAAAATGAAAACCCTTCAACTGTACAGGATGTATTACGTGGTAATGTTTCGGGTGTACAGGTGTCGTCTTCAACTTCAGCCAAAGGTGGGGGCGATCTTACAGTTCGTGGCCGCACCTCAATTAATGCAGGCTATAGCCCGCTGATCGTACTGGATGGTGTGATTTACCAGGGTCAACTGGCGGATATCAATCCCAACGACATTGCAACCATCGATGTATTGAAAGATGCAAGTTCCGCCGCCGTGTTTGGGGCAAAGGCTGCTGCGGGCGTGGTGCTGGTCACCACCAAAAGAGGATCGGGAAGTAAACCAACCATCGCACTGAATTCAAATATCGGTTTTGTTGATCTTGCTATGAACGAGCCTTTGTACGATGGCCCGGGATTCATTCGCTGGCGCACTGATGTACAGGAAAGCCGTTTTGTTACTACGCGTAAACCTTACCAGTTTGACGATCCGCGCACATTGCCATCTGATCTCCCTATAGCCGACTGGTTAAAATATGACAATTCTACCGGTGATCCCGTAGACGTATGGCTAAACCGCCTGGGTCTGAAACCAATTGAAATCGAAAACTATAAAAAGGGAAAAACCATTGATTGGTATGATATGATGTTCCAACGCGGACTGAGACAGGATCATACATTAAGCGTTTCCGGTAAAAAAGAAGACTTTACTTATTATATGTCTTTGGGTTATACCGATAACGAAGGCGTTATAGTTGGAGACAGGTTCAAAACCTTCAGAATGCGTGTTAACCTGGAAGCTAAGGTTGCAAAGTTTTTGAACGTAGGTCTGAATATGCAGTTTGCCGACCGCGATGAAAGCCAGGTGCCGGTTAACTGGGGACAGATGGTTAACGCTTCGCCGTATGGTGAAATATATGATGCCGATGGTATTACCTTACGTGAGAGCCCTAATGACGACCTCGGTAACAATGCAAATCCTTTCAATGATAACGTATATGTTAACCGGCTTCAGAAAAACAACACCTTTTTTGGTACGCTTTACGCGAAAGGCAACCTGGGCTGGGGCTTCACGTACCAGGTGAACTTCACCCCGAATTTTGACTTTTACCGGTATTTCAACGGAGTATCAGCAAAACATCCAACATATCGTGTAAGAAGAGGTGTAGCTACCCGTACAACACAAACAACCTACAACTGGCAGATTGATAATATCCTCAACTGGGATAAGACATTTGGCGAACACCAGTTTAATGCAACCTTCCTGCTTAATGCAGAAAAGTTCCAGTCATGGAGGGAACAAATGGACAACGAAGGGTTTGATCCAAGTGATGTGTTGAGTTATCACAACATGGGTGCCGGTATTAAACCAATCCTGTCTACCGATGATCAGAAAAGCACCGGCGATGCTTTGATGGGCAGGTTGAATTATACTTTCAAAGGCAGGTATAATTTACAGGGCATTGTGAGACGTGACGGTTATTCTGCATTTGGTTTGCAAAATCCCCGGGGAACATTTGGTTCAGTTGGTGTTGCCTGGACCTTCTCCGAAGAAAAGTTTTTCCCTGCCAGCAACTGGTTCAGTCACGGTAAGATCCGCGCTTCTTATGGTACAAACGGAAACCGCGATATTGGTCGCTATACTGCGCTATCGGATCTCACCTCAGGTAAATACCAATACATTTCTCCGGCAGGTGTAATCGTTCCGGTCTCACAACTTTGGGTGAACCGGATGCAAAACGATCAGCTGCAATGGGAAAAAACCGCGGCTACCAATTTTGGGATTGATCTCGGTTTTTTAAATAACCGTTTGACCGCATCTATTGATGTTTATGACAAACAAACCAAGGACCTGTTGATACTCCGCGCGCTTCCTACTATGGCAGGCTTCGATAACGTGATGTTTAACCTTGGTGGCGTAGAGAACCGCGGTATGGAAATTACGATCAACAGCACCAACGTACAATCTAAAAATCTTGTCTGGCGTACCAGCTTCAACTTCTGGTTGAACAGGAACAAGATCAAAAGACTGTACGGTCCTGTGAATGTATATGATGCCAATGGTAATGTGACCGGCACACGTGAGTACGATGATATTAACAATAAATGGTTCCTCGGACGTGATATCGCAGTTGTGTGGGATCAACGCGTGCTGGGTGTATGGCAGGAAAGTGAAAAAGCTGATGCCGCGAGGTACGGGGTATTCCCGGGCGACTTCAAAGTGGAAGACGTGAATAATGATGGTAAGTATACAAACGATGACAGGCAATTTCTCGGGTATACAACACCGCGATACAACTGGAATCTCCGGAACGAATTCAACATCTACAAAAACTTTGACTTTAGTTTTATGATGTATGCCGTTTGGGGACAAATGGCTTCCTACAACCAGGCAAAAAACAACAGTGGTTTTCAGGACAGGCAGAACTCTTATATACTTCCTTACTGGACGCCTGACAACCCAATTAACGATGCGGCCCGGCTGTACTCAAGTAATGGCGGTGCAAACTTTAGTGTATACCGCAAACAGTCGTTCATCAGGTTAAGCACCGTTGCATTGAGTTATAATGTACCAAGAGCCATAATACAAAAAGCAAAGTTTCAGAGTGTTCGTATATATGCTAACGTTAATAACGCTGGTATATATCAGCCTGACTGGACCTTCTGGGATGCAGAGTATGGCAACACACCGCCTCCGAGAACTTACACCCTGGGAATTAACGTAACACTTTAATTTGTCAAACCAAGCGATATGATAAGTTTCAAAAAATTTGCGATATATACAATTTCTGCTGCGCTTGTAATTGGTGCAACGGGTTGTAAAAAAGACTGGCTGAAGCCTGAGCCCTTATCTTTCTATTCACCTGGTAATGCATATATAGATGCAGCAGGTTTTCGTGCGGCATTGGTAGCCTGCGCCAGGAACGCGCGGATAGAATATTATGGTGACAATCCTCCTATCCTGACAGAGATGGTGTTTTCAGAAGTTACTGTTGAGGGTACAACAGATAAAAGTGGTCCTGCACAGGATCTTAACCTGCTTATCACTCCTGATGCTGCGGCTGCATTTGATGATGCCGACCACGCGAGGCTTCAGTTTTACTGGCGCGAAGGTTATCGCGGGATCCGTTATGCAAATACGGTGATCACCCGGATAGATGATGCGACCTGGAAGAGCGAAGCTGAGCGTAATCTTGTATTGGGTTCCGCATTATTTCACCGCGCGTTAAGATATTACCGCCTTACACACCAGTTTGGTGATGTACCTGCAGTGATGTCGGAGCCGATGGAACCCAAACTGGATTATCTCACGACAAAAAGAGAGGTGATCCTGGAGCGAATGAAAAAAGACCTTGAATTTGCCGAGCAGTGGGCGAGCGATGCAGTGAATAAAGGTGAGGTAACAAAAGGTGCCATTCAGCACCTGCTCACTAAGGTGAATCTTGCGCTGGGTTTATTTGATGATGCTATCGCATCTTCCACACGCCTTATTAACACCGGCCCTTATTCACTGATGCGGCAACCGTTCGGGTCTACCAAGAAAAATGTGATCTGGGATCTTCACCGTCCCGAGAACAAAACAATTGGCGAGAATAAAGAAGGTCTGTTTTATATCATTGATCGTTTTGGCGATGGTCAGTTTGACGGTGGTATGCGCATCATGCGCCAGGCCGTACCTTATTGGGGCAATACTATCAATACGCCATCTGGTAGAAAAGGAACAAACGACGCAGCTACCGCCACAGTTATCCCTGACTTCTTTTCGCAATCAAATCTCTACGGACGTGGTATAGGACGTGCGCGTCCAACCAATTACAGCCAGTATGAGCTCTGGACCGACCCCAATGATCTGCGTCATGCTGAAGGTAACTGGATGGATATGGAAGACCTGCTTTATAACGAACCACAACTCAAAGTCAATAATGATCCCTGGTATCTCAAGAATGTCCAGATGCGGAACGCATCCGGTGGCTTATTAACTACCGACAGTATCCGTTGCTATTTCGGATGGCCGCATTATAAAGTGTTTATCCCTGACCAGGAAAATACTCCGATGCAGGGCGGACATACGGATTGGTATGTGTTCCGTTTGGCGGAAACTTATCTCCTGAGGGCAGAAGCATATTTCTGGAAAGGTGAGGCCGCACTTGCAGCAGCTGATATCAATGCAGTCAGAACACGTGCAGAGTGCGCTGAAATAAATGCCGGAGACGTTAATATTGGTACCATTCTCGATGAAAGAGCACGTGAGTTGTTTTATGAAGAACCACGTAAAACAGAACTTACCCGTATCTCTTATATTTTTGCGATGACCGGCAAGACCGCTGAAAATGGCAAAACCTACACGCTGAATAATTTTTCAGACAACAACTATTTCTATGACAGGATCATGGCCAGGAATAACTTCTACCGCGAAGGACTGGTCACCAACCACGGCGATAAATACACTATCAGTCCTTACCATGTTTTATGGCCCGTACCTTCTAACGCCATCCAGGCGAATAGTAATGGTATCATCAACCAAAACAAAGGTTACAGCGGATATGAGCGTTATTCTCCGCCATTGACCCAGATACCTGAATAATTTTTTGACCATATTGTGAAACCCGCTGGTTAAGGCCGGCGGGTTTTGCATGTGTTTATAAAGTAGTTCTTCCGATTCTGCCTAATCACTTGTATTTTTAAGGCTGCACTTCCATCCTGTGCATAAATGAGCTATGATGAAAAATATATTCTCTCTTTCGGGTAAAACGGTGGTTGTTACCGGTGGTGGCTCCGGCCTGGGGCTTGCTATTACAACGTCGATGATTGAGGCAGGTGCCAGGGTGGTAATGGTCGGTCGCCGCGAAGACGTGCTGAAAAGCGCTGTTGCCACACTTGGATCAAACGCTTCTTATAAAATTTTTGATATTGCCGATCTGCCAAAGGTTCCTCAATTTGTAAAAGAAGTTGAGCAGGAATACGGTCAGATAGATGTACTGGTTAACAATGCCGGTATCAACATGAAAAAAGATTTCCTCGAAGTAACGGATGCGGATTTTGAGACGGTAATACGTACGAATCAACAGGCAACGTTCGCGCTTAGCCGTGAGTTTTCAAGAAATATGGTTGAAAGGGGAAATGGCTCTATAATCCTGATCAGCTCGATGGCTGCTAAATATGGAATCCCGAAAGTGATTTCCTATACTGCGGCAAAATCTGCTATTGAAGGAATGACCCGGGCAATGGCCGTTGATCTTTCGCCGCTTGGCATAAGAGTAAATTGTATCGCTCCCGGATTTATAGAAACAGATATGTCAGCGAAAGCGCTGAACAACGATCCGCAGCGTAAAGCGAAGGTACTTGGCCGCACTCCGCTTGGTTATCTTGGCAAACCCGAAGATGTAGGTTATGCAGCAGTATATCTCGCTTCTGACGCCGCAAAATATATAACAGGTGTTATTCTCACCGTTGATGGTGGAAACAGCATTGGCTTCTAATTAGACAACTATGAAAACTCATCCTTTACTGGAAACATGGCGTTGGTATGGACCCGCTGATACGGTAACGCTTGCGGATATCAGGCAGGCGGGCGCAGAAGGTGTCGTCTCTGCGATGCATCACATCCCCCACGGCCAGCTTTGGCCGATGGCTGATCTGGAAGAAAGAAAATCCCTGATAGAAAAATCCGGACTGAAATGGTCGGTCGTTGAGAGTATTCCTGTTCATGAAAATATAAAAACGAGGACGGGAAACTATGCCGATCTCCTCGAAACTTATCGCCAGAATCTTAGAAACGTTGCAAAGGTTGGTGTTAAGACAGTCTGCTACAACTTTATGCCGGTGCTTGACTGGACTCGTACCGATCTCTTTTATCCAATGCCCGAAGGCTCTAAAGCATTAAGATTTGATTGGACGGATCTGGCCGTTTTTGATGTGTTTATTTTGAAACGGTCAGGTGCGGAAAAGGATTATACGCCCGCCCAACTTAATGATGCTAAAAAACGCTTTGAAACGGCCAGTAACAAGTACATCGATACGCTCAGCGAAAATATCCTGATGGGGGTGCCTGGTGAAGCAAGCATAACACCCGAAGCGCTGATTACCAGCATCGATATCTATACCGAATTAGGAGGCGATGGCTTACGCGAAAATCTCGCATACTTTCTTAACGCCATAATGGAAACCTGCGAAGAAACGGGCATCCGCATGACCATCCACCCGGATGATCCACCCTTTGATATTCTCGGGCTGCCAAGAGTGATGAGCAATCAGCAGGATATGGAGTACATTCTCAAGGCGGTTGATCATCCCGCCAATGGTATTTGTTTTTGTACCGGTTCTCTGGGTGCAGGGATTCAAAATGATCTTCCCAGGATACTTAAGGCAGTGGGAGACCGGGTGTATTTCGTGCACCTGCGTAATACGCGCCGCGAGGCAGATGGCAGTTTCTACGAGGCGGCTCACCTGGATGGTGATACGGATATGTTTGAAGTAATGAAAGAGTTGCTGAACATCCAGTCGCGACGCACAGAGCCCATTCCTTTTCGCCCGGATCACGGTCACCAGATGCTGGACGATCTGCAAAAAACAACGGCCCCTGGTTATTCCGCAATTGGCCGGTTACGCGGACTTGCAGAATTGCGTGGACTTGCACATGGAATTACCAGGTCAACCGGAAAATAATAAAACGCTGGTCGGACTTTTGCTTAAACTCAGGCAATAAACTCCTGTAGGATGAGTATTGCATTTCCAACGATTTCATGGGCCAACGGCTCCAATATTTACGAGGTCAACTTACGGCAATATACACGCGAAGGCACTTTCGCTGCCTTTCTCGAACACATTCCGCGTTTGCGTGACATGGGTGTTGATATGCTTTGGTTTATGCCTGTAACGCCCATCAGCGAAGTAAAGCGGCAGGGATCGCTTGGCAGCTACTACGCAGCAAGCTCCTACACAAAAATCGATGCAGCCTATGGTACAGACGAAGAATTTCGAAACCTGGTCAGCCTGGCTCAACAACACGGCATGAAGGTGCTGATCGACTGGGTGGCGAATCATACCGGTTATGATCATGAATGGACCAAAACAAATCCTGAATATTTCCGGAAAGACAGTGAAAGAAATTTTACCGAAATATACGGCTGGGAAGATGTGATCGACCTCGATTACGAAGTGCCCGAACTACGAAAAGCAATGATCAACTGCATGAAATATTGGGTTAACGAATTCAATATTGACGGCTTTCGTTGTGATATGGCGCGTACGGTACCGGTTGATTTTTGGGTAGAGGCGAGAAATGCCTGTGATAATATCAAACCATTGTTCTGGTTGGCTGAATGTGAAATAGTGAGCTACCATGAAGCATTTGATGTGACCTACGGATGGGAAGTGATGCGTGCCTGCGACAAATATTTCAAAGGCGAATTGCCATTCTCAGACATCAGCGAAGCGCTTTTAAAATATACTTATTACCCCATTGGCTCAAGAAAACTCTTATTCACTTCCAATCACGATGAAAATTCGTACTGGGGAACTGAATATGAAAAATACGGTGTTGCGGCAAAAGCAATGGCTGTGTTCAGTTGCACGTTTCCCGGGATCCCGCTGATTTACTCGGGACAGGAAAAACCGAATCTCCGGAGACTTGCATTTTTTGAGAAGGATCATATCGACTGGGAGGGTAAGGTTGAATTACACGATTTCTACAGGCAGTTACTAGCTTTGAGAAAAACAAACAAGGCCCTGCAACAGGATGCGTCCGTTTTATTGCTGAAACCGGCCCAAACAGAGGTTTTGGCTTACCTGTGCCGAAGAGAAAAGGATCGTGTGTTGGTAATTTTAAATCTTGCAAAAGAAGAAAGGCGGGTTGAGATTGAACATCCTGCCATCATCGGTTCTTACAATAAATTATTTGAGAACAACCAGGTCACCTTATCACGAAGCGTGCAGTTCAACATGCCTGCAGGTGATTACCAGGTGTTGTATTCAACCGACAGTGCCTAAGACAGCCTCGCCCTTTGATTGGGTACAGGCATCAGCGGCAACAAGGTTTAAAACACGAAGAGTGCGGTTGGACAACCACACTCTCGTATCTGTAAAATATTGGATAAAAACTACGGTGCTTTTCTGCTCCATCCGCCTCCGATAAGGGAGAGCAGAAACAGAACGATGAAAATATAAAACAAAATTTTTGCGATACCAGCGGCTCCTGCGGCAATACCGCCGAATCCGAAAATTGCAGCTATAATAGCTATAACGAGAAAGATCAGTGTCCAACGTAACATAATCAAGAATTTTTAGTGGTGATTAAATGGATTAAACGTTTATAGCGGATCGTATTTTTTGCACCTTAAATAAGGTATTTGTTCCACAGGCAGATCCCAGTTATTAAAAACACGTTTTTCACTTGATTTTGCAGGGTTCGGAATCGGTTTCAGGATTGTATTGTTGATCAACTCGTCCACTTCGCGTGCTCTGAGGGCGCGTAGGGTCGTGGCTGATTTAACATACTTGATTTTCATATTTCGCTTTTAACTGAATTATAAAAATTCAATGCCACCGTTGCAGGATGCTATTTCAGGCTTACTGAGGAATTATATACCTGCTTGTGGACGCTCCGGGCTTCAAACTGGGGAATTTCACGAAAATAATCCACCTTTCTCTTCTCTTACCCAAACAGAAACTGACCCATCGTTAGCATGAAATTCCGCTTCGCCATTTTCATCAACCACTATTTTTTCCTCACGATTTTTAAGTGCATCGATGAAAGTGCCACCTGCATGTTTTTTACCCGCAAACATCTTTTTAAAACCGGCAGTGCCGTTGGTCATCAAGACCACGCATCCTGATAATGGATCGTCTTCTTTGCCCGAACGTACCCAGCCAACTGTACTGAAATGATCGAAATAATCCCATTGCTCACCATAACACAGCTCTTTTCTTACCAGCATCATTTCTCTTAACCCGGGCACACCATGCAATTCAATGTGGATTTCTCTGTCATCCATCACGTCAGAGTAATGGGCGCCATAAATACTAGGGTAAAAAATGCAGGGCAGGCCTTCGGTCCTTAACAAAATGAGCGCATTGGCAAGTGGCTTAAACCAATAATCAACTGTTGATTCAAGCGATTGTAATGGTTGGGTGTCGTGATTATCAACAAACGTAACGGCACTGCCGGGACGTGCTTTCAGCAAAGAATTATCAAATATGCAGCGCATATCGTAATCGCCACCCTGGATAGATGCCTCGTAAAAATTATGATGCAACGGTACATCAAACAACATGGTTTTTCCACCCAACGCGTCAATGTATCGTTCAAGCACCGATACATCAGGGTTCCAATATTCAGCAATACAAAAAAATTCTTTTTTAAACTCTTGTTCAAGATAGCCAAGCCATTCATTAAAAAAGTGATGACTTATATGTTTCACTGCATCCAGCCGCAATCCGTCAAGCCCTGTGGTAGTAATATACCATTTGCCCCACTTCTTTAATTCTTCCATCACATACGGATTCCGGAACTCGATATCGGCACCCATGAGGTAATCAAAATTTCCCTTTTCATCGTCCGGCATTTCATCCCACAATTCACCGTATTGATTCTGGATGCTGTAAATGGAATTATCATCTCCCGAGACGCCGCTGAAACATTGCCAGTCCCAGATAAACTTCGAGTATTTGCCGCGTCTGCCGGGAAAAACAAATCGTGTATATGCTTCTATTTCGTGCCGGTCGCTGATGATTTCATTCCGGTTTTCTTCATTAACTTTTACAACTGGCACCGTCTCAATTTCATCTCCACCGTTTTTATGGTTCAAAACAATGTCCGCTACGACCTTTATGCCTGCGTGTTGTAGTTTCCGGATGGCATGGAGGTACTCTTTCCTTGTTCCGTATTTTGTTCTGATCGTTCCTTTCTGATCAAATTCACCAAGGTCATAATGATCATACACTGCATAACCTGGTTCATAAGTGCCGCGCCATGACTTATAAGCAGGAGGCAACCAGGCATGTGTCACCCCAAGATGTGCCAGGAAATTTGCCTGGTCAGCGCAATGTTTCCAATGATCGCCTGCCTGTGATGTGTACCAATGAAAGAACTGAAATATCGTTTGGTTAGTCATTCAAATAGTTTGGTTTAGTGCTTATTCAAATTTATCATAGTGTACGTGAAGCTGCCTGCGCACTTCATCAAGCGTCTTCATAATATCAAGACTGAAGTGGTGACAATATAGATTGCTGGAGATCTGGTTTGCTTCAAGGCACCGGATCACTTCTTCCACCTGGTACTGAAACCCGCGCCCTTCCCATTCACAGGGAAAATGCTCCTCCTCATCTTTTTCATATTCCTTTAAGATGATCCCTTCCGGCTTTTCGTTCCAGGGGCTCATAATTCTAATTACACCTTTGTCGCCGCCAATTTCAGCCGTTAATGCTGTTTGAGTGATTATTGAGGATTCGAGCAGTGCATGAGCACCGGTCTCATAACTGCAGAGAATAGCACAGGTTTCATCAACGCCGTCGGCCGACAGCTTTCCCGTAGCTTTTACATTGACAGGATTACCTAATAACAGGTGGGAGAGAAATACGGGGTAGATCCCAAGGTCCAGTAACGAACCGCCACCAAGATCGGGATTGAAGTAACGATTGTCAGAATCCCGGGGCGCTTTATAACTCATTGATGCCTTTATCGAAACAATTTTGCCAATCTTATCTTTAGCGATCAGGTCGAGTAGCGTATTGATACTGGGAAGAAACCTGATCCACATGCCTTCCAGCAAAAAACAGTTGTTGGTTTCCGCTGCCTCGATAAGCTGCTGCACCTGTTCTGCATTTATAACAAGTGGTTTTTCGCAAAGCACCGGTATGCCGGCATTTAAACATGCCAGTGCCTGTTCAAAATGAAAAGTGTGCGGCGTAGCGATGTACACTGCATCAAAATTCCTGTTGCTGATAAACTGCTGAATATCGGTGTAATAATTTGTGACGTTGTGTTTGTCAGCAAATTCTTTAGCACTTTCTTGGCGGTGAGATAATACCGATGTTATTCTTTGCGGTCTTTTCACCAGCTTTAGATCTTCAGCAAAATCGTTAGCAATACTTCCCGGACCGATAATGCCCCAATTAAAAGAATTCATTTTATGTTTTTAAAGTAGTGTAGAAAAAATTCCTCAAACGCCAGGGCTGATGTGCTGGTTTCTGATTTCGGCTATGGATCCCCGCGTTACAAGTGCACTTGAACCATCTCATATCAAAAATTGGCTCCGGTATAAAAATTACAGTACGTATTGAAGTGCTAAAACATTTATTATGAGCAATTCAGTAAATATCAAATTCAGTTTTGAAACTGATGATTATGACGCCATTCATAACCTGATGCCGTTATTGGCTGAAAAGATTAAAGAATTGCAGCGTTCGCACAAGGGTTATCGAGCCATTGAATTCAGCATTGCCAAACCCACAGCTGGAAAAAAGACTGCTTGTCTGACCATCCATCATACTGACAGTGTTGTTCGTGAAGATGCAATGGATGAAAACTGGGTGCATGCCATCGATAACGTTTTCAAGAATGCGCATATGGCTGCCCATAATTCTGTAAAAATCAGTTAAACAGATTTGTTATATGCAGGTACCAGAACAAGTAACCGGCAAGCAGTCAGACAATGCTGCGAGTCGTGAAATGCCCGATATAAACTCTGCAACCGGTTTATACGAGGAAGCAAAAAATCGTTTATTGTTCATAGACAAGTGGAAAAATTTTGCCGGTTTTGAGAGTGCGGTTTTTACACTGCATGATGCAAAGGGTAACGATGTTAACAGGCAGGCAAATGTTGGAGATCTGATCAGGATAGATATTCCCGGACCCGGTACAACTGCGGGCAGGGGATATGACTGGGTTGAGATCAAAAATCTGCAGGAGAAAAAAGATGAAGTTTCGGACATGCTCATGATGACTGTATCACCGGCTGCTGATCCAAATTCCGATAAATCGGATACGGCTCATTTTTTCGATCCTGCGGCAACGAGTACGTTCATTGTGAAAAGGTTCAGCAATTGTGTAGAAGCGAGTGTGCATGGCCGTAATGAAAAGCCTAATAATCATACCGATAGTACAATTGATAACATTCGAAACTCCCTGGTAGCAACCGGTGCATTTGGAGGCTTTGCTGATATTCAGTGGCAAAACCTCACGAAAGGTTTGCTCGACCAGGCTGCGGAGGCACAATAGTTATATCAATACTTCATCAACAAACTCTATATCAATGCAGTTAACAAAAACGCATGCGGTCAATGTAGGAAGTGGCGAACGCCTTATTTCAATAGCGGCAGGATCTTTCCTGGTGCTAAACTCTGTCGCCTCGAAAAAGTTTCATGTACTTCGACTGCTTACCGGTGGCTACCTGTTGTATAGGGGTATCACAGGTAATTGTCCTGTCTATTCTGCAGCTGGAAAAGCAGCGACAATTCCATCAACAAATGTAAACATCCGGTTGACGATGTTTGTGGCAAAGCCTCGTTCTTCTGTATACAGGGCCTGGAGAAATCTTGAGAACCTTCCACTGTTCATGAGCCATATTACTGAAGTAAAACAGGTGTTTGAAAACATAAGTGAGTGGCGCGCTGAACTGCCGGGCAGCCCGGTGCCGCTTACCTGGCGCGCTTCCATTGTATTGGATATTCCCGATAAAGAGATTACATGGAGATCGTTGCCCGACTCAATGATAGATAATGTAGGGAAGGTAGAATTTCGTGATTCGGAAGAAGCTGACGGCACTGATGTGCACGTCACGATCAGTTATCAACCACCGCTGGGCATGGTCGGAGATGCATTGAGCAGATTCTTTCAACCGTCTCTGGAGAAGGTTGTCAGGGAAGATGTATATGGTTTTAAACAGTTTATTGAAGCTAACGTGAATTATTAAACGCCACAAAGGCTAAAATAAAATGTATGAGAGCAATATGGTCAGGGGCCATTGGATTCGGCCTTGTTAACATACCCGTCAAATTATTCAGCGCAGTGCAGGGAAGCGAACTTGATCTTGATATGCTGGATAAAAAAGATCACTCCAATATTAAATTTCAGCGTGTAAATGCCGAGACAGGAAAGGTGGTGGCCTGGGAAAATATTGTCAAAGGATACATGATGGATGGCAAATATGTTATTCTGAATGATGACGATTTTGCAAAAGCAAGTCCGGAAAAATCAAAGATTATATCTATAGATGAATTTGTAGATGGCAAAGAGATCGACAGCGTTTACTTTGAAACGCCGTATTATCTTCAGCCCGATAAATCGGGTGAAAAAGCTTACTCACTGCTCAGAGAAGCATTAGAGAAAAGTGGCAAATTTGGTTTGGGCACTTATGTGTTGCGGAACCGTGAACATCTTTGCATTCTTAAACCCCGGGATAAGGCCATAGTGTTGAATACGATCCGGTTCAGCGAAGAGGTGCGGGATGTAAAGGACCTGAATATCCCGGACTCTTCAAAGGTGAAACCAGGCGAACTTAAGATGGCATTGACGCTGATTGAGCAGATGACGGGTAAGTTCGACATATCCCGCTATAAGGATACCTACACCGAATCACTGATGAAAGTGATAAAAGCGAAAGCCAAAGGGAAGAAAACAACAACACCACAACTCCGTGTGGTGCATAGCAATACACGCGATCTGATGTCGCAGTTAAAAGCAAGTCTTGGTAAAAAAGCACCTGCTAAGAAAACGAAAAAAGCTTCCTGAGCATGAGCCTTTCCAGATATAATGAAAAGAGAAATTTCAACGTTACTCCTGAACCGGGTGGCAAAAAAGCGAAAGCATCCGCGAGCAGGTCTTTTGTGATTCAAAGACATAAAGCCAGCCGGCTGCATTACGATTTTCGCCTGGAAGTAAACGGCGTGCTCAAAAGCTGGGCGATTCCCCGGGGACCATCACTTAACCCCACAGATAAACGTTTATCTGTAATGGTAGAGGATCATCCACTGGCCTATGCAAGTTTTAGCGGAGTGATCCCGGATGGGAACTACGGCGCGGGCATTGTTGAAATATGGGATAAGGGTACCTACGAACCCGAGGAGATGGATAAGATATCTGACAAAGAGATTGACCGGCACATCAATGCTGGTATGCTGAAGTTCTACCTTAAAGGCAAAAAAATTAAAGGAAGCTTTGCGCTGGTTCGGATTGACGGTAAGAACTGGTTATTGATTAAACATCGTGATCAGTTTGCAACCGATAAGCCCTATAACAGTGAGGAACATACGCTGAAATCATCACCGATCAACAAGGCGCTTGCCGAGGCAGCAACTGCCAAACGTTCGTCACGGACCGGCCGGCGTTCATCTGTTTCGTCGTCCGGCGAGGGTAATGGCAAAACCAGAAAATCGATAAGTAAAGCTTCAGCCGGGACTGGTTCGTCGACCCGGAAGGCCGCTGGCGAAAACAGTGGCGGGACGAAAAATAGAGTTGCAAAGAAATCAGCCGGTAACAGATCTGCAGCGGAAAAGTCAGCATTGAAGAAATCAGCCGGTAGCAGATCTGCAGCAAAAAAGTCAGCAGTGAAGAAATCAGCCGGTAGCAGATCAGCAGCGAAAAAGTCTGCAGTGAAGAAATCAGCCGGTAGCAGATCTGCAGCAAAGAAATCTGCACCAAAGAAATCGGCCGGTAACAGATCTGCTACAAAGAAATTTGCAGCAAAGAAATCGGCCGGTAACAGATTTGCAACGAAAAAATCAGCAGCAAAAAAATCAACCCGAAAAACATCTACGGCTAAATAAAAGCTGGCAAATGTTCTGCGACGAAAAAATCAACGCGAAAAATATCTACAGCCAACTAATAGCTGGCTAAGTTCTGCAGCGAAAAATCGATAGCGAAAAAAGCAAGCGGATAAAAAACCAGCACCAAGAAAATACCAATTAACAATCAACATGAAAAGGTAACCGGCTAAAAACTCCGGATCAAAATCATGAGCGCATCTAAAGCGACCGAAATCAAAATAGGAGGGCACACGCTCAAAGTAACCAACCAGGATAAGCTATATTTTCCTGAAGACGGTGTTACCAAAGGTGATGTATTGAAATACTACCAGGCCGTGTATCCTTATATCAGCCGGTATCTCAAAGACCGGCCGCAATCATTACTTCGAAGCGCAAATGGCATCCGGGGCCAGGCCTTTTTTCATAAGGATGCTGGTGACCTTGCCCCTGAATGGATGAAGACGGTCAAAATCTATTCGGAATCGGCCGACAAAAAAATAGACTATCTCATCTGCAATGAAAAGGCTGGGCTGGCTTTTATGAACAATCTTGGTTGTATTGAAATAAATCCCTGGAATTCAAGATTGGGAAGTATCAACAAACCCGACTATCTCGTGATTGACCTTGATCCTTCTGAAAACAACGACTTTAACCAGGTGGTAGAAACTGCACTTGTTGTTCGAAAGTTGCTCGAAAGCGCCGGTGCAAAATGTTACTGCAAAACTTCGGGGTCAACCGGTCTGCATGTTTATATTCCGCTCGGGGCACAGTATACATATCTGCAGATCCGAAAATTTGCAAAGGGACTGGCGGCCCTGGTAGAAGAAGAACTGCCGGAAATAACCACTATTGATCGGCCGCTGAATAAACGAAAGGGAAGAATCTATATAGACTATCTTCAAAATCGTAAGGGTCAAACCCTGGCCAGCGTGTATAGTCTCCGACCCAAACCCGGCGCAACCATATCAACGCCGCTGGAATGGAAAGAAGTAAAAAAAGGTCTGCATCCATCACAGTTTCATATTGGTAACATATTCAAACGACTTGAAAAAAAAGGCGATTTGTTTAAACCACTGCTGACCGGTAAAACAGATATTAAAAAGGTCGCTTCCAAACTTGGCTTTAAAGCCTGATCGCGGCTACGCCGTCATTTTCACCATTGCTCTTGCCTTCGCCACGCCAGATGGTGTAATGCAGATCGCAACCGTACCAAGTTGCCTTACCGTGATCAAACCTTCAGCTTCTAGCAGCTCAAGATGTGTCTTTATATCATCCCATCCAAATAACTGTCTCACAATAATCTCCCTTGTAGTACATGGGTAGGTGTGCGGCTGGCTATCATCTTTAACGATGTTGTAGATTGTTTGCAGGGTGTAATAATGTTGTTCCATATATGTAGTGGTATGCTTGCGGTTTGGTTGTTAGGGTAGCGTGGAACTAATCTTTGATATTGAGCAATTCAAGATCATCCTGCGATAGATTTAACCTGATTGCTTCACTGAATGCTTCCAATTGCTTTTCACTGGTGGCGCTTGCAATCGGAGCAGTGACCGATGGCCTAGCAAGCAGCCATGCCAGCGAAACGGCCGCCTGTGTGGTACCATGCTTTTCTGCCACCCGGTCAAGCGCAGCCAGAATTTTTGAACCACGTGGTGTCAGGTATTGTTTAATACCTCCGCCACGTTGACTTTTACCAAGGTCAGCTTCACTCCGGTATTTGCCCGTTAAAAAACCGCTGGCGAGTGAATAATAATTGATCACACCTATATTGTTTTCCAGGCAGATCTGTTCATAATTGTCTTCAAACTGCCCGCGCTCGTAAAGGTTATATAAGGGTTGTAAAGATTGATATTGCGCAAACCCGTTCTTCCTGCTGGCTTCCACAGATGCCCTCAGGCGTTCCGGCGATATATTTGAAGCACCGATCCAACGAACTTTACCTTGCTGAATAAGTGTTGTAAAAGCTTCAAGTGTTTCCTCAACCGGTGTCACCTCATCGTCATAGTGGCTTTGGTACAGATCAATATAATCGGTCTGAAGTCGTTTTAACGATTGCTCGACGGCGTTAATAATATATGCGGCTGAAGTGTTTTTCCCTTGCCCCATGTCGCCACCTACTTTTGTACATACCACCACCTTATTGCGGTTTCCGCGTTGTTTTATCCAACTGCCTATAATGCTTTCAGATTCACCGCCCTTGTTCCCGGGAACCCAGGCTGAATAAACATCAGCGGTATCAATAGTGTCAAATCCTGCGGCGACAAACCGATCGAGGATATGAAATGATTCTTTTTCGTTAAGTGTCCAGCCAAATACATTTCCGCCAAAAACCAACGGAGCGATGTGGAGATCGGAATTCCCTAGTTGTTTTTTCTTCATCATGCCAGGTTAGGTATATCTTGCTATAAAAAGATTTATGCCAGCCCAACAGGCGGGCAGGTTTTTTTTGAGAATAGTGAAATGTTTATGAAGCGCACCTGGAAATTTCTTTTCTTGCTTAACCTATATATTAACACCGGATCGGTGATTGCTCAGGATACCACCCAAAAAATTATCCCGGGCAGAATAAACAGCGCGGCAACTGTGGACAAACCCTATTTGTTGCTGATCTCGATTGATGGTTTCCGGCACGACTATGCAGCAAAGTACGGTGCCGCGAACCTGTTGAAGTTTTCATCTCAGGGGGTGCGCGGCACCGGGATCCGGCCCGCTTTCCCTTCATTAACCTTTCCCAATCACTATACGATTGCGACGGGCATGTATCCCGCGCACCATGGCCTTGTTGACAATTATTTTTACGATCGTGCGAAAAATGCATCCTATGCTGCAAATTCACCAGCAGCTGTGCGTGACAGCAGCTGGTACCACGGCAAACCGTTGTGGGTGTTAGCGGAAGAATCACAAATGCTTTCCGCCTGTTTCTACTGGGTGGGCTCTGAAGCGGCAGTGGGGGGTGTTCGACCGACTTATAATTATAATTACAGTACGCGTATTCCCGCACCCACAAGGGTGGAAATTGTCAGCAATTGGCTTAAACAGCCCGATAGTACCCGGCCGCACCTGGTTTGTATGTATTTCAGCGAAGTAGACAACGCGGGACACATCTATGGCGCCGATGCACCCCAGGTGGGTACCGCCGTGAAGTATATCGATAGCATCATAGGTTTGCTCGCCAAAGCGGCAACAGCATCTGGGGTTGATGTAAACTTCATAGTGCTTTCTGATCACGGAATGACAACCGTGGACCATCAGAACCCAATGCGACTGCCTGCTGCAATAGATACCAGCCGTTTTATCGTGCCCCGTGGCGATGCGTTATTACAGTTACACGCTAGAAATCCGGCAGATATCCGTCCGCTCTACCGCAAACTCCGCAGAAACTCCGATGGATTTACCCCTTACCTGCGCAACAAACTTCCCCGCCGATGGCACTACAATTCCCGCCACGACCGCTATAACCACACGGGAGATATCATACTTGTTGCGAAACCTCCGAAGGTTTTCAACATCAACTATACCACGGTCGACCGGGGTAAACATGGATTCGATCCGAAAATGCCGGAAATGCTTGCCGGCTTTTTCGCATGGGGGCCCGCATTTAAAAATGGCATCACTATAAAGGAGTTTGATAATATTCACGTGTATCCGCTTGTGGCACACCTGCTTCAACTTTCATATAGGCACCCCATCGATGGCAAACTTAAGGTGCTCAAGGAGATATTAAAATGAGTAAAAATCCGTAATCAACCGTTTTTACCACCCCGGGGTATTGTAGAAACGACTTTCATTCCATATTTTTAGCGCTTCCAACAGGGGTTTAATAGGGGTTTCTATGCGTGTTGCAAATTCTGGCGGCACGATACAGAATTTTCTGACAATAACTCCGTTCAATTTTACTAAACCAACATTGAAATTGACTGGAATGAGGTTAACATTTTTCAACAGAACCGCACTGCTGGCCCTGGCAGCGCTTTTTCAACTAAATATATCTGCGGCTTCCACAGGCAGCAACGACACAAACGCTATCACACTACCGCCTTTGCCGGTACTCACAAATCTTATAAAACCAGCGCTTTCGGTAAACACTATGTACGACAGTCTGCAGTTGAACGAACTCGGACTGAATAAAAATGTTTTCCAGCTTGCGTTGCGAGGCATGGAAAAATTGCGAAAATCCGGCAGGTTAGCCAACGATCGCATCATTTCAATCATCGATTTCAGCCAACCCAGCGTTCAGCGCCGCTTGTATGTGATCGACCTCGAAAATTGCACCCTCCTGTACAATACGCTTGTTGCTCATGGTATGAAGTCTGGAAAAGAAAAGGCACTGTCCTTCTCCAACAAACCTGCTTCTCATAAAAGTAGTCTTGGCTTCTATATTACCAGTAAAACATACCAGGGCAGTAACGGTTATTCGCTGCGCTTATTGGGATGCGAAAAAGGATTCAATGATAATGCTGCCAAACGTGCCATCGTAGTACATGGTGCAGACTACGTTAATGAAGAATACATCACCTCGCAGGGGTATATAGGAAGAAGCCAGGGCTGTCCCGCATTACCTCCCGAATTAAGCAGAGAAATGATTGATGAAATCAAAGAGGGATCCTGTCTTTTTATCTATCATCCCAACCCGCTGTATCTTTCAAAGTCCCAGTTCGTGAAATAGCGGTTCAATTTGAAATTGCTGTAAATCAATCTATCCTGTAATAATGGATTATATTTGGCAATCAAATACCCATTATGTTGAAGGTTGGAGTTTTAGGCGTCGGTCATCTTGGCAAGTTTCATCTGAACAACTGGAAAGAAATCAACCAGGTGGAGGTCGTCGGCTTTTATGATCCGAATGATGATACTGCCCAGGAAGTTTCTGAAAAATACCAGATCCCCCGGTTTCTTGAAGCTGAACGTCTGCTCGATGTAGTCGATGCAGTTGACATTGTGGCGCCGACAAATTTCCATTTCGAGCTTTGTAAACTGGCCATGCGCAGGGGTAAACATGTGTTTGTTGAAAAGCCGCTGGCGAATACGATGGAAGAGGCCCGGGAGCTTGTTAAGCTGGCGAAAGAATCGAATATCAAGTTCCAGGTCGGACACGTAGAACGTTTTAATCCCGCATTCCTGGCTGTACAACACCTGGATCTTAACCCGATGTTTATTGAGGTGCATCGTCTTGCTCAATTCAACCCGCGCGGTACCGAAGTAAGTGTGATCCTCGATCTGATGATTCATGACATCGACATCATTCTTAAACTCGTAAAAAGCGAGGTAAAATCTATTTCTGCGAGTGGGGTAGCCGTGATGACCGATACACCGGATATTGCCAATGTGAGGGTTGAATTCAATAATGGTTGTGTAGCTAATCTCACTTCCAGCCGCATCTCAATGAAAAAGATGCGAAAGGTCCGGGTCTTCCAGAAAGACGCTTATATTGGTATTGACTTCCTGAACAAAAAAGCAGAAGTCATTAAACTGAAAACACCGCAGGATCTTGAATCGTTTTCATTTGACATAGATCTGCCAAATGGATCGAAGAAATCAATCGCGATGTTGAACCCACCGGTACCCGAAGTAAATGCAATCCGCATGGAGCTAGAGAAATTCCGTGATGCAATACAAGAGAATACACCAACGATTGTTTCCGAAGTTGATGGCTACCGTGCAATGGATGTTGCGCATCAGATTCTGCAGAAAATAAAAAATAACAGTATCGCGTCCTGATCGCCAATGCCTGCTTCCCATAAAGTTCATAATGTCTGGTACATCATCAGCGATTTCATTGCCGCAACATTAGCGTGGATCGTCCTCTATTTTTTCAGGCGATGGCAGTTGGGAGAGCTATTGGTACAGGATGGATCATTATATCTGAATCAACGGTTCTGGCTTGGGCTATTGCTGTTGCCGATGAGCTGGATCGTTTTTTATGCCTTGCTTGGTGCCTATAAATCGCTATATCGAAAATCCTCTTTCAATGAATTTTCGATCACGTTAACTGCAAGTATCATCGGCTGCACCGTTATCTTTTTCCTCATCGTCATCAATGATCCCCAAAAACAATACACTTACTATTATAAGTCACTGTTCTGTTTTGTAGTGGTTCAATTCCTGTTTACCTGGGTGGGACGTTCGCTTATTTTAACGACAGTGAGCCGTCAGCTTGCAACGGGTAAGGTGGTATTCAACACACTGCTGGCGGGAAGCAATAAAACGGCGCTGAACATTTTCCTTGAAACTAAAGAGGGACTTCGACGCAGCGGATTTCATTATGCAGGTTTTATAAACGGCGCCGAAACAAATGGCATTGCTGAACATCTACCTAAACTCGGTAGTTTGCCGGAGCTTTCCCAGATCATCGATAAACATGATATACGCATGGTCGTAATAGCCATGGAGAAATCAGAAAAACAACAGGTCGAGCGAATTATAGAACTGCTGGGAGAAAAGGACGTTGAGATCAGCATCGTACCCGACACTTTGGACATTCTTTCTGGCTCCGTAAAGACTGATATGTTGTTTGGCCCTGTGCTTACAGGAATCAGGACCGGGCTGATGCCGGAATGGCAACAAAATATAAAACGGGTTATTGATGTGGTAGTCGCCCTTCTTGGTCTTATCTTTTTGTCTCCACTGCTATTGTATGCTGCAATCAGAACGCATTTTTCTTCAGAGGGTGGTATCATCTATTCACAGGAACGGGTAGGGTTCAAAGGCAAACGGTTTCGGATCTATAAGTTCAGATCAATGTTTGCCAATGCAGAAGATGAAGGTCCGCAGCTATCATCAAAAAATGACGCCCGTATCACCCGCTGGGGGAAGACAATGCGCAAATGGAGGATCGACGAACTGCCCCAGCTCTGGAATGTTTTGATTGGAGAAATGAGCCTGGTAGGACCGCGGCCGGAAAGACTTTTTTATATAAAACAATTGACTGAAAAAACACCCTATTTCCGCTACCTGCTAAAGGTAAAACCAGGCCTCACTTCATGGGGTATGGTCCAGTTTGGTTATGCCGGCACGGTTGATGAAATGATTGAACGAATGAAATATGATCTGATTTATATTGAGAATGTTTCACTGGCACTTGATCTAAAAATCATGTTATACACTATTCGAATAATTTTAAAAGGCAAAGGCCGGTGAGATCGTTCTGAATTACCCAGTCCAATAAACAGCCTGTATGAACGTTGTATACCAAAAGAAACTTTTCATGACTGCTGTTCTCCGTTTGCTGTTTGGTGTGATCACTTGCGCCTTTTCACTTGTCGGTTTTGCGCAAACCGGCGACTGGCAACAGGAGCTCCGTTATAAAATTGATGTATCGCTAAACGATTCCGTTCATGCGTTGACAGGGTACATGCAGTTAACATACAAAAACAACTCACCCGATACCCTTAGCTATATCTGGTTCCATGTTTGGCCCAATGCTTTTAAGAACGATAAGACAGCTTATAGCGAACACCAGTTAAGCAAAGGAAACACCTCGTTTTATTTTTCCGGGTCCGCGGAAAGGGCCTATATAAACAGGCTTGATTTTCGTACAGGTAT